>NZ_KV794423.1:55626-100260 GCF_001808745.1 Streptococcus sp. HMSC057G03
GTCCGTACTCACCTAAGGAAAGTTTTTAAGATGCTTTTTCTATTATCTCAAAGCTTTTAACAAATAACCATATCCTTCTTGCTCCATCTCTTCTTTTGGAATAAAGCGCAGAGAGGCCGAATTGATACAATAGCGAAGACCACCCTGGTCTTTTGGTCCATCGGTGAAGACATGGCCGAGATGGGCATTGCCTGAGCGGGATCGAACTTCGATCCGCTCCATCCCGTGGCTATGATCCTGGTAATAGTGGACCACATCTTTGGCAATGGGACGGGAGAAACTTGGCCATCCACAGCCAGAAGCAAACTTATCCTTGGCAAAAAAGAGAGGTTCCCCCGTCGTAATATCCACATAGATGCCCTCTTCAAAGGTCTGATCATAGGCATTGTGGAAAGGACGCTCCGTCGCACTTTCTTGAGTGACTTGGTACTGCTCTGCTGTCAGTTTCGCCTTTAGGATTTCTTGATCTGGCTTCTGATAAGCTGCTGGATCAATCAAGGGCTGCTCAGCATCTGTCACATCGATATGGCAATAGCCTCCAGGATTCTTCTTAAGGTAGTCTTGGTGGTAGTCCTCAGCTAGGATATAGTGGCGCAAGGGTTCCAACTCAACCGCGATTTTGCGTCCCAGTTGCTTTTCTTCTTCCGCAAACACTTGGGCAATCACCTCACGATCTGCCTCGTCTGTATAATAGACGTCGGTCCGATATTGGCGGCCTCGATCATTTCCCTGCTTGTTAACGGACAAGGGATCGATCACCCGGAAATAGTAGAGCAGAATCGCCCGTAGGGTGATTTTATCTGGATCGTAGATGACTTGTACAGTCTCTGCATGATCCGTTTCCTTGATCAGTTGGTAATTGGTCGTTTCTACCTGGCCATTGGCATAGCCCACCGTCGTCTCTTCTACACCGGGGATCCGTGAAAAATATTCCTCTAAGCCCCAAAAACAGCCACCTGCTAAATAAATCTCTGCCATCTTTTTTCCTCGCTTCCTGCATTCCCCACAAGGAACGCTTCTTACTATTAGCTCCATCATAATCCAAGAGCCTCAGATTTTCAAGGATTCTGCATCAAAAATCCCTTCTACTATATGTAAAAGGGATTCAATCCTTCTTATTTTTCAAATAAGAAAAAGAGCGAGTAATAGAAGTTCCAAAACGATAGGGTTAACTGATGTAGAAAATCATGAAGGACTACCATGACCAACACCTCCTCCGAATATCTGTGGACAAACTCAAGGCACATCAACTACAAAACCACCGTCGGTCCATAGACCTGTAACTGAGGCTTCACAACCTCGTAATGCCAGTGATCATAAGCTCGCCAAGCTTGAAAGGCTTCTTCGTTCAATGCTAGCCCGCCCAGACCAATCAATAGACTGGCGGTCTGATAAAACTTTTCTAACTCAATCAACAGACGATTGTCTACCCGCCTAGCCTTTCGTAAACCTTTCAACATCTGATCTAGATTTTCTCGAAATCGAAGGGCATCTGGACTGGGGGTGCATCCTTTAGAAAAGGCTGTTTGAAGAAGGGTGACCGTCGTTCTTGCCTCTTGAATCACGTCCCTTTCTTCCATAGAAATCACCTTCCTTTTCACATCCATTGTACACCTTTTTCTCTCTATAAAAATGGAAAATCCCTAAAACTAGGAACAGAATGAGGCTGGGACAAAAGTCCTAGCCTCTCAATTATTTTTGGATTGTAGAGCAAGACGCAGTGGTTGAGTGGGTCTACTACGCTGATTTCATCAGCTTTTACAGCCCTACTCAACTGTGCGGAGGTGGGACGACGAAATCGAATTCTAACGAATGACCGATTTCTGTCCCACTCTCATAAAAAACTCCCCCAAGTTTCCACTTGAGGAAGTTTTTTTCGAAAGATTAGTCAATGTAGTGCAATTTCCCACGGAAGTCTTCCAAACTTTGGTAGCCTTTTTCTTCCATGATGGCTTTGAGTTCCGCAGTGATGCGTTCAAAAGCCCCCACTCCTTCTTTATGAAGCGTGGTTCCGATTTGTACCATACTCGCGCCACAAAGGATATGTTCAAAGGCATCGCGGCCAGTCAAGACGCCCCCTGTCCCCACAATCTGGATTTCTGGATTCAGACGTTGGTAAAAAGCATGGACATTAGCGAGAGCCGTTGGTTTGATGTATTCTCCACCAATCCCACCAAATCCGTTCTTAGGACGAATCACCACGGATTCATCCTCGATGTAGAGGCCATTTCCGATCGAGTTGACGCAGTTGACAAACTTGAGCGGGTATTTGTTAAAGATCGCTGCTACTTGATCAAAATGAACGATATCAAAATAAGGTGGCAACTTGATCCCTAGAGGTTTGGTGAAATAGGCAAAGACCTCAGACAAGATCCGATCTGTCGTATCAAAATCATAGGCAATCTGAGGTTTCCCAGGGACATTGGGACAAGATAGGTTCAACTCTGTCAAGCCTTTAAAGTCACTGTCTTGCACCTTTTTCAAGATGGTATGAGTTTCTTCAGGAGACATGCCGACGAGAGATAAGAAGAAGGTCCGGTCAGGATCCGTTTCTTGCAACTCCAATAAGTAATTCAAATAATAGTCCAACCCTTGGTTAGGTAGCCCCATCGAATTGATCGAACCAAGCGGCACATCTTGGTAGCGTGGCTCTGGATTTCCAGCACGGAACTCCAAGGTCGCGGTCTTGGTCACAAAGGTCCCAGCAGCTGAGTTCTTCACTTCTTCTAATTCCTCAGTGGTCATACAGGCTACACCTGCCGCATTCATCAAGCAGTTGTCAAATTCAAAACCAGCAATTTGCGTTTTTGTCGATACCATCTTGTACTCCTTTTTTGAAACACCACCAACAGAATCGTTCGGGATGCTCTCTATTTTCTTCTTTCATTATACCATCACTTGGAAGCTTCCGGACAATCAAAGCTAAAAATTCTTCCAAATATTTGGACTTTCCTAGTCACGATAAAATTTTCAGAAAATTCAACTTTTTTCTTTACAAGCCAAAAAAAGTCTGCTATAATGATCCATGTAATAAAACATGACATTGTTTGTCAACTGTCTCAAAGCCACTCCCCTAGCGGGTTTGCTGGTTTTCGTTTCATTCACAAAGGAGAATTAACATGACAACTGCAAAAGAATATATCCAAAGCACTTTCGAAACCGTAAAAGCTCGCAACGGCCATGAAGCGGAATTCCTTCAAGCTGTTGAAGAGTTCCTTAGCACTTTGGAACCTGTATTTGAAAAACATCCAGAATACATCGAAGAAAATATTTTGGCTCGCATTACTGAGCCAGAACGCGTGATTAGCTTCCGTGTTCCTTGGGTTGACCGTGATGGAAAGGTTCAAGTAAACCGTGGTTACCGTGTTCAATTCAACTCTGCTGTCGGTCCTTACAAAGGCGGACTTCGTTTCCACCCAACAGTTAACCAAGGGATCTTGAAATTCCTCGGATTCGAACAAATCTTCAAAAACGTTTTGACTGGTCTTCCTATCGGTGGTGGTAAAGGTGGATCTGACTTCGATCCTAAAGGAAAAACTGACGCTGAAGTGATGCGTTTCTGTCAAAGCTTCATGACTGAATTGCAAAAGCACATCGGTCCTTCTCTTGATGTCCCAGCTGGTGATATCGGGGTTGGTGGACGTGAAATCGGATACCTTTACGGTCAATACAAACGCCTTCGCCAATTTGATGCTGGTGTCTTGACTGGTAAACCTCTTGGTTTCGGTGGTAGCTTGATCCGTCCAGAAGCAACTGGTTACGGTTTGGTTTACTACACTGAAGAAATGCTCAAGGCCAACGGCGACAGCTTTGCTGGTAAGAAAGTCGTAATCTCAGGTTCTGGTAACGTTGCTCAATATGCTCTTCAAAAAGCAACTGAACTTGGTGCAACTGTTATCTCTGTATCTGACTCAAACGGTTACGTGATCGACGAAAACGGTATTGACTTCGACCTTCTTACAGACGTCAAAGAAAAACGTCGTGCACGTTTGACTGAATACGCTGCTGAAAAACCAACTGCTACTTACTACGAAGGTTCTGTATGGACTTATGCTGGTAACTATGACATCGCTCTTCCATGTGCAACTCAAAATGAAATCGATGGCGATGCTGCAAAACGTTTAGTCGCTCAAGGTGTGAAAGTTGTCTCTGAAGGAGCAAACATGCCAAGTAACATCGATGCCATCAACGTATACAAAGAAAATGGTATTCTTTACGGACCTGCTAAAGCAGCCAATGCTGGTGGGGTTGCTGTATCTGCTCTTGAAATGAGCCAAAACAGCCAACGTCTTTCATGGACACGCGAAGAAGTGGACGGACGTTTGAAAGACATCATGACCAACATCTTCAACACTGCTAAAACAACTGCAGAAACTTACGGACTTGGTAAAGATTACCTTGCAGGTGCCAACATCGCTGCCTTTGAAAATGTTGCAAACGCGATGATTGCACAAGGTCTTGTATAATCAATCGATATTTTTCTTTAAGACCTTCGGGTCAAAGCCTCTCAACTCCTGAAACCAGTATGTTTCAGGAGTTTTTTTATAGCTACAGACCTCTGTCAAGTCAACCCGACCAAGGGAGAAAAGCCATTTTTTAGATAAGGGACTCGACTGTCTCTAGTGGGGAGATGTGAGCCCTCTCTTTTTCTGTATCTTTTTCTAAAAAAATTTTATTTTTTTTACTTTACCCCCTTGCATTTTTAATAAATTAGTATTAAACTATAGCAAAAGGAGGTGTGCTTATGTTTCTTTTAGCTCAAGAAAAATCAGATACGATCGAATTCCTTAAGTCTGAATTGGTCCAATTACTCTCCAATATGCGACAAGAAATCGCAGCTAGCCGTCAATCACAGACCGGTGCAGCTTGCCATCATATTGAATATTGCATGGACAAGATCCAAAGGGCAAAAAGTTCCGTAGCCATTGCCCTCCCCATCGAATCCTTAAATCTCGAAATCACGACGATGTTGCGCCAGCAACTCATCGTCTTGCCACCAGAGGCTCGAAAAAATTGGGACCAGATTAAAAAGCTGGATTTCAAATACTGCTACTTAAAATAGAGAGTGGGACAGAAATCGGTAATTCGTTAGAATTCGATTTCGTCGCCCCACCTCCGCACAGTTGTGTAGGGCTGTAAAAGCTGATGAAATCAGCGTAGTAGAGCCCAGTCAACCGCTGCGTCTTGCTCGACAATTCAAAGATAACTGAGAGGCTAGGACTTTTGTCCCAGCCTCATTTTGTGTTACATGATCCCGTTCTTTCCTGTCGGTAGGCTAATCCCTGCTTCCATCAAGGCATCATGGTAGAGTTTATAGTAGGTATGATAGACAGTCGTCTGGGTTCCATTTTGGGCAGTCATCGCGATGCGGAAGGAATAACGACCATTTTTTTCGATCTGTGGGCCTAAAATCGTAGGACCTGTCAACACCTCTGGGTGTTTGTCTTGTTCAGACTGATTGACCTTAGCAATCACCTGATAGATCTTGTCGAGATCGGTATTTGCATCTAGCGGAATATCGATCAGCACGCGCATATCACCACGTGAGAGATTGCTGACGACGGTGATGTTGCGATTCGGAACAAAGTGGAGAGTCCCATCAAAGTCCCGCACCTGGGTCGTCCGAATCCCGACACTGCTGACGATGCCGGCAATATTGATAGACCCATTCGTGAGACGAACATTGTCTCCCACATCCAGCTGGCGTTCTAAAAGGATAAAGAAACCATTGACCAAATCGGAAAGGAAGCCCTGGGCTCCCATCCCGATAGCCACCCCAGCAATCCCAGCACCAGCCAATAGACTAGAGACTGGAAGACCGAGGATCGACAAGATCCAGTAGATCAAGATAAAATACAAGCAGTAGTTCAAGAGACTCTCTACTAAACGGAGAATGGTTTTTTTACGGGCTTCATCCTGCACCGTATACTTAAAAGAAGGGGTTAATATCCGCTTGACCAGGCTATGGATGACCTTTTTAGCGATAAAAAATAAGAGAAAGACAAAAATCAGGGAGATGCATTTTGAAATTAGGTCATCAAAAATAGTTGTCCAGTCTATTTTACTGAAATAACGTTGGAAAGCTTGACTCATTTATTCGGGCCTTTCTAACAAAGAATAGTATGATTATATCAAATATTCGGAAATAAGGCTATTTTTTAAAAATTTCATTGCTTTCCCCCCTAACTATCGTATAATATTCCTTAATTATTTTTTAAGGAGGCCTTACATGATTCATCGACTGATTACCACTTGGAATAAAACCAACCTTATGAAACGGATCGCAATCGGGATTGTACTTGGTGTCGTTCTAGCACTTGTATTTCCTAAAGCAACTGGGATTGGACTCCTAGGAGAGTTCTTTGTTGGGGGGCTCCGTGCCATCGCACCCCTTCTGGTCTTTGCGCTCGTCGCAAATGCCCTCTCCCAACACCAAAAAGGAACAGAGACCAATATGAAAAAGGTCATCGTCCTCTATCTCCTAGGAACCTTTGCAGCCGCCTTCGTCGCTGTTTTGGTCAATTACATCTTCCCCATCACCATTACCCTGACTGGAAAGGCCGCTGAAGGATCCTCTCCAAATGGAATTGGCGAAGTGATCAGTAACCTCTTGCTCAAGATCGTCGACAACCCGGTCAACGCCTTGCAGCAAGCCAACTACATTGGAATCCTTTCTTGGGCGACTGTCTTTGGGATCGCCATGAGAGAGGCGAGTGAACATAGTAAAGACCTCCTCCAAACTCTAGCAGACATCACTTCAAAAATTGTTGAGTGGATTATCAACCTAGCTCCATTTGGGATCTTAGGCTTGGTCTTCACGACCATCGCTGGCCAAGGACTAAGCGCCCTTAGTAACTACGGGATTCTCTTACTTGTTTTGGTTGGTACCATGGCATTTGTAGCCCTGGTCATCAATCCATTGATCGTCTTTTTCATGATCCGCAAGAACCCTTATCCCCTTGTTTTTAAATGCCTCCGTGTCAGTGGGGTAACAGCCTTCTTCACCAGAAGCTCTGCAGCCAACATCCCTGTCAATATGCGTCTCTGTGAAGAATTGGGGCTGAATCCAGACACCTATTCTGTCTCCATTCCACTTGGTTCAACTGTAAACATGGCAGGCGCAGCCGTGACGATCAATATTTTGACGCTCGCTGCTGCCAATACCTTGCACATTCAGGTTGACTTTGGAACGGCGCTTATCCTCAGTGTTGTGGCAGCCATCTCAGCCTGCGGGGCATCCGGAGTTGCGGGAGGATCTCTCCTTCTCATTCCTGTTGCTTGTAGCCTCTTTGGCATCACCAATGATTTTGCCATGCAAGTCGTCAGCGTCGGCTTTATCATCGGGGTCATCCAAGACTCTTGCGAAACAGCCCTCAACTCTTCGACAGATGTGCTCTTCACCGCCATCGCCGAAATGAGCAGCTGGCCAAAAGAAAAACGCTATTAAATGATTCTATCTCAAATAGACAAGAAAACCCAGACCTCGCGATCTGGGTTTTCTTATTTCTTAAAGTATTGTTTGCTTTCTTTGATGATGACAGGGGAGAGAGCTAAAAGGGCAATCAGGTTAGGCAAAGCCATCAGTCCATTCACAATATCCGCAATCACCCAGACCAGATCCAGCTTAAGGAAACCTCCTAGTCCAACCATAAAGACAAAGAAGGTCCGATAGAGGTTGATATGTTTGACACCAAATAGGAATTCGAAACACCGTTCCCCGTAGTAAGACCATCCAAGAATGGTCGTTGTCGCAAACAGCACCAAGCACAGCGTTAAGATAATGCCTCCAACCGGGCCAAAGACACCTGTAAACGTATCCTGAGTCAGGGTACTAGTGCTGCCCTTAGCCATCCACTCACCTGAAACCAAGAGCGAAAGTCCTGTCAAACTACAGATGATAATGGTATCAATAAAGGTTCCTGTCATGGAGATCAAGCCCTGCTCGACTGGCTCATTGGTCTTCGCCGCTGCTGCTGCAATGGGTGCAGATCCGAGACCCGATTCATTGGAGAAAACTCCACGCGCCACCCCTTTTTGGATAGCCATTTTGACCGTTGCTCCTGCAAAACCTCCCATGGCTGCAGTTCCTGTAAAAGCACCAGAAAAGACTGCTTTTAAGGCTGGAAGCAATTGGTCCAGATGCAAGGCAATGATCGTGACAGTCGCAAAGATATAGGCAGCAGCCATAAAAGGAACCACTTTTTCAGAGACTTTGGAAATCCAGTGAATCCCACCAAAGATGATGGTCGAAACCACCAGAGCAATTACTACACTAGCCACTTCTGGAGCTGTCCCAAAACTGGCTTGAAGGGATCCCGTAATGGAATTAACCTGGGTCATGGTTCCGATCCCAAAGAGGGCTACCAGCACTCCTGCAACCGCAAAGAAAATAGCCAGTGGTCGCCACTTCTCTCCCATCCCGTGAAGAATGTAGTACATCGGACCTCCTGAGATATGACCGTTGTCATCCTTGGTTCGATAACGAATGGCTAAGAGCCCTTCTGCATACTTGGTCGCCATTCCAAAGAAGGCTGCCATCCACATCCAAAAGAGGGCACCTGGGCCACCTGTCTGAATCGCTGTAGCTACCCCTACAATATTCCCCGTCCCTACAGTAGCCGCTAGAGCTGTCGCAAGGGCTCCGAAACTCGAGATATCCCCGTGTCCCTCATCTTCTGTAAAGATCAGGCGAAAAGCTTTTGGAAGGTAGCGTATCTGAAGCAAACCCAAGCGAAGGGTCAGGTAGATCCCTGTTCCTACCAAGAGCACCAATAAGGGGGCGCCCCACACTAAATTATCGAGCTGCTGAAAAAACTGCAATACATGATCCATTTTCTGTCTCCTTTTTCATCGACCGCTCGACAGAAAAGAGAAAAAGAAAGAGCACATGTCAAACATGTACTCTGGTCCTGCTTAAAATAGGGGTCTTCCCCTATTTTTCGCTCTGTCCTTTTACCTGAGAGTTTGAGTAGATGCATCATCCTCTACCTTGCCCCTTCGGTGCCATTTCTGGTCTCTCCAGAGTTCCGTCCATTCACAGTCACTCACGCTCCTGCAAACTTCATTCGGTCGTATGTAATTTTCTCTATTTTAATCGATTTTCAAAAGCTTGTCAATCGTTTCTGAAAATATCTTGTATGCTACCTGAAAATACACGGTTTTTAATCACTCAAGGAGAAGTGATTGGTCATGAGGTTGCTAGCATCGAGCAAAATCTTGTCCAAGAGTTGATCTGTCGCTTCCTGGATTTGATCACTCATAGCTTGGTTTTCCGCCTCAAAATCAACGGTTTCACCTGCTGCAAGTGCACGATCGACTTTATTGATGCGCGCATGTCCCCAGGCCATTGTCGTTTCTTGGTAATCGTCCAAATCACCAACATGGTGAGCATAGTGAGGATCTGCCAGTCCCGCAATAATCCGGTTGGCCCAGTAGAAGGAATCCGTTGTTACCTTAGCCGTCGTATTGGCAAAGTAGTCTGGTGTTGTATCCACTTGGGTAAAGAAAGGAACAGCTGTATTGTAAGGCATGGAGCCATAAGAAATCCATTGGATGCCTGTCGTTTCTTGTGGTTTATTTGGACGCAATTGCAGAATCGCTGTCTGGCTGGTCCGGTTGATCCCGATCGTCCGGAAGGTCCGCTGACTCACGTGATCTCCTTCAGGACCATAAGGATCGTAGATAGTGTCTTGGTAGTGGTTGCTCAAGACATATTTGACATCTTCAATCGTTACCTTACGATAAGGTTTTTGACACCAAGGAATCTCAAAACTCCGTGGATCCTGCTCGATTTCAGGATTGAGGAAACGCTGAATGGCCCAAGCCCGCGGTGTATTGTAGTGACGGTCCTTGTCTTTTTGGCTACCAAAGGCATAGCGTGGATTAAAGCCTTTCCCTTCTTGATCCAAAATCAAATGGTGCTCTGTGACAAAACGTTCAAGATCCGGATCACAAAGAAACTCATCTGAATTGCCAAATTCAAAATAATCACTTCCCAGTTGGTTGGGGTTGGTCACATAGGCATCATCTGGAACACGGCGCGCCATCCAGTGGTGACCTCCGATGGTTTCCAACCACCAGATTTCATGGACATCTGAAATGGCAATCCCGTTAAACTCATAAGTTCCGTACTCTTCCAAAATCTTTCCGAGACGCAAGACCCCTTCGCGGGCTGTCTTGACATAAGGCAAGACCAAGGTCAGCATATCTTCCTCACCGATGCCACTCTCTACAAGAGGATCTGCCCCTAGCACACGGCTATTGGTCGTAATGGTCTCTGTCTCACTCATAGCTACATTGTAGACATTGATCCCAGCTTCTCCCCAGATCCCGTCTTTAGGAATGGCATCTGGAACCGCTGTATAGCGAACTGGATTATCTGGCAAGTCGATTTCAAAAGTTGATAAAACCGACTTGTAATGACGCGGTTGATCTTCTGGTTTGACCACGATCAATTTCTTGGGCGTAAAAACGCCATTTTGAGAATCCTCTGTTCGTGCTACAATGGTCGAACCATCATAGCTAGCATTTTTTCCGACTAGAATCGTTGTACACGAATCTGCACTTTCACGTTTACGCATGCGTATCCTCCCAAATCATTCATTGCCTCTATTATAGCACTTTTAAAAGGGAGGACCTACTGAAAATCAGATTTAAAAGTGAATCCTTTTCAACAACTTTCAATCATTTTCATTATGTCAGATTTTAAAAATCCTAGCTGATAAACAGCTAGGATTCGATTAGCCTTTAAACGTGACAATGGTTGCGCCACTTCCACCCGCATTTTGGGGGGCATATTCAAAACTTTTGACATGTTTGTTGCGACGGAGGTACTTGGTCACCCCTTCACGGATAACTCCCGTCCCGATCCCGTGGATGATATCGACTTGGGCCATGTTGTTGAGCAGAGCCTGATCGATAAAGCCATCTAGCTCTTGCATGGCCTCTTCATAGCGTTTTCCACGGAGATCCAGACGCGCTCTCGGCCCACTCGTGTTCGAGCGTTTGACGACATTCACCTGGCGTTTCTTAGGTTGAGCCGCTTCTTTTTCAGCCTTGATAAGGTTAAATTCTTTTTCTTCCAAGGTCATCTTGATCAAGCCAACTTGCGCCTCCCAGCGACCATCTTTGAGTTGCTTGACTAGGGTTCCGCGTTGACCATAGCTGATAACCAAGATTTCATCTCCCACCTTAGGAGCACGCGCCTTTTTAGCTTTTTTCAAGACCTTGTTTTTAGAAAGGTCAACGGTTTCAGGCGCTAGTTTTTTCAACTGAGCCTTGGCCTCAATGATCTCATGTGGTTTTAACTGGGATTTAGCGTGAAGCCCTTGAAGGATACGGTCACTCTCTGAGAGGGCCATGTCCACAATTTCCTTGGCCTCTTCTCTTGCCTTATTGAGCTCTGTTTCTCTCTCTCTGGTCAATTCGTTATAGAGCTTTCGAAGAGCGCGATTGAATTTGAGATTTTCTTGCTCGACCTCTTGAATGGTATCCAAGCGCTTGCGACTTTCTAAGGTCTGCGCCTCCAATTTTTCAATAATTTGATTGACATCATTATCCGTATTGGTCATCTTCATGGCATCCTGGATAATAGTCTCAGACAAGCCCAAACGGCGGGCAATTTCAAAGGCATTGGAGCGGCCAGGAACTCCTTGCATGAAGCGATAGGTCGGACGCAGACTCGCTGTATCAAATTCCATGCTGGCATTTTGCACTCCTGCAGTCTCAATCCCGTAGGCCTTGAGCTCTGGATAGTGGGTTGTCGCCATGGTCTTAATCCCGCGTAAGCGCAGGTCTTCTAGAATGGCAATAGCAAGGCCAGCCCCCTCTTGAGGATCGGTTCCAGCCCCCAACTCATCCAGAAGGATCAAGGAGGCGGTATCCACTTGATGTAAGATCGATACGATATTGGTCATATGACTGGAGAAGGTCGACAAGCTCTGCTCGATCGATTGTTCATCTCCAATATCTGCAAAGACCTGTGAGAAGATCCCCACACGACTACCTGGATCCGCTAGGATGGGAAGACCAGACTGGGCCATAATTTGCGCTAGTCCCAGCGTTTTTAGCATGATGGTTTTCCCCCCTGTATTGGGACCGGTAATCACAATTTCTGTCAAGTCCTCGGTAAAATGCAGGTCATTCGCGACGGCATTTTCAATCAAGGGATGACGTAGTTGCAAGAGCTGAATAGAGCGATTGTTACTAACCTCTGGTACCACTGCCTTACAATCGCGCATAAACCGATACTTGGCCTTGATCAAGTCTAAGTGACCGATAATCCAAGCGTTGTTAGCAATCTCTGCTGCGTGAGGGCGCAGGGTGTCAGACAATTCCTCCAGAATCTGAATGATTTCATACCGTTCATCGGCTCGATGATTGGCAATTTCTTCATTAAGATTGACGACTGCTCGAGGCTCGATATAAACGGTATTCCCGCTAGCTGAGATATCGTGGACCACCCCTGCAATCCGGTTGCGATAGGTATTTTTTACGGGTAGAACATTGCGGCCATTCCGACTAGCAATCACAGCATCCGCCAACATATCGGCCTTGCTTTTCAGCAGGTCTTGTAGAATCTCTCTGACCTGATGTTCATTTTCCTGGATTCGGCGGCGGATTTTGGCCAATTTTTCGCTAGCAAAAGACTCGACAAAGCCTCCTTCGTTGATAGCTTGAAGCCCACCTTGTAGGCGAGGAAGATCTACCAAGTTGTCAAAGAGGCGATTGAGCCTTTCCAGACGGACATTTTCCAAGTTGTCGTAGAAATCCTTGAGCTCATGTGTCACCCGAAGGACAGCTTTTAGCGCTAGTAATTCATCGATATTGAGGGCCGCCTCCATCTCCAAACGCTTGGCGACTGGACGGACATCTTGAATGGTCGACACGGCAAAGCGAGGCTCTTCCAAGAGGATCTGCTCCATATCTTCTAGCTCCATAAAGGCCGTTTCGATAGTTTCTTTTTTATCGGTTGGAGTAAGGACTGCTAGCTCCATCTCCCCTTGTTCTGTCTGTAGATAGGGTTCAAAGAGTTGCTTGACCTTGTCAAACTCCAGAATATCTAAGATTTTTTTATTCATGTTTCTCCTACAAAAAAAGTGAGCGTCCTTCCTTGAATCGGACTTATCTCACTCCTTTCTTCATTTTTGCTCCTTAAGCTCCGATAATCGCAGTCACCCACAAGTTGTGGAACAGACTTGAACTGATCGGGGTATGAAGGATGATAAAGCGGATCAATCCACTTGCATTTAGTCTATTTTGGATAGAAGCCATGGGAACTGTTGAGAGAATAGTCAAGCCCATCTGGATCACCAAGAGGGTTATCACGACGGCGATCACACCTGCTCCAATTTGATACTTGCGATCCTCCAATTTTTCTGGCTGGGGAACCAAGTGCATAAAGATTCCAATCACGCGGCCGATCAAATAAACCAGCACAAAAATCAACACATAAGCTAACCCTGCATAAAAGATGTCATCTAATTGAAACAGGTAGCGGTTGGCATAAAAATAATTCACCGATTGCTGGGTGGGACTCGAAAAAGGAACCCATAGAGACAAAATCTTAGCCAGTCCCTTGTAGCTACCACCTGCAATCAAGAGGGCCACCAAGGTCACTAGAAAATAATAGGACTGGAGGATGATGCCTCTTGCATAGCCAATATAAAAGCTCCATGCCAAAATCAATAAGATTAAGAAAGTTAACATGTATCTCCTCTTATTTAGATGATTTATCCTTTAAGTCGTCTAAAGCTTTGCGACGAAAATCATCTAATTCTGTTTCTTTGTCGTCAAACTCAATCTCGCGATTCAGCTGCATGGACAAACTATTTACTGCCAATAAGATCGCGATGGTTTCATCATCGGCTTCTGGCATTTGTTCCTTAATTGCTTGGTATTTTTCTTTCGCAACACGTTCGACTTCTTCCATAAACAAATTATCATGGTTGGTTGTTAAAGTGAGCGCTTTGTTTCCAAATGTAAATTTATATCTATTTAAGCTCGCCATAAAAATCACCTCACGGTATTATACCAAAAAAGGCTAGCTTTGTCAGTAGCAAAGCCCCTCTTCACAGGGATTTTCCAGTGGATTCTTTCTTTCTTTTTGCTCCCTCTCTCCCTGAATTTGTGGTACAATAGTGGTTATGGAAAGTATGACACTCACTCCAACACAGGAGCAAATCCTTGATTTTGTCCATACCTATCGCAGTTCTCTCACTCAAAGCAAGAACCCTCATATGGATTATTTCTTTCGATTAGAGGGAGCGACCGTTTCGATCTACAAGTCTGGAAAAGTCTTGCTTCAGGGCAATGACCTTACTCCTTACCTGGCCTTTTTCGGGCAAGATGCTGGGAACCCTAAAGGTTCTACTACTTCATCTGCAGGACAAGATCTAGCCATGATCGGAACCGACGAGGTCGGAAACGGCTCTTATTTTGGTGGACTCACCGTCGTTGCATCCTTTGTCACACCTGACCAGCACGACTGGCTTAAAAAGCTTGGTGTTGGGGATTCAAAGACCTTGGATGATCGAAAAATTCAGCAATTGGCTCCTCTCCTTGAGGAAAACATCCAGCACCAAGCACTCTTATTGTCTCCAAAGAAGTACAATGAAGTCATTGCTTCTGGCTACAATGCTGTTTCGGTCAAAGTGGCCCTGCACAATCAGGCTATCTATCTTCTATTGAATAAAGGAATCCAAGCAGAACGAATTGTGATCGATGCCTTTACGACGGCTAAAAACTACCAAAAATACGTGAAAGCTGAAAAAAATCAGGTCACCCAAGCCATTGAGTTGGAAGAAAAAGCAGAAAGCAAATATTTAGCGGTTGCAGTTAGTTCCATCATCGCCCGCAATCTCTTCCTTCAAAATCTGGAAGATCTGGGCAAGGAACTGGGCTTTAATCTCCCTAGTGGAGCAGGGGCGAAGTCAGACCAAGTCGCTGCTAAATTGCTTCAGACCTACGGGATGAAGGCTCTGGATTATTGTGCCAAACTCCATTTTAAAAACACAGAAAAAGCAAAGAAATTACTAGAAAGATAAGTTATGTCAAAAAGAAGTTCAAAACATACATCTAGCTCACCAGTAGTGAGATTCCTTAAAGAATGGGGCCTCTTCAGTATCATTGTTGGTCTCATCATCGCCTCTCGCATCTACCTCTGGGCTCCGGTCAAGGTGGACGGCCATTCGATGGATCCAACCCTGGCTGATAGCGAGTATCTCCTTGTGGTCAACCACCTCTCAATTGATCGTTTCGACATTGTCGTTGCCAATGAAAAAGACGACGACGGCAAAACCAAGGACATCGTCAAGCGGGTCATCGGTCTTCCTGGAGATACCATTCAGTACGACAACGATACCCTCTACATCAATGGGAAAAAGACCAATGAGCCCTATTTGAAAGACTACATCGCTCGTTTCAAAAAGGATAAATTGCAATCGACCTATACTGGAAAAGGGTTCGAAGAAAACGGAGAACTCTTCCGCCAATTGGCCAATACAGCCCAAGCTTTTACAGTAGACAAGGATGGCAATCCTAAATTTACCTTGAAGTTGCTCGACGATGAATACCTCCTACTTGGAGATGACCGGATCGTTTCAAAAGATAGTCGTCAAGTCGGAGCTTTCAAGAAAGAACAAATCAAAGGGCAAGCCGTCTTTAGACTATGGCCGATCTACCCTTTCAAAACTTATTAGTATAGATCAACAGACTGAGGCTGAGACAAGTATGTCCCAGCCTCGCTTCATAAAAAGGAAAGAAATGATGGAATATTATTTTTCTGGTACTATTGAGCGCATTATTTTTGAAAATCCTAGCAGTTTTTTTCGAATCCTCTTGCTCGACATTAGCGATACCGATGCCGAAGACTTTGATGATTTTGAGATTATTGTGACGGGTACTATGGCAGATATCATGGAAGGCGAAGACTACACCTTCTGGGGGGAGCTGGTCCATCATCCTAAATACGGAGAACAGCTCAAAATCAGTCGCTATGAACGTGCCAAACCCTCTAGCAAGGGCTTAGTGAAGTATTTTTCCAGCGATCACTTCAAGGGAATTGGTCTCAAAACAGCCCAAAAAATCGTGGATCTCTATGGAGAAGACACCATTGACAAAATTCTGGAGGCCCCTGAAAAATTAGAAGAAATCACAGGTCTCTCCAAGAAAAACCGCCTGGCTTTTGTGGATAAACTCCGTCAGAATTACGGAACGGAGCGCATTCTCGCCCAACTAGCCAATTATGGCATTCCCAATAAACTAGCCTTTCAAATCCAGGATTTCTACAAGGAAGAAACGCTCCAGATCGTGGAGCAACAGCCCTACCGATTGGTGGAAGACATCCAAGGAATGGGCTTTAAAATTGCAGATCAACTGGCAGAAGAACTGGGCATCGCAAGTGACGCCCCCGAGCGTTTCCGCGCGGGTCTGATTCACAGCCTCTTTAGCTACTCTATCGAGACTGGAAATACCTATATTGAAGCCAAGGACCTCCTGCGCTATAGCATTGACCTTTTGGAATCAGCGCGTCCAGTAGAATTGGATCCCTCCACTGTCGCCCAAGAATTAGGCCACCTTATTGAAGAAGACAAGGTCCAAAACGTGGATACAAAGATCTTTGACAATAGCCTTTTCTTTGCGGAGGAAGGCATTCGCAGTCACATTGGTCGATTGCTGGAGAAAGGAAAGCAGACTTCATTTGACCCTGAAAAGATCAACCAGGCAATTAAAGAGGTTGAAAAAGATCTGGGGATTCACTACGATGCTATTCAAAAAGAGGCGATTCACCAGGCGATTCAAAACAAGGTCTTTATCCTCACTGGGGGACCGGGAACAGGAAAAACCACCGTTATCAATGGGATGATCAGTGTCTATGCCCAACTCCACCAGCTGGATCTGCGTAAGAAACAAGACCTGCCAATCCTCTTGGCTGCCCCAACGGGACGGGCAGCCCGGCGCATGAATGAGCTGACAGGACTTCCGAGTGCCACCATCCACCGCCATTTGGGAATGACAGGAGATGATGATACCAGCCACTTAGAGGACTATCTAGATGCAGATTTTATCATTGTGGACGAGTTTTCCATGGTCGATACCTGGCTGGCTAATCAATTAGTCAGCAACATCGCAACCGATACCAAACTCTTGATTGTGGGAGATGCTGACCAATTACCATCCGTCAGTCCTGGACAGGTCCTAGCGGATCTCTTGCAGATCCCAAGCATCCCTCAGACCAAGCTCGAACATATTTTCCGTCAGAGTGAAGATTCGACCATTGTCTCACTTGCAGGAGACATTCGCCAGGGTAAGCTTCCTCAAGATTTCACAGAACGAAAAGCCGACCGCTCTTATTTCGAAGCCGGAAGCGAACACATCCCTAAGATGATCGAACAGATCACCTCTGCTGCCCTTCGCAGTCAGATCCCAGCTCGAGATATCCAAGTCTTGGCACCGATGTACAAGGGCCAGGCCGGCATTGACAACATCAATACACTCATGCAAGACCTTCTCAATCCAGCTGTCAAAGATCAGGTCGTCTTTGACACGCCAGACTGCCAATACCGCGATGGAGACAAGGTTATCCATCTGGTCAATGATGCAGAAAGCAATGTCTTTAATGGAGATATTGGCTACATTACCGATCTTCTCCCCGGAAAATATACAGAATCGAAGCAAGATGAATTGACTATCCAATTTGATGGCAATGAAATCGTCTACCCGCGCAATGAATGGTACAAGATTCGCTTAGCCTATGCGATGAGTATTCACAAATCGCAAGGAAGCGAATTTCCTGTGGTGATTTTACCCATTACGAATCAAAGCCACCGGATGTTGCAGCGTAATTTGATCTATACCGCCATCACGCGCTCAAAGAGCAAGCTGATTCTCTTAGGAGAATACAGCGCCTTTGATTTCGCTACTAAAAATACAGGTACAGCGCGCAAGACCTACTTGGTGGAACGCTTCAAGGACCTGGACGGAGGCGAAGCAACCACAGACTATTCTTCATCCGTTGCAATGGCTTCTGCTACAATCGAATCTGCACGAAGCAAGGAAGAAACTGTTGAAACGAAAGCAGAGACGTCTAAGCCTACTGTCTATCGACTAACAGAAGACAATCTCCACGCCATCTCGCCTATGATTGGACTAACAGAAGAAGAGATTGCAGCCTTCTTTGATATCAAAAAAGACGACTAGTGAATAGACTAGTTGTCTTTTTCTTCCTCTACCAGAGACAGTTCAGTATGATCAACAAAGTTGGTCATGGTGACACCCAAGAGGCGGATTCCTGTATTTATCGATTCGATTTCTTGAAAAATGCGACGCGCTGAACGATTGATGCGCTCATCATCTCGCGTTGGCTCCGTCAAGGTGATACGCTTAGTCAAGGTGGTAAAGTCTCCATAGCGCACTTTTAAGACCAAGGTCTTTCCTTGCTTACCATGTTTTTCCAGCGATTGGGCCACCTTACTGGACAGATTGGCAATTTCTTCTAAAATATCATCTTCTGCATAAAGGAGCTTGCGGTAGGTCCGCTCTTTTCCGATCGACTTACGGATGCGATGACTTTTGACAGGGCTATTGTGAATCCCTCGCGCCTTTCGAAAGAGATCATAGCCAAATCGCCCAAACCGATCAATCAAAGTCATCTCCGGGATGGCTAAAAGATCCGCGCCAGTATAGACACCCATCTCATGTAGTCGCTCTACTGTCTTCTTTCCTACTCCATGAAATTTGGCAATGTCCATTTGGCTCAGGAAATCCTCAGCGTCCTCCGGTAAGACCACCGTTAGGCCACGGGGTTTTTGGTAGTCACTTGCCATCTTGGCCAAAAACTTATTATAAGAAACACCCGCTGAAGCTGTGAGATGCAGCTCTTCCCAGATAGCATGCTGAATCAAGCGGGCGATTTTGACAGCTGATTTGCTCTGGATTTTATTTTCCGTCACATCTAGATAGGCTTCATCAATACTCATCGGCTCGATTAGATCTGTATAACGCTTGAAAATCTCACGGACCTGCTCACCTACTTCTCGGTATTTCTCATAATTTCCAGAGATAAAAATCGCTTGAGGACAAAGGTCCAGCGCTTCTTTAGAGCTCATAGCTGAATGAATGCCATATTTCCTTGCTTCATAGTTACAAGTCGAGACAACACCTCTCCCTCCTGACTGACGAGGGTCCTGGCCAATGACAAGCGGTTGTCCTTTCAAACTAGGATTGTCTCTTTCTTCGACAGCAGCAAAAAATGCATCCATATCAATATGAATGATCTTACGACTTGTATCGTTCACTAATGGAAATATCAGCATTTTTCACCCTCCTTTTTCTATTATAAAAATAAAATTTTGGAATTGCAAAAATCGGCCCTTCCTAAAAACATGAAAATTGATGGAAATTCGTGTTCATTTTCAAAAATGTAGTACAGTATCACAGAAGAGTTGAAACTGTATTATAAAAGAATCTGCTATTTTTCGCAATTTGTCTTTGTGTAACCGATTTCTGTATGGTATACTACTATTGTAAGTGCAACAGATATAGTTGCTAGAAAGACAATAGAGGAAAATAAAAATGGTTGTTAAAACAGTCGTTGAAGCACAAGATATTTTTGACAAAGCCTGGGAAGGCTTCAAAGGTGAAGATTGGAAAGAAAAAGCAAGCGTTTCTCGCTTCGTTCAAGCTAACTACACACCTTATGATGGAGATGAAAGCTTCCTAGCTGGTCCAACAGAACGTTCACTTCACATCAAGAAGATTGTTGAAGAAACAAAAGCTCATTACGAAGAAACTCGTTTCCCATACGATAACCGTCCAACATCTATCGCTGATATCGCAGCTGGATATATCGACAAAGAAAACGAATTGATCTTCGGTATCCAAAATGATGAATTGTTCAAATTGAACTTCATGCCTCGTGGTGGTATTCGTATGGCGGAAACTACTTTGAAAGAAAATGGATACGAACCAGATCCAGCAGTTCATGAAATCTTCACAAAATACGTTACAACTGTAAACGATGGTATCTTCCGCGCTTACACTTCTAACATCCGTCGCGCTCGTCACGCTCACACTGTAACTGGTCTTCCAGACGCTTACTCTCGTGGACGTATCATCGGGGTATATGCTCGTTTGGCTCTTTACGGTGCTGACTACTTGATGGCTGAAAAAGCAAACGACTGGAACTCTATTACTGAAATCGATGAAGAATCAATCCGTCTTCGTGAAGAAGTAAACCTTCAATACCAAGCACTTCAAGAAGTTGTTAAATTGGGTGACCTTTATGGTGTAGACGTACGTCGTCCTGCCTTCGATACAAAAGAAGCGATCCAATGGACAAACATCGCCTTCATGGCTGTCTGCCGTGTGATCAACGGTGCTGCTACTTCTCTTGGACGTGTGCCAATCGTTTTGGATATCTACGCTGAACGTGACTTGGCTCGTGGTACTTACACTGAATCAGAAATCCAAGAATTCGTTGATGATTTCGTTATGAAATTGCGTACTGTTAAATTTGCTCGTACAAAAGCTTACGACGAATTGTACTCAGGTGACCCAACCTTCATCACAACATCAATGGCTGGTATGGGTAACGACGGTCGCCACCGTGTTACTAAGATGGACTACCGTTTCTTGAACACTTTGGACAACATCGGTAACTCTCCAGAACCAAACTTGACAGTTCTTTGGACTGACAAATTGCCATACAACTTCCGTCGCTACTGTATGCACATGAGCCACAAACACTCTTCTATCCAATACGAAGGTGTAACAACAATGGCGAAAGACGGATACGGTGAAATGAGCTGTATCTCATGTTGTGTATCTCCACTTGACCCAGAAAACGAAGAACAACGCCACAACATCCAATACTTCGGTGCTCGTGTTAACGTTCTTAAAGCTCTTCTTACTGGTTTGAACGGTGGTTACGACGATGTTCATAAAGACTACAAAGTATTTGACATCGATCCAATCCGTGACGAAGTTCTTGAATTCGAATCTGTTAAAGCAAACTTCGAAAAATCTCTTGACTGGTTGACAGACACTTACGTAGATGCTTTGAACATCATCCACTACATGACTGATAAGTACAACTACGAAGCTGTTCAAATGGCCTTCTTGCCAACTCACCAACGCGCTAACATGGGATTCGGTATCTGTGGATTCGCTAACACTGTTGATACTTTGTCAGCAATCAAATACGCTACTGTTAAACCAATCCGTGACGAAGATGGCTACATCTACGACTACGAAACAATCGGTGAATACCCACGTTGGGGTGAAGATGACCCACGTTCTAACGAATTGGCAGAATGGTTGATCGAAGCTTACACTACTCGTCTTCGCAGCCACAAACTTTACAAGAACGCTGAAGCAACTGTTTCACTTCTTACCATCACTTCTAACGTTGCTTACTCTAAACAAACTGGTAACTCACCAGTCCACAAAGGGGTATACCTCAACGAAGATGGTTCTGTGAACTTGTCTAAATTGGAATTCTTCTCACCAGGTGCTAACCCATCTAACAAAGCTAAAGGTGGATGGTTGCAAAACTTGAACTCACTTGCTAGCCTTGACTTTGGTTATGCAGCTGATGGTATCTCACTCACTACTCAAGTTTCACCACGTGCTCTTGGTAAAACTCGTGACGAACAAGTTGATAACTTGGTAACCATCCTTGATGGATACTTCGAAAACGGTGGACAACACGTTAACTTGAACGTTATGGACTTGAACGATGTTTACGAAAAGATCATGTCAGGTGAAGACGTAATCGTACGTATCTCTGGATACTGTGTAAACACTAAATACCTCACTCCAGAACAAAAAACTGAATTGACACAACGTGTCTTCCACGAAGTTCTTTCAATGGATGATGCCTTGAACTAAGATTCAAATAGATCTTAAAAAACCAGTCGGAAACGGCTGGTTTTTTTCATCCCCATCGCAAGAGTATTCTGAATTTTGAAAGAGTTTAAGAGCTTACTATATAGGGTTTGACAGCGCTTTCTCCAAGTGTTATAGTAGAGCTGTAAATAAGATAGAAGGGGTGATCCTATGTTTTTAACATTTATTTTCGCTATTATTTGGCTCTTTATCCTGATTGCACTGATCTTTTTAGCAACCCTTCTCGTCCAGGATAGCACCATGCAGCACCACCACCCGAGTTAACGAATGATAAGCCTAAACAATAGCTATTCTAAACGAATTCAGAAAGGATAAGAAACAAACTAGAATTGTCAAATTTTAGTTCTGTCTCTCGTCCTTTTTTGCTATAATAGAAACAGATTATTTAGTAAGAAGGATATTATGGAAGAGTCAAAACAGATCAACCAAGTGATCGACGTCCTGATGTTAGCTGGAACCCTCCTGATAGAGAGCGGTTCTGAGATTCACCGGGTCGAAGATACCATGATCCGGATCGCCCATTCACAGGGAATCGTCGATTGCAATGTTTTAGCGATGCCAGTCGCTATTTTCTTTTCTATTGAGAATGCCAATGTCACGCGCATGAAACGGATCTTGCGGACCAATTACAATATCGAAAAGGTCTGTGATGTCAATCAGATCTCTCGTCAACTCGTCTCTGGAGAGATCGATCTCGAGCAAGCCTACCAGGCCCTGAGCGAGTTGAAAATGAAGCGCGTTCCTTATACCAATCTCCAGTTGACCATTGCGGCAACCCTCAGTGCTCCTTTCTTCTCCATCATGTTTGGAGGAAATTTCTATGATGCGATTGGAGCAGGTATTGCGACTGTCTTTGCCTTTGCTTTTTCTCTTGTCGTTGAGAAATACGTTCGCATTCCTTTTGTCACTGCCTTTGCGGCCGCCTTTGTCTTTGGTTTTTTGGCCCATATCTGGACGCGCTATAGTGGTTTTCCTTCCAATACCGATCTCATTATCGCAGGCTGTGTCATGCCCTTCGTTCCTGGAATCGCTATGACCAATGCCGTCCGAGATCTGATGAATTACCACCTCAACTCTGGGATGAGCAAACTCTTTGAGACTCTCCTCATTACTCTTGCACTTGGTGCCGGTACAACGGTCGCCCTCGTCCTTATGAAATAAAATAATGAACCTAACTGAATTTTTAATCCAAGCGGTGGCCAGTTTGATTGCCATCATCACCTTTTTAATTGTCCTAAATGTGCAGCGCTCCATGTTGATTCCTGGAGGGATCCTCGGTATGGGCATCTGGCTACTCTACTATATCCTGAAAGGGCCTACCAATGTCATCGTTGCGACCTTTATCGCAGCCATTGTCGGCTCCTGTATCAGTCAGATTTTAAGTATCATTCTCAAGACGCCTGTCGTGGTCTTTATGTTGTCCATTCTTGCGCCCTTGGTTCCTGGATATATTTCCTATCGAACTACTTCCTTTTTTGTCAGTGGCCAATATCGTCAGGCAGTGACCAGCGTGACCCTGGTGGTTATTCTGGCCTTGGTGATCTCCATCGGGATGGCTAGTGGATCTGTCGTTTTGAAACTCTACCATTCTTATCAACGCTATCAAAAAAGAAAAATGACCAATGCTAACTAGCATTTGTCATGTTGGTAACAAAGTCTTCTTAAAACTTTCCTTAGGTGAGCACGGACGTCAGCGAACTTCGAAGAAGTTCCATGACTTAGTTTTGGACCTAAGGTTCCAAAACTCCCGAGTGCTAGAAACAATAGTGTTTCTAGCACTTTTCTCACGGCGGAAAGTTTTTGTATTTTCTTGATTCATTTTAACAATTGGAACTCATTTTTATTTTTTGAAGAAAACTAAAAGTTTATGTACAATTGACTAAACTAAAGCTAAACCATTGATACAACTGAATTAGAAGCATAAAGTACATTCTTTAAAAAGTGTACTTTATTTTTGTTTTGTAAATTATTCTGAAACTACTTTCACATATTAAAAATTGAATCTAAATTGCTGTAGGCCTATAATAAAGATAGGAATAATAAGAATTCTTCCTAGAAAGGAGTATACTGTATCATATGTGACAGTATTATAAATGAATCATGAAAAAAATAATTACTATAGTACAGTGCATTTTGTTCCTCGTGTCTCCTTACATAGCTAGAGAACTATGCTTGATGAGTAAAAATCTGGTGGATAATATGTTCCTCACATTCTTTATCATGCTAACAATTTCTTTTTGGCTTGGTATTTGGAAGTTGGGAGATCTTGTGGGAAATCCAAAATAGAAAGTAAAAAGTTGTGCTAGAGATGAGATTTTTATTTATTTTAATTATTAATACACCTTATTTCTTTTATTTAAAATGGAAGGATAAGCCTAAACAAAAAAATAAGTCCTTTTGTTATCTTTATAAGTTTTACATGATTTACTTGTGGTTTATCTTCATAATTTCCATAATGGCTATCGGTATTTTATCCCTTGGAATAGTAGCTGGTATGGGAAGAAAACTTCCGTTTGGTTTCTTTGTTTTATCTTTTTTATTTGTAGTTCTATTTAGTTTCTATATTTTTAGTATTCTAAAAGAGATAAAGGAATTAAAGCAAATAAAAGGTAAGTAAATAGATAGACGTAATCTAATTTGAATTGTCTTTATCTGGACTATACATCAAAATAAACAAGAATAGGGAAAAGTCTTTAGGATCAAAAAACGCATAATATTAGGTTTTGAAGAACCTTGATACTATGCGTTTTATTGTGGGGAGATTTACTTTATTTTCTCCTGAAATTGAGTTTTTACCTAGTATCGTTTTAATTCCGATTAGAGATAACAAATTTATCAATGAATAGTAAGTGATATAATGCAAGTACAAATCCCCAGAAACTACCACGAAGAGAAAATTCTTGATGATTAAGAGGAAGCAAATCACGGTTTCCTATATAGATGCATGTCAAAATCACAAATAGAATCCAAAATAAATCAGTCCATTTATATTTTGAAAAAAGACAAGGTGTTTTATCCTTGTCTTTTTCGTTTTACGTTTTAGTACTGCTTTTGTTTCAATGTCAATAAATGTGTTCTTTTTGGAGTATTCTATAGATTCGAGGTAACATTATCACGGTATAGATCAGGAGAGAAACACCTCCAAATATGAATATAAGACCTCCGTTTATGTCCTTTTGAAATAGATAAGTAAATACAATGGTACCTATCGGCATGATAGACGTATTTAGTGTGAACAAAGTACTCATTACTCTTCCTAAATAATTTGTTTCAATGCTACTTTGAAGATAGGTCATGACGACAATATTTAGAATAACAAGAGTGAATGCGATAATTCCCATAAATAAACCGCCAACGGAAGAAATAATCACTTGGGTGTTAGTAGTTGCAAATGTAATACCCAAACCAACGATTGCGATGGTTAGAAGAAAAAGTGGAATGCGAATTCTATTAGAGAGAAGTGTATTATTTTCTTTTTTGTCTGGCAATAGTGACATAGACACACTGGCTAATAACATTCCAACTGCAGACATTGTTTCTAGGATACCTACTGTTGCATTATCTAATAAGAGTTGCTCTTTGACTACAAATGGCACTCCAATGCTAATGGAAGTATAGAAAAAATTCAGTACAACACTAACAAGAATAATATATTTGACAATCTGATTTTCTTTTAAGAATTGGATAATTTCTTTGACCCCGTGTTGATGCTTTTCATTCTGTTTAATCTTAGCTTCTTGCTCTTCGTGTTCATAGAAGAATTTCATGGTAAGTAAGACACCTAAAGAAAGGATATTTGCAATGATTTCTATAAGAATAAAGCCTGAGAAGCCTAACCAATTATAAAGAATGACTCCAATAGCTGGGGAAAGCATGGTTGCGATAGCAATGGCGGTTTGTGTAACAGAGCTTAATCGTTGAATTTTTGTATCATTTACTAACTCGTGGATAGAGGCTGAATAACAAGTATCATTGATGTTAACTGTGACAGAGTGAAGTATGACAAACGGAATTACTAAATATAAGATAGTAGATGAATTCGTTAAAAAATAAAATGCATAAAACAGAAGAAAGATAATAAGTCTAAAAATAAAATTATAAATTAAGATCTTTTTATGACGGTATCGGTCTACTAAATTACCGATTGGAACCAAGAAAATCAAACTAACTAAAGGATAGATGATCATATTGATTCCAAAACTCATTGCCGATTTTGTTTGGTCCAGTAACATTAATCCTAAAGCAAAATTAAAAGCTTTTCCACTTAAAGAACTAATAAAACTACTAATAAAGTCTTTGATGATTTGTCTATTAGACATTTGATCACTTATTAAATTCTTAATATTAGCCCCCTCCATTCGTTTCAACATTACTTCGGTTATCTAATCCTATTCAATCAACCTGTGTTGTAAGGTAATTGAGATAGTAGATAGACCATAATTTTTATTAATTAAGATTTTACCAATTATACTAATAAAAGTATAATAAAAAATGTAAAAAATATTGTCTTTATGTTTACTAATTATATTTCTCTCTTGCTTTGACACTATCTAAATTGATAACTTCTTACGTACCTCTTCTAAAATAGGATATATTTTACAATCGTTAAAGGATTTCAAAATGAAACAGATTGTTTTATTTTGCTTTTTGTAGGTTTTAACTTCATTCTAGATGTTGATACTATTTATCATAACGCTTGACGTCGCTTTCAAACGGGAGTACAATAATATTGAGGACAAGATGGTTAATCTCTTTTATTTAGGAGGTGTCAGATATGCAAATCTATTTTGTTTATTCTATTTTCTATCTATTATCACGCGTAGTAGCACTTGTAGTTCTAGCTTATCTTATTAAGTTACTCATTGCTCGTTTAAAAAGAAACTAAGTAACATTTTGCCCAAATAGTAGTTATTTGGGCTTTTTGCTATACTTTAGCCTAGTGGATTAAATTTATAAAGATAGGATTTAGCATATTCTTATTGAGTGATTTTATTTTATGAAGGTTGTTTATAGGTAAAGGGGAAAATAGATGGTTTCTAAAATTGATGTGGCTTGGGACTTGTTTCTGGAGGGAAAAACATCAGAAGCTAAAAAGTTGGTTGAACAAGATTTTTCCATTGATACCTGTACAGATTTTAGCCTTTTAAATCTGATGGGGTATTTATTATTGGCAGAAAAAGACTATGCCTCGTGTACCCGTATCTTTGAGAAATACATTTTATTAGCTCAACAAAATGAAGACAAAGAACATGAACACATTGGATTACATCAATTAGCTATGATCTACAGAGATCAGGGTGATTTTCATAAGGCTTTAAAGCTCATTGAAGATGAAGAGAAGATAATTGAAGAGCATTTTCCCAATGATAATCTAAAGAAAGCTGTGAATAACTACGAACAAGGCTATTTGAGATTGAAATTAAACAATCTTGATGAAGCTCTTACATTCATGAATCTGTCACTGGAACAATCTTTAGAGACTGATGATGTGATTTCTCAGGCTTGTAGCTATAGAGGGTTAGGGGAAATTTATTTAGCCTTGGAAGATAAAGGATTAGCCAACACACATTTCAAACGAGCTATAGAACTTTTCGAAAGTGTTGGAGAGTTTGAAGGGATAAAGGAAATTGAGGAATTGATTAATCGATGATTTTGCATTTAGATTTTGTCATTAGTTTGCTTAAATAAAGTACATAATTGACATGATTAGCTCAAAAAATTTTTTTGTTACTAAAGTAATCGCTTCACTTATCTTAAAATAGTTTTTCTCCATTCAAACTAATGCAAAATAATATTCGTTTTTCAATTTCTCTAAGTGTTATCGCTTGCATTTTTACTTAAAAGGGATACAATGATAGTGAAAAAACAAATCCTTTAAAGTATGCGAGGTGCTGTATGATGATAAGCAAGTATATCAAGTATCTTCCTTGGATGATCCTAGGAGCCCTCCCCTCCTATCAATCAGCAACTATCTATGCCCGTAATTCATTTGACTTGTTCTATCTGACCTTGAACTTTCTGATTGTGTACATCGCTTTAATCGTCTTCTACGAAAATGTTCTAAGAGACAAATGCAAAGAACTCTTCATACGAATCATGAGCAATCCTAAAAAAGATAAGCAAGGATAAGAGTTGAAAAGCCATCTGAGGATGGCTTTTTCTTATAGATTCTCTATTTTTCTTTGAAACATTGCAAAATCGGTCCCGAGAATGATTTCCTTGCTGATCTAGCTTTTTCAAGGGAGTTTAACCCTTAAATATGGTAAAATAGTAACGAAATATACTAGTAGATATCAAATAAAAAAGAGGTTAAGAATGACAATTGGGATTGATAAGATTGGTTTTGCGACGAGCCCTTATGTCTTGCGTTTAGAAGATTTGGCTACTGCTCGTGATACTGATCCCGAAAAACTGAGCAAGGGTCTTCTCTTAAAAGAACAAAGTGTTGCACCGATCACAGAAGACATCGTCACATTGGCTGCTACTGCAGCAGATGATATTTTAACAGACGAAGATAAAGAAGCAATCGACATGGTGATTCTTGCGACAGAATCTGGAATTGACCAGAGTAAGGCTGCTGCTGTGTTTGTCCATGGCTTACTAGACATCCAACCTTTCGCTCGTTCTTTTGAGATGAAAGAAGCCTGCTATGCTGCAACTGCTGCCTTGGATTATGCTAAACTCCATGTTGAAAAATTCCCACAGAGTAAGGTTTTGGTCATTGCCAGTGACATTGCTAAATACGGAATTGGAACTCCTGGAGAACCAACACAGGGGGCCGGAGCGGTTGCCATGCTAATCAGCCAAAATCCTCGTATTCTATCTTTTAACGATGATAATGTTGCCCAAACACGCGATGTCATGGATTTTTGGCGTCCAAATTACGCGACAACTCCCTTCGTGAATGGAATTTATTCAACACAACAATATCTAGATTCTCTGAAAACAACCTGGGCGGAATACCAGAAACGGACTGGCCTTACCTTGACAGACTTTGCGGCCGTCTGCTTCCATTTACCTTATCCAAAATTAGCTCTCAAGGGCTTGAAAAAAATCTTGGATAAGTCAGTACCAGAAGAGAAAAAAGATCAATTACAATACAACTTTGATCAATCGATTCTATACAGCCAACGCGTAGGAAATATCTACACTGGATCTCTTTTCCTAGGCTTGCTGTCACTACTGGAAAATGACCCCCAACTCAAAGCTGGTGACCGAATCGCCCTCTTTAGCTATGGAAGTGGAGCGGTTTCTGAGATCTTTAGCGCCAATCTCGTTCCTGGTTTTGAGCAACTCTTAGATCACAAACGCATGGAAAGACTGGACCAACGTACGGTTCTTAGTGTTTCTGACTACGAACGACTCTTTTATGAGGAAGTAGATCTAGATCCTAGTGGCAATCAAGTGTTTGAGCCTGCTACGCTTCAAACTTATGCTTTGACAGAGATCAAGGAACACCAACGCACTTACCAGAAAGTAGAAAAATAATGGCACGATTACCAGGTTTTGCAAAACTTTCGCCCACTGAACGCATAGAGGCCTTACTGAAGGAAGGCCTCTTAACTTGGGATGAAGCACAGATCTTAAAAGAACAAAAGGGACTTCCCCTTTCTATTGCAGATCAATTGACAGAAAATGTCTTGTCGACTTTTGACTTGCCTTTTAGCCTCGCTCCTTATTTCTTGATCAACGGTCGTGACTATGTCCTTCCCATGGTCACAGAAGAGCCTTCCGTGGTTGCAGCTGCCAGCTTTGCAGCCAAGCTCATCCAACGTTCGGGCGGCTTCACCACCCAGGTGCACCAGCGCCAAATGATCGGTGAGATTGCTCTGACGGATGTTGAAGATAGGAATACTGCAAGCAAGCGCATCCTCGAAGACAAAGAAACCCTTCTTCAGATGGCTAATGAAGCCTATCCTTCTATCGTTAAGCGTGGAGGTGGAGCGAGGGATCTTTGGGTCGAAAACAAGGGGGACTTTCTCATTGTCTACTTGGCTGTCGATCCCAAAGAAGCCATGGGAGCCAATATGCTCAATACCATGTTAGAAGCTCTGACCGATCGCATCCAGGAACTCTCTGGTGGTCAGGCCTTGATGGCAATTTTATCCAACTTGGCCACTCGCTCTTTGGTGAGTGCACGGTGTGCCATCGATTTTAAAGCACTGAGTCGAAATCCTGAGGAAGCCATTGAGATTGCCCACCGGATGGAGCTAGCTAGCCAACTGGCTCAAGTGGATCCTTACCGTGCGGCTACTCATAACAAGGGAATTTTTAACGGGATTGATGCCCTGGTCCTTGCGACAGGCAATGACTGGCGGGCCATCGAAGCAGGAGCCCATGCCTATGCTACACAAAGTGGTTCATACAAGGGCTTGAGCCACTGGACAAGTCAGCCAGAAGAGAAAAAACTCTATGGAGAGATCACCCTGCCAATGCCGGTTGCGACAAAAGGAGGCTCGATTGGCCTCAACCCAACGGTTCAAGTCAGCCACCGTTTGCTAGGAGAGCCTTCTGCTATTGAATTAGCCGGTATCATCGCTTCGCTCGGTTTGGCGCAGAATTTCGCAGCCCTCAAAGCCCTTGTCACCACAGGAATTCAATCAGGACATATGAAACTCCAAGCACGCTCCCTAGCCCTTCTAGCAGGAGCTAAGGAAGAGGAAGTTCCCCGATTGGTTAGCCAACTCCTTGAAAACAAACCCTTTAATTTAGAAAAAGCACAAACACTCTTACAAGAATTGAGAAAATAAAAGAACTAAGACAAGGTTTTCGTTTTCAGATTGAAGACAAAGTCATTTTTGAAACTTTCCTTAGGTGAGTACGGACGTCAGCGAACTTCGAAGAAGTTCCATGACTTAGTTTTGGACCTAAGGTTCCAAAACTCCCGAGTGCTAGAAACAATCCTATTTCTAGCACTTTTCTCACTGCGGAAAGTTTCAGTGTATGTTTGAATGAGCCTATTGGTATGTATCAGTTTTAATTATTCTGCATCACTTAGCTTGTTTTATGTAAAAAACAGTTTGTTTACATTCTAAAAGAACTAAGACCCATGTCTTAGTTCTTTTGTGTTTGAAAAAATTTTCTTATTGTTTTAAAAATGGCAACTCGGGATGTTTCTTGGTATAGAGCACCACTTCGATAAAGGTCCCTACTTGGACGGCAAAGAGCAGTCCGACGAGAAGATTAATCCGATGGTCTGTTTCATAAAACGGAGAGTTCCATAAGAAGTGATTGGCTACTGTCGAGAGAACACACCAGAGCCCAAAGAGTTTTTCCTTTTGCTGGGTCACTTGAGACAACAAGAGGAAGACACCCACTGATACAACAGCAGTATAGAGGGCATGTGAAGCTAATCCACCAGAGATCCGGTTAATGGCCTCAGTAACCGCGGCTAATTGGCTGGTTTTGGTTTGGCGAGCAACATACCCTAAATCCTCAATGATTTGAAAACCAAAGCCAGAGCCCAAGCCTGCAATTAGAATCGTTTTTAGATCTTTCTTGCCAACCATCAAGACAACCCAAAAGGCAACTAGAGCCTTAAAGAATTCCTCTGAGAATGGGGCTGTCAAGGCATCGGTCCACTTGTTAAAGACAGTGGCATCCTTGATCACATGGCTATTCATAATATCAATCAAGCTATTACCTGAAAAGCTCAACCAGCCTGCTACGAAGGCACCTCCAAACATAGCAATCCATAAGAGATAGGTTGGGACAGACAACTGCTTGGCCAATCGTTTTGAAAAGAGATAGAGTGGGATAATAATAGCCGCTAAGACAGACAAGTTCAAGACCAAGTCTCTGCCTGCAGACTGGCTAAATTCTTGTTGAGAAAGATGACCGAGTTCAAACTCCAAGCCAATTCCTGCAAATAGTAGAAAGAGATAGATAGAGGCTCTTTGAATTTTAGTCATCTTGTTTTCCTCCCTTTTGTTTCTTTGAGCGAATCAGGTAGATCACAATCGCTAGAAGGGTTGCTCCGAACAAGCCTGCTGCTAAAATGTAATCATAGTCAAATTCAACGAGATCAATCTTTTCTTCATAAGCAGCATCTTCTTCGTCATCTAAATCCTGCAGAGCACTTTTTCCGTGTTCATCTGCTACCTTTTGTTCTGCTTCTTTTCTGATTTCTTGCAAGCGTTCGAAAGTTTTCTCAGCTCTTGCCATGCTTTCCTCTGTTGCCTTCTTACTAGCTTCTTCAGGCTGAGAAGCAAGGGCAATTTGTTCCTGATCACTCAGATCTTGTTCGACCATCCACTGAGACTCCAACCGTTCCATTTCAGTACGAATCGCCCCATCTTCGAATAAATCTGGATACTTGGCCACAAGGTCGTTGATTCTTGAAATGGTCCAATACCAGGAGCGATCATTGTAATGATCCCCTAATTCTTGGTAGGCTTGATAGGTGTTGAGAATATTGCCATAGTAGGGTAGATATGGAGCATTTCGTGGACTACCCATCGACAGCCACATGGTGCCCCCACCCGCACTCGCTGGGACATCATCTTTCAGTTGGAAAATATGGGCCTCCATGACATTTGGATTGGAAATAGGGTATTTATAAACCTCATCAAACTCCCCTTTTTTCGGAATGCCTTTTCCATCCAGCTCCATTTGATCCTGTGGTTTATATTTGGTTCCTTCCAAACGATTGCGTTGGAGATTCATGGCATCGCGGAGGGTTAATTTTCGATCGGTTGTATGAAGAAGGTCAAAGGACGCATCGTCATATTTAACAGGAGAGCTTGGGTCTAGCGATTTGATTCCCGACCAAACCCGAGAGCGATCTGCTTCTTGCAAAGGAGGATTATAGGATTGAGAAACGTGGAATTTTCCGTCCACTTCCTTATAGCTATTGGCTTCTTTGGCGACTTTTTCAAGATCTTTTGAGGCGATCGTGCGTTCGGTATCCGATAGATCGACATGCCCTAAGAAGAAGGTATTTGGAAAGACCGCAAACCGATCCTCTGGGAAGAGAATCGCTGCATATTGGTGACCAGATAGGATTTCCATATACCAGACGCCTTCTTTATCGGCAATGGTCACAATATTTCCTTCTGCAGCGCCTTTTTCTTCGACGATTTTAGCAATGAGTTCAACCCCTTCTCTTGCGGTTTTCACACTTGGGAGAACGATACTGGTCAAGCCCGATTCTGCGAGGCCATCCTTGACATAGGGATCCACCTTTTGGATCTTGTCATTTGCTGAAGCAGATACAGTGGCAGAAATGGAAACCCCATATTCGTTGAATCCTGCTTCGTCAAAAATTCCCTGATCAGGGATGACATCTGGGACCGCTGTATACTTATAGCTAATCTCAGGCAAGGGATATTGAAAACCGTTGGCAGCATCTTCAAAGATGGCTCCTTTTTTATTGTAGACACGCTCTCTAACCACAAAATTTTTATTATGGTTGGGCTCTAAATCTTCGGTACGCCCTACCAAGGTCGAACCGTCGGCAGTCAATTTCTTCCCGATGATGAACCCTGTACAAGCCTCAACAGGTTGAGCAATCAACAAAAGCGGAAGCAAGGCTGCTACAGCTGATCGAAAATAGTGCTTCTTCATCCTAAACTCCTTTTTAAAAATGTTTTTCCTTATTTAGTATACTCTTTTACAAGCCTATTTTGCAAGCGATTCCAGCAACCGTAAACGATTCGTAAACTATCAGAATTTTTGAGGAGAACACTTTTTCAAAAAAAAGAAAAAATTGGCTTATTTTGTCAATCCTAAACGAATAGGAACTAATTTTTAAGTAAAATAAGTTAAGTGATTCTTCAAAGAACTATAAAAGAGTTCTAATTTTCAAAATGAATCATAATATACGAAAACTTTCCGCCGTGAGAAAAGTGCCTGAAACGTTTTTGTTTCAGGCACTCGGGAGTTTTGAAACCTTAGGTTCAAAACTAAGTCATGGAACTTCGTAGAAGTTCGCTGACGTCCGTACTCACCTAAGGAAAGTTTCTAAAATGATTTTTCTTCATTTTTTCTGTTGCTGAGCTTGCCATAATTTTCCATAGAGGAGATAGTCGACTTCACGGACCTCTTTCAGGTTCTGACAACCGAGCGCACAAAGGAGCAATCTGAGGTCTTCTTTCCAGCCTTGGACAATGGCGATTACTTCTTCAATACTCTTAGTCTCTACCATCTCAAGAAAAACGCGGGAAAGTCCTACGCCACGTGCTCCAAGGACCAAGGCCTTGACCATATCAAGAGGATGACGGATGCCCCCACTTGCGAGGACCTCAACCTGATCCATCTGATCCTGTAACTGTAAGAGACACTGCGCAGTTGATTGTCCCCAATCATCCAGATAAGCGCGATTGCCACCACGACGATTCTCAATATAGGCAAAACTAGTTCCACCACGACCAGAAATATCGACGGTTTTGATCCCAGCATCTAGCGCAGCCTGAACTGTTTTGGGATCCATACCAAAGCCGACTTCCTTCAGGACTACAGGTACTGGAAAGCCCTGCCCATAGCTCTTGAGATGGTCTTTCCAAGTGTGGAAACTCCGCTCCCCTTCAGGCATGAGCAACTCTTGCATCAGATTCACATGGACTTGAAGAAAGAGAGGTTGTAGCTCTTCCACTGTTCGCAAGCCCAGATCTGGCTCTTTATCGATGCCAATGTTGGTTGCTAAAAGAAGATGAGGATGGTCTTTTTTGACCGCATACGATTGATCGTTCGGATCCTTCAGCCCTGCGCTGTAAGAGCCAGTCACAAAGAGAAGCCCACAGGCTTCGGCTACTGCTGCCAACTTTTGATTGATCTCTTTGGCTCGTTTACTCCCGCCTGTCATGGCATTGATGTAAAAAGGAAACTCCCAATCACGCCCTGCGAAATGGGTTGTCAAATCAATCTCCGCTAGATCCACAAGGGGGAGGGATCGGTGAATCAGCTCGATCTCATCAAAGCTATTATAGGAGGAGCTTTGCTCCAAGGCATAACGAATATGCTGGTCTTTTCGATTTTCGCTCACGAATCTCCCATCCTTTCTTGGTAAATGACTTCAATATTCTTTTTCTTCCAGCGCTTTATCAAGATCTGAGTCTCAACTGGATCAAAACTAAGGGCGATCCCACAGTCGCCTCCTCCAGCACCACTGGATTTGGCACAGGCAAAAAGGTCCTCTGTCGATTCTTGTAGCTCTTTTAGAGCTGGGGTATAGATCAAAGGGTTCAAAGACTTTAGGTTCTTATCGGCGCGTTTGATACTGGTCTTAATGTCCTTTTGGTTCCCTTCACGGAGGCCTTTTTCAAGATTCTTCACTGCGCTCTGGCTCTCCTGAAGAAATTCTTCCTTGATCGCTCCCTTGACCTGGCGGATCAAATCACTTGAAATCGCTGGTTCCTTGGTCCAACCAACCAGAAAATCATAAGAGATGGCTGGCTGGATCGAGCATATCTGGTAGTCCCAATCCAGGACTAAAACTTGTGAAAGAGGCTGAGAAGTCAAGACTTCATGCAACCAAGCCCGATCAAAGGATTGGTAATAAATCAAGTCCTCGTAAGCGATACAAGCCAAATCGCCCATGGAACCATTGTCCCCTCTTTGCACCAAGACCACTGCTGCTAGTCGAAAGAGCAGATCCGGATGTAGGTCTAACTCATACAGAGCAGCCATGGCCTTGATCACGAGCAAGACCACACTTCCGCTGGAACCAATCCCATACTTTTTCCCCTCTTCGCCCAGTGTTCCTCTAAGGTGAAGATCAAAGGGTTTAGGGGCTATCCCCTGATCTTTCAGCCACTCTTCCATAAGCTGAATAGTCTCTTGAATCAAGGTGTAGTCCTTATTTGGGGTCAAATCCACCTGGTAACCAAAGAGATCTGAGGCTAGCTGATAGCTTCTAGATTCTTGGATGGTAGCTGACAGATAAATAGGGATAAACTGAATCACAGCTCCATAACCAGGCGTTAGCACCGCGTATTCTCCAGCTAAATAGAGCTTGCCTCCAGTCTGTACCTGATACTTAGTCTTCATCTTGAGGGTCCTTTGTCTTAGATATGATGGTCCGATAGCGGGCGTCAAATAAAGGCACCAGCTGATCCAAGTCTTCTTCTAAACAGAGAACCTTAACATTTGGCCCTGCATCCATGGTAAAGTAACAAGCATGGCCTGCAGCGCGAAGCTCACGGACAAAGTCCATAGCTTTGTGGCTTTCTTCTGTCAAGTAGCTAAAGGCTGGAGTGGCTGTCCTAGTCGTCGCATGCATAGCAAGGGCATTGCGCTCTGTCAGCTGACCGACCTGTTCAAAATCATTGCCAGCTAGATAGTCCAGCATGTCCTTGTAATCTTGTCGAGACTCTTCGATCCATTCTTTGAAATTAGTCGAAGTCTCCATGCAGCGTTTCATCCCTTCGCGGCTGGAAACGGGCTTTTGCTTGTCATTGAGGACCAGCATGATCATGGCTAATTTCAGGTCTGTCTTAACCTTGTATATATCGCCACTTTCTTTGTCCCAGGCTGCTAAGGGACCAAAGAAAGACCGCGAAGAAGAGCCCGAAGCAAACTTGGCTTTTTGAGCTAATTCCTCCTGGCTCAAGCCCAAATCATAATACCGATTGCAAGCCTTAACGAGAGCAGAGAGCCCGCTCGAGCTAGAGGACAAGCCTGCTGCGGTTGGCATGTTGTTGCTGGTATCCACCCGAACAAATCCCGCTTCATCTGCTGGCTTCAAGCCATCAATCACAGCTCCAATTTTGGCTTGCTCAGCTGGATTTTGGAATTCCCCATCGATGTAAAATTCATGAGCAGTCGCATCTGCTGGCAAGGGAGAGAGACTGGTCTCTGTATACATATTCTCTAAGGTCAACGAAATCGAACTGGTCGAAGGGACCATCTGTTTGGCATCTTCTTTTCCCCAGTATTTGATAATCGCGATATTGGCATAGGACTTAGCCTTTACAGGTTTTCGATCCATGTATGGTGCGCTCCTTCTTTTTCTAATGCATGGGCAATGGTTGCTGCTTCACGAGAATCCTTGACGAGGGCAATCACACAACCTCCAAGACCGCCTCCGCTCATTTTAGCGCCTAAGGCCCCATTTTCAAGGGCAACGGCGACCAGATGGTCTGCTTTTTCACAGCTGACACCCACGGCTCTCAAGTGCTCATGGCAAGTAGTCAAAGCCTGTCCTAGGTTCGTTAGATCATTCATTTTCAGAGCCTCTTCCACCTGCTGAGTCAACTGACCAATCTCATGGAAATGGGGCAAAACTTCCTGCCCCTTGGCTTCCACCTTTTGAATCGCCTCACGGGTATTGCCGTGAATCCCCGTATCCGCAATCACCAAGCTCGCTTTTATCCCCAGCTCCAGCGGGTAAAAGCCGACATTCCGGATGAATTTAATGGCTTGATCACTCAAACAAGTCTTGGCATCGAGCCCACTTGGATTCATATGGGCAATGGTTTCTGCTCGATTGACCAGGATTTCTAAGGTCTCATCATCCAGCTCCTCTTGATAATAGTCAAAAACTGCACGAATGGCTGCGATACTCACCGCCGCAGACGATCCCATCCCCCGTTTTTCCGGTACCATGGACTGAATCCGGCAGCGAATCCGGGCCTCTTTAATCCCGAGGTGCTCAAGAGACGCAAAAACTGCCATGGACAAAGTGTCATCTTCAAACAAAATCCATGGACTATCTGACGGAATGATCTGGCAGGTCACTTCGATATGATGGAGAGGCAAAGCAATAGCCGGATAACCATAGACCACCGCATGCTCTCCAATTAAGATAATTTTACTATGCGCCCTTCCGACGCCTATCTCTTTGTTCATATTCATCTCGCTCTATTAAGGTCATTACTATTTTAATATAAATCAGCCAAAAAAGCGATGCTTTTGAAGGAAATCCAACCTAAGACGGAGTCCAAAAATGAATCACCCAGAAGAGCTCCTTCTTATGGACAGACAAGAAAAGGCCGGGATCCGTCATCCCAGCCATCCATTTCTATTTTTCACATTCTTGTTTGATCAAGTCCATCAAAGAGTTGCGGTCTAAGATCCATTGGGCCCGTTCGTCCTTCTCATAGGTCCGGTTAGACAAAAAGATCACAGCTTCCTGCCTCTTTCGATTGTACATGATGAAGGTTCCAGTATAGCCCGTATGATCCAACCAGTCACCCTCTAGATTCCATCCGAGAGCGCGGGTCTTGCCCTCTTCACGCGCAAAATTCTGAGACAAGTCACGCGCAAAATCATCCTTCAGATAATGCTCTAAGAAGCGCTCTAGATCAGCAACAGTTGAAAAAAGTCCAGCACTTCCCGCATGACAGCCCAATACTCTCGCTTTGGGATCATGAACACTTCCAGAAGCAAGGCCACGGACCGTTGGCACCGCCTTTTCGACCGGTCCAAACCGTGTCTCTGTCATCTTCCAAGGTGTAAAGATCAGCTCTTCAAATAAACGATCCAAGGGCTGGTGAAACCTGTCTTCTAACCAAAAGCCCAGCAGAAGAAAATTGACGTCGGTGTAATGAAAACTCTTGTCTTCTTTCAACTGCAAATTTTCAAGAGCTGTTTTCAACTGTCTCGCATCCAATTGATCCCGGTTGGGGATAAAAGGATCCAGCCCAGAAGTATGGGTCAAGAGTTCCCGGATGGTCGTCTTCTCATGAGCAAAACGCGGGTAAAACTCTTTAAAGGGACGATCGAGCGGAAGCTCCCCTTTCGCATACAAAAAAGCACAGATGGTAGCGACTCCGACGACCTTGCTGACACTGGCCAAATCATAGACCAGATCAGCCTCTACTGGCTCACCTTTTTCAGGGTCCGCAAGTCCTAGATAGTGCTCACTCCACTGACCATTGCGGTAAAGCGCAAGAGAGGCACCTGGATAGATGCCTTCTTGGATTTGTTCGGTAATTTTTTCGATGATTGCCTTCACGCTCATCACTCCATTCTTATTCTTCATAAGAAATATGGACCTGATCTTGATTGGCTTCAAACCAGAGTTCGATCTGGCTTAGATCCTTGGCAATCAAGAAAGTTCCCTTACGGTGCACAAAATCGACAGCTTCTCCCAAGCGTTCTTTCAAGTCTTCCACATCAAAAGATGCCAATTCGACCTTGATCATGCTCAAATCCCAAGTCACCTTGTTCTCCACTTGGAGATCTTCTCCCTGGGCTTCCTGCAAATGGATAAAGCGGGCAAGATCTGGCAAGCGTCTGTAAAGCTCCTGAGATTGGGCCAGATCGGCCACATTGACTTCAAGAAAGTCCACATCAAAGCTGGTCAAACCCTTGAAATCTTCTGGAAGCTCAACAAGAGGCGCTTTCTCCAAAGGCTCTAGACTTTCAAGATTTTCTTCAGCATGCACGAAAACGGTATCTCCTTGAGGAGACACAACTTCAAAGGCGCGACCAATAGCTCCTTGGTAAAGGGCGCTTGTTTCTGGCTGGCGGGCCAACAAATAATCAATTTCTTGAGCTTGCGCCACTTTCACCACAATTCGACCCAATTTCTTTGGACCTTCGACCTTACGCGAACGCATACTCGGTGACTCTTCTAAGACAATTTTCTCTACTTTTGAGGCATCTCCTAAAGATAGGAGAGCTCCTTCTTCCACTAATACTTTCATTCCCAATGTCTCTTCATAAAAGCGTTGATTGACATTTCGGTTATTCACTTTCAAGACTGGGATCACTCTTACGATCTGATTTGCTGTCATACTTTCCTCCAAGCACTTTTTATTGTAAAAGATTTTCTGGCTTTTTACAAGAAATCTTGTGCAAAAAAGACAGATTTTTCAAAAATAAAAATCTGTCTTTCTTTTTTTAGTATACTGTTCGTGTATGGACCCGCCCGTTTGGAGCTTCAAATTCGTATTCTAAGTAATCCTGATAGGTCCCTGGTGCAATCACTCCACGCACATCTAATACAGCCGTTCCTGCCTGTCCCACAATGGAATCTGCTAACAGGCAGCAATTAGTAGACAGAACAAAGTAAGATTTAAAACGCGAAGAAGTAAATTTATATAGCTCAGCCCCTAAATCATATTTCAATTTGTAAGCGTAGGTCGGCTGACCGTCTTCCAGTAACCTCCTAGGTGGATCCCAAGGTTCTAACAACTGATCAATTTCAGCTAGACGCTTCTCTACTGCCTGATTCTCTTCTTCGGTAAGGGATAGGCTGTAGCCAAACAGCGTCTTTTGACTCTCTTTTTTACATAGTTCGATGTATGGTTCCTTATCCACTTTAAACAGTACGCCATCCCCAATCGTCCCAAATAGACGCTCTGAAAAGGGATCGTAACTTCCGTAAGAAATGACCTTCCCCTGATAACAAATATCTACATGCCCAATCGCTCCAAATAAGTTGCTGTCAGAAGTATGAACCAAAATTTCTAATTCCCTTGCCTCTTCTTCTTTTTTCACCAATCGATAAGGGCCTGTGTGTCCCGCCGAGCTCCCTTTTTGAAGAAACTGGTTAAACCGTTTTAACTCCTTAGCAGGGATAAAGGCTGCAAAGATAACCGGTAGGCTAATACGAAAGCGACGTTTTAACTCTTGGCCTTGTTGGTCTTTGTCAAATAAAATACCATCTCGAATATTAGAAATCCCCAACAAGACCAGATAAGCCCCCAAGAGGATAAATTGGAAGTGCCCATCTGAACCAGGTTCCAAGACAGTTGCTAGACCAAGCCCACCGTTTAAAAGCGCATCCCATAAATAGAGCCAGCCTCCTTTTACCCGATTGGCCTTATAAAGCCAAAATGTGATCCCATAGACAATGGCACTCCCCAACTGATATGCCCCTAAACAAATCACAACTAAGTTTACGGGCAGACTACTCAGTCGATTCAACCAGATCAACGCAAGTGAAAGAAAAATAAACCAAATAGAGTGGCTATAGGAAATAGACTTGCTACGTAACAAAAAGCGAAGAAGAAAGCTTCCTAGTCCATCAACTAAAAAGTAAATGGCTAATAGATCCAAGGAAAATTTGGTGAAACCAACGCCGTTTCGAAAAATGAGAATCCCAAAAATGACGGCAAGAACCCCAAACAATAAGGTCCGTCTTCTTGCAACTTGTTCAAAAGATATTTTTTTCAATATTCCTTCTCCTTATAGACGAAAGGTCTTTAGACAAATACTATTTTATCAAGTATAATATAAGAAGTAAAGAAAAAAGAAACTGATAAAAGGAGCAGTCTATGAAATACAATCAATATAGCTATCTATCTGTTGACCAAAAAGACATTCTTAAGGAACTAAAAGAAATTGGGTTTGACCTTCCCACCCACCTCCCAGAAAAAGAACTGTTTGAATGGTTTGTCCGCAAGGTTTACTTCACCTATAAAGATACAGATTATCCCCTCTCTAACCTAGTGGTGGATTCTAAAACAGACTTTTTAACGTATATCCAATCTGACTGCGAATGGTCTCCGAACATTTTTTACACAGTAGCCCTCCAATTACTCGGTTTCCGCTATTTTATTGATTTTGAAGATACGGATAGCTTCTTGAAAGAAGTCCAATTTCCGATTGAGTATGGAAACTTGGTAGAAAACCTCTATCACCTTCTCAATACTCGAACAGTAAAAGGAAATTTACTCATCGATCAGTTGGTCAGCGATGGCTTGATTCCTGAAGATAACCAGTATCACTATTTTAACGGCAAGAGCCTCGCAACCTTTACGAGCCATGATGCCATCCGCGAGGTCGTCTATGTGGAAAGTCGGGTCGATACCGACAAAGATGGTCTGCCAGACTTGGTCAAGGTCAGCATTATCCGTCCTCGCTATGAAGGCAAGATTCCAGCTGTTATGACCGCAAGTCCTTATCACCAAGGGACCAACGATAAGGCCAGCGACAAGGCCCTCTACAATATGAATGTCGACCTCGAGGTCAAAGAACCTCATACCATTCAAGTAGAAGTACCTCAATTAGAATTGGTGGATCCTGTCGGTTCAGCTGAGCTAGTCGATGAAGCTGAAGAAACTCTCACCCATATCAATTCCAGCTATACCCTCAACGACTACCTCCTTCCACGCGGCTACGCTAATCTCTACGTATCTGGAGTGGGGACAAAAGATTCGCAAGGCTTGATGACCAATGGAAATTACCAACAAATCGAAGCCTACAAGAACGTTATCGACTGGCTCAATGGCCGTTGCCGGGCCTTTACAGATCATACACGCAAACGTCAAGTCAAAGCTGATTGGTCTAATGGAAAGGTCGCAACCACCGGGATCTCTTACCTTGGAACCATGTCTAACGGCCTTGCGACCACAGGTGTGGATGGTCTAGAAGTCATCATTGCAGAGGCTGGGATCTCTTCTTGGTACAACTACTACCGCGAAAATGGCCTCGTGACAAGTCCTGGGGGCTATCCAGGTGAAGATTTTGATTCACTTGCCGAATTGACCTACTCACGCAACCTTCTAGGTGGAGATTATTTACACCACAATGTGGCCCACCAAGCCGATCTTGATCGCGTCAAAAAAGAGCTGGACCGCGCTTCTGGGGACTACAACCAATTCTGGCACGATCGGAATTATCTCTTAAACGCAAATCGTGTCAAGGCAGAGGTGGTCTTTACCCATGGCTCCCAAGACTGGAACGTCAAACCGCTTCACGTCTTTAACATGTTCCAAGCCCTTCCAGCAAGCATCAAGAAGCACCTCTTCTACCACAATGGTGCCCATGTCTACCTCAACAACTGGCAGTCCATTGACTTCCGTGAGAGCATGAACGCCCTTCTCTCTAAAAAATTGCTGGGCTACGATTCAAGCTATGAGTTGCCAACTGTCATCTGGCAGGACAATACAGGAGAACAAAGTTGGACTTCCTTGGAAGACTTTGGCAATCAAACAGCTCAGCGGACATTCTCACTGGGAGATGGTGAAAAAGTTATCCAAAATCGCTATGAGACAAAAGATTACGAGCGCTATGGCAAGGCTTATCCGACCTTCTTAAGCGATCTCTACCAAGACAAGGCCCAACAAGTGACCATCGACCTTCCAATCGAAGAAGACCTGCACCTCAACGGGAAAGCTCGCCTTCACCTGCGACTTCACTCCAGCACCAATAAAGGTCTTCTCTCAGCCCAACTCTTAGAGCTTGGAAGCAAGAAATACCTCCAACCCTATCCTGCTGTCTTGTCAGTCCGTACGCTGGATAATGGTCGCTACCATATGCTAGACAACTTGACCGAGTTGCCATTCAAGGAAGCGGCCCAACGAGTCATTTCGAAAGGTTATCTTAACCTCCAAAACCGGCATGACCTCTTAGAGGTTGAGTCCGTAACACCAGGCGAGTGGATGGAATTTGACTTTGATCTCCAACCAACTATCTACAAGCTCGAAAAAGGTACAACTCTTCGCTTGGTCCTTTACACGACGGACTTTGAAATCACTGTGCGTGATCAAACCGATTACCAACTCACCATTGACTTAGCACAATCAAGCCTCCATCTTCCTGAAATGACAGAGGCCCACTAATCGTGGTATCAAGGCTTAGCCTTTCTTTGCTTCATTTGACAGCTTAGCCTACTTATGTTACTATCTAATAGAGTATTTCATAGAAAAAGATATTAGAGGAAGTTATGGCGATTGAAAAAACTGTCAGCGAAATTGCTGAAATTTTAGGAGTCAGCCGCCAGGCGGTCAATAACCGTGTCAAGGCGCTGGCTCCAGAAGATACCCAAAAAAACGAAAAAGGGGTTACCGTTGTAACCCGTAGTGGCTTGATCAAGCTCGAAGAAATCTACAAAAAAACTATTTTTGAAGATGAGCCAGTCAGCGATGATGTGAAGCAACGCGAATTGATGGAAATTTTGGTAGATGAAAAAAATGCTGAAATCGTCCGTCTCTACGAGCAACTCAAAGCCAAAGACGAGCAACTCGCTAAGAAAGATGAACAGTTGCGCGTGAAAGACGTTCAAATTGCTGAAAAAGACAAGCAATTGGACCAACAACAACAATTGACTTTACAAGCAATGAACGACCGCGATACCTTGAAACTTGAACTCGAACAAGCCAACGAAAAAGTTCAAGAGCAAGAAAGCAAAGGTTTCTGGGCACGCGTTTTCCGTCGATAATCCGGGGCTGGATCTTACCAGTCCCTTTTCTTTTCTAGCACAGGAGATTTTCCATGAAAACATTAGAAGATTATATCGCCTTCGATCTCGAATTTAACCAATACGAAGGTGCCTATCAGATCATCCAAGTGTCTGCCGTGCGTTTTACGGACGGTAAAGAAGTCGATCACTATGACTCCTACGTCTACACCGATAAGCCTCTAAAAAGCTTTATTAACGGCCTCACTGGCATAACCCAGGACAAGATCCAAAATGCTCCACAACTAGAGCAGGTCCTCGGCGAATTCAAGGCCTTCGTTGGAGACCGCCCCTTGATTGGATACAATGCCAAAAAGAGCGACCTTCCCATCCTACTTGAAAATGGCTTGGATTTAGAAGGGCAATACGCTGTCGATGTCTTTGACCAAGCCTTCGAACGTCGTCCATCTGACCTTCATGGCATTAAAAATCTCCAACTCCACACCGTTGCAGCATTTCTAGGAGTCGCAGGAAGATCGCACGATAGCTTAGAAGACGCCCGCATGACAGCTCTTGTCTACCAACAATTTCTCGAATTTGATCAAGGCCGTACCCTCCTTGAAGAGCAAGAGAACTTCTCCACCAACCCCTTCGGAGGCTTGGACTTATCCGGATTCTTTGATGAATAAAAAGAGAGAGTGGGACAGAAATCGGTAATT
>NZ_KV794423.1:100360-117530 GCF_001808745.1 Streptococcus sp. HMSC057G03
AAGAGGCTAGGACTTTTGTCCCAGCCTCTTTTGAGTTAATGAAAACTTCCTTAGCTTAAAATGGTAATTTCCCTGCGAAAGCACCGAGTTTTTTCTTGGTTGCCGCATCAATTTCTTCAATGGCAGCATTGATGGCTTGAACCGTCATATCAGAAAGAGTTTCTGTATCTTCTGGGTCGACCACTGCGGCGTTGAAATCGATGGAAACAACCTTCTTATCACCTGTAAGAGTTGCAACAACCAAGTCTTGAGCAGATTTCCCTACAAATTGAGTTGCGGCTAATTCTGCTTGGCTTTGCTCCATTTGCTTTTGCAATTTTTGAGCTTGCTTCATCATATTTTGCATATTCATCATAGCAATTACATTCCTTCCAACTTCTGAAATTTACAGTTCATTATACCATTTTTTAGACGCTTGGAAAAGCCTAGGTGAGGGAACTCTGACATCATGCCTGCTGTTTCAGGCAATTTCATGAAGAGAGAAAAGAGTTTTGAAATCTGTGGGCCTCATCTTCCCTTAAAAGCCAGAATGTTCTTTCAAATACTCCTCTTCTTCCTTGGTCGAAGGCCGTCCTAAGATGGCATTCCGATGTGGATAACGCCCAAATTGTTGAAGAATGTCCATGTGCATCTTCTCATACTTCAAACGCTTTTCTAAGCCCGGTTGATCAAATAGGCGCAGAGCTTCTTCATGAATGGTTAAAGATTCCGAATGCATAAAAGGCATGTAGAAAAATCCTCTTTGTACAACTGGTAGATCCAAGGCTTGCTCTAAGCCTTCTTGGGCCAAGACCAAGGCCAGGGAATCTGTCGCAAAAGCTTGGGCAGTCCCTCGAAAAATATTGCGAGGAATTTGGTCCAAGAGCAAAATCTCTGCTAAACGCCCTTCTGCCGTAGCCCGCCAGTGAAACAATTCCCCACGACTGGCCTTCCAATAAAGTTCCTCAAAGCGCTCCCGCATTTCTTGATCCAGTGCTTCTGATTTTTTGAACCAATCCTCTGGCTTCAACTCTTCGAACCAGAACCTTATCACTTCCTTCATTGCTTAACCTGCCATAATTTTTTCTTTTGTTTTTTCATCCAATGCATCATTCATCCGGCCGTACTTATATCCAGCTAAATCCAAGGCTACATAGGTAAAGCCAATTTTCTTCATGAAGTCATTGATCTTGTCATGCATTTGGATCGCTTCAAGAAGATGGTCTTCTGCTACTTCGATACGGGCCAAGTCGCCATGCACGCGCACACGGGCTTGCTCAAAACCAAGTCCTACAAGGAACTCTTCCCCCTCAAAGACTCGTTGGACATTTTCCAAAGTGATTTTCACCCCATATGGGAAACGGGAGGCTACACTACAAGAAGGCACCTTATTCCAATTGGAGACGCCTCTTTCCTTGGCCAATTGACGAATTTCTGTCTTATAGAGACCTGCTTCTTGCAAGACACTGCGGACTCCCGCTTCATTACGGGCCTTGATGCCTGGGCGGAAGTCGTCTATATCATCCATGATCATGCCGTCCACCAACTGCTCAAATCCTAATTCTGTGACAGAATCCTTAATGGTTTGGTACATCAATTGCTTGGTGTAATACCAAATATTAGGAGTGTTGGCAGCAATCCGCGGATCACTCAATTCTCTCATCTCAAGTCCCAGTATAGGGGCACCCAACTGATCCGCCAAATCAAGTGCTAAATTAAATTCCTCATCTGAGAAGAGTTCTGAATTCACCACTGCTGCAATCACATTGTCAGGCCCTAAGGTATCCAAAGCAACCTTTAAGAGATAGGAACTATCAATCCCACCAGAATAGGTAATGGCCACTTTACCGATTTCCCGCAAAATTTCTTGTAATTTTTCTTCTTTTTCTTTTCTGATTTGTGCTTCTGTTGCCATGTTAGAATGTTTCCCTTCCAATTAATTCTTCGATGCTTTCTGTATCCAAAATAACGATCTTTTGCTGTCGAATGTCTAAAACGCCCTCCCGTTTTAATTCGTTCAGAATGCGATTGACACTGTTTCGGGTTGAGATCCCACAAAAACCAGCAATATCTTCGTTGGTAATATTGAAATCAATCAAGACACCATCATCCTGCTCTACCCCAAACAAGCTGCACAGCTTTTGTAGGTGGAAACAAACCGCGCCTTTTTTCCCATTCATCATCATGTACTGCTGGGATTCCATACTTTCAGACAGTTTATTGCGATAATAATCCCGTACGTAGTCTTGCAGTTCCTTTTTCTCTTTGACAAAGGTCCAAAACTTAACTCGGGGAATCCGGTAAAAGCTTGCCTCTGCTGTCTCGACGCGCACGTTAAAAGGCGAGTCTGTATAATTCGATACCTCATCCCGTAACAAGGAGACAATATCGGTCGCTTTTAAATAGGAAAAGTTAAATTCACGACCATCACGCATGATGACACTGGTCTTTACGACCCCTTCTTTTAAAATATAGATATAGTCCTCTTTAATCCCGCGATAAGAGAGGTAGCTGTGGTATTTTTTCTTGATAATGGGCGTTCGCCTATCTTCCAAGAATTTCACTAAAAATGCTGAATCCACGCGCGTTTTTCCTCCTGTTTTGGCTCTTCATAGAAGTCACACTAATGATACACCTGTTCAAAACGAACGACGTTAACATTTGTTGACATCAATTGGTGCACACCTCTTTTTAAAAAGAATTATACTATAAGTATCAGTATTAATAAAGGAGATCGCAAATAATGGTAGAAATTAAATTACCGTACGACAAAAAATCGATTGTTGCAAAGATTCCAGATGAAAACTTTGCAGGATTGTTAGAGTCTAAGGCGGAAAACTTCCATAACCCACTGTCTGAAGAAGAAACTGTTGAACGTTCAATGGACAACCCTATCGGCAGCCCTACTTTGGAAGAACTTGCTAAAGGCAAAAAAGACATCGTGTTGATCAGTTCTGACCACACTCGTCCCGTTCCTTCTCACATCATCACTCCAATCATTTTGCGTCGTATTCGCTCAGTTAACCCTGATGCACGTGTGCGTATCTTGGTTGCTACTGGTTTCCACCGTCCTTCAACTCGTGAAGAATTGATCAACAAATACGGCCAAGAAATCGTTGACAATGAAGAAATCGTTATGCACATTTCAACAAACGACGATGACATGGTGAAAATCGGTCAACTTCCTTCAGGTGGTGATTGTATCATTAACAAGATCGCTGCTGAAGCTGACTTGTTGCTAGCAGAAGGATTCATCGAATCTCACTTCTTTGCTGGATTCTCAGGTGGACGTAAATCAGTCCTTCCAGGTATCGCATCATACAAAACTATCATGGCGAACCACTCAGGTGACTTCATCAATTCTGATAAGGCACGTACTGGTAACCTTGACCACAACCCAATCCACGAAGATATGCTTTACGCTGCTCGTACTGCAAACTTGGCCTTCATCGTCAACGTTGTATTGGACGGCGAAAAACACATCATCGGATCTTTCGCTGGGGACATGGTTGAAGCCCACAAAGTTGGTTGTGAATTCGTTGCAGACTTGGCACATGTGTCTAAGATCGAAAGCGACATCACAATTTCAACAAACGGTGGTTTCCCACTTGACCAAAACATCTACCAAGCTGTTAAAGGGATGACTGCAGCCGAAGCTTCTAACAAAGAAGGCGGAACAATCATCATGGTAGCTGGGTGTGCAGACGGTCACGGTGGAGAAGGTTTCTATCGCAACCTTGCTGACGTAGAAGATCCAAAAGAATTCTTGGAACAAGCCATCAATACACCTCGTTTAGAGACTGTCCCAGACCAATGGACTTCTCAGATCTTGGCACGTATTTTGGTACACCACCATGTTATCTTTGTATCTGACCTTGTAGATCCTGAATTGATCACAGGTATGCATATGGAACTTGCAACTTCATTTGACGAAGCGCTTGAAAAAGCCTTTGCTCGTGAAGGAAAAGATGCTAAAGTAGCAGTTATCCGCGACGGACTTTCTGTCGTTGTTGAATAGAATCAAACATGGATTTTCAACCCAATCTAGAACAAACACTCCGTTCTTTGCAAGCGGGCCATCTCTCCGTTGAGGATGCGCTGGAGCAAATCAACGGGGTTAAAGAACTAGGGTATGCAGCAATTGATACTGACCGGCAACGTCGCAACGGCTTCCCTGAGGTCGTATACGGCGAAGGAAAGACAGTTGAGCAAATTGAAGGAATCCTGCAATTTCTTTCACAGAAAGAATTGCCGATCCTCACAACAAGAGTCTCTCTCCAAAAGGGAGAGGCTCTTTCTCAACGCTTTCCGACTGGCCACTATTATCCAGAAGCTCGCTGCTTCGTTCTCAACTCTAAAAAGGAAGAAGCCGATCCTGAACACTACATTGCGGTCGTCACAGCAGGGACAAGTGATGTTCCTGTTGCAGAAGAAGCTGCAGTCACTGCAGAAACCTTTGGCCATTCGGTTCGCCGAATCTATGATGTGGGAGTCGCCGGCATCCATCGCCTCTTCAATCGCTTAGAAGAGATCCAAAAAGCCAGTGTGATCATCGTGATTGCCGGTATGGAAGGAGCTCTTGTCAGTGTCGTAGGAGGCCTTGTGGATGTCCCCGTTATTGCCGTTCCGACCAGCATTGGATACGGAAGCAACCTTCAAGGGCTAACAACCTTGATGAGTATGTTGACCTCTTGCGCTTCTGGCGTAACGGTCGTCAACATTGATAACGGATTTGGTGCAGCTTATTCAGCATGTATGATCAATCGACTCAACCACAATCGAAAGGAAAACTGATGACCAGTCTATTTTTAGAACCTTTTTCTGGAATAAGTGGCGATATGCTCAATGGTCTTCTTGTGGACCTTGGGGCAGATGTCGAGCTTCTTCACACAGAACTCGAGAAACTGGGAGTGGACGGTTTCCACCTCCACGTTCATCGCGTCGCAAAAAGCGCAATTTGGGGAACTGATTTCGATGTTCACCTTCACCACGGGGAGAAAGATACGGGGATTGAAGGTGATTTTGATCACGATCATGCTCATCATCACGATCATGAACATCATCATGATCACGAGCATCATCACGATCATGAACACCATCATGATCACGAACACCATCACGATCATGAACACCATCATCACCATTCCCACGCGGATGCTCGCAGTTATGCGGATATCCACGATCTGATTGCCGCTTCACAGTTGAGTCCTTTTGTGAAACAAAAAAGTCTTGAAGTCTTTCTTGATATCGCAAAGGCCGAAGCAGCTGTGCATAACATGCCTGTCGAACAGATTCATTTCCATGAAATTGGTGCAATTGACTCCATCGTCGATATCGTTAGCTTTTTCATCCTAGTGGAATCGCTCGGTATCGATACGGTTTACTCTACTCCTCTCACTGAGGGAAGTGGGACTATTTCAGTTGCCCATGGAGAAATGCCTGTTCCGGTTCCCGCTGTGATGCAGTTGAGAAAAGGAACGACTATTCCGATTACTCAAGACTTCACAGTTAAAACGGAGTTGATTACTCCGACAGGGTTAGCCCTCCTTAAAGCATTGTCCCCAATCTTTGAACCAATCCCCTCTCACCTTTCCATCGAAAGTGTGGGCTATGGATTTGGTAAAAGAGAGACTGGAAAATTCAATGCTTTACGCGGTTCGCTATTGAAAGAAGACACCTCTCACAGCACCACTGTTGTTCATCGCACGGAAGATCAAATTATTGAGATCACCACTACGATCGATGATCAAACACCAGAGCAACTCGGTTATATTATCCACCGTTTCCTGGACGCTGGAGCTTTAGATGTCTACTATCGTAGCGTCGTTATGAAAAAGAATCGCCCTGGCTTTGAATTGATTCTCTTGATTCAAGGAAGTCAGTTGGAAGATTTTTCAGCCCTCTTGTTCAAAGAAACCAGTACCATTGGTTTTCGATACCAACAAGTCGACCGAAAGGTCATGCAACGTCGATTTGAACAAATCGATACAGAATTTGGTACCGTTACGGTTAAAATCAATCAGTACGGATCCATCACTAAGAAGACTCTTGAATACGAAGACTGTCAGCGTATTGCTAAGGAGATGCAGTTGCCGATTCAAGAAGTTTATCACCAATTACAAAAATATATTTATTAATTTAGGAGACATTTATTAACATGACACATCAATTACTTGCAGAAGTTATGAGTACAGCTTTGATGATTATCTTCGGGGTTGGCGTACACTGTGACGACGTTTTGAAGAAAACAAAATATGCTGGAACTGGACACTTATTCGCGATCACTACATGGGCATTCGGTATCACTGTCTGCTTGTTCGTCTTTGGTGGCGTTTCAATGAACCCTGCTATGGCTTTGCTTAAAGTCCTTCTTGGTAAATTGACAATCGCTCAATTCTTCCCAATTGCAATCGCTGAAATGATCGGTGCCTTCCTTGGAGCTTTGATTGCTTACTTTATGTATGCTGACCACTTCAAGATTTCTGAAGGTCAAATTGATGGTGTTGCTATCCGTAACATCTTCTCAACTAACCCTAACTGCCGTAACCTTCCACGTAACTACTTCGTCGAAGCGTTCGCAACATTTATCTTCTTGACATCTATCATGGCTGCTGAACATGCCAACGAAGCAATGCTTCCATTCACTGTTGGTTTGATCGTTTGGGCTATCGGTATGGGTCTTGGTGGTACTACAGGTTTCGCGATGAACCAAGCGCGTGACCTTGGACCTCGTTTCGCTTACCAAATCTTGCCAATCAAAGATAAAGTAAACAACGACTGGCAATATGGTCTTCTTGTACCAGGTACTGCTCCATTTGTTGGTGCTGTCCTTGCCTTCTTCTTCATCCGTTACTTCCTTGGAATCATGTAATGAGTTGATCGAAGAATCATTCAAAAGCAAGCATCGAAGGGTGCTTGTTTTTTTGATTCCTTCGTTTTCCGAAGCCGTCCATAAAATGATATAATGGACAAAGCAAATCATGAAAGAAACAAAAGAAGGAAGAACGACATGACTCATTTTCACACCATTGTCATCGGCGGTGGCCCAGCAGGTATGATGGCGACCATTGCCAGCGCCTCTTATGGCCAACCTACGCTACTGATCGAAAAAAATAAAAAGCTGGGTAAGAAACTTGCAGGTACCGGAGGGGGGCGCTGTAATGTCACAAACAACGGGACCTTAGACGATTTGATGGCCGGTATCCCTGGAAATGGCCGTTTCCTTTACAGTGTGTTTTCCCAATTTGATAATCATGATATCATCCAATTTTTTACCGATAATGGCGTCAAGTTAAAAGTCGAAGACCATGGCCGGGTCTTTCCTGTTAGTGATCAATCTCGCACCATTATTCAAGCCTTAGAAAATAAGATTCTTGAGCTTAGTGCTAGCATTGCCACCAACTGTGAAGTGGTCTCTGTCACCAAGCCAGAAGACGTCTTCATCGTCAAATCAGCTGAAAACACTTGGACAGCTGATAAGCTGATCGTTACGACTGGAGGCAAATCCTACCCTTCTACCGGCTCTACTGGCTACGGACACGAAATTGCCCGTCACTTCAAACATAACATTACGGATCTAGAAGCGGCAGAAAGCCCTCTTTTGACAGATTTCCCACACAAGGCCCTCCAAGGCATCTCTCTGACAGATGTGACCCTCAGCTACGGCAAACACATCATCACACACGACCTTCTCTTTACCCATTTTGGACTTTCTGGCCCTGCAGCCCTTCGGATGTCCAGCTTTGTTAAAGGCGGCGAAATCTTATCTCTGGACCTCCTTCCGACTACCTCTTCTCAAGAGTTAAAAGACTTTCTAAAAGAGCATCGAGAAAAGGCGATTAAAAATAGCCTCAAAGCCCTTCTTCCTGAACGATTAGCTGATTTCTTGGCGCAAGGATTCCCTGAAAAAGCCAAGCAACTCACTCCTCCTCAAACAGAAGAGCTCATTCAAAAGATCAAAGAGCTACCTATCCCCGTCACTGGGAAGATGTCACTAGCTAAGTCCTTTGTGACCAAGGGTGGTGTCAGCCTTAAAGAAATCAATCCTAAAACCCTAGAAAGTAAGCTCGTTCCTGGACTCCACTTTGCAGGAGAAGTCCTCGATATCAATGCCCATACAGGCGGTTTTAATATTACAGCTGCCCTCTGCACCGGTTGGGTAGCAGGGAGCCCTCATTATTAAAAAAAAAACGAACTCGATTTTCCATCGAGTTCGTCTTTTTATTGTTCTTTGGTTAATGAAAAACGGAAATCATTGTATTTGGTGTAGTCAAATTCTGTATTGACAGGCGCTGTGAAAACAATCGGGGTATAGTGTCCTTCTTCTAAGACAAAACCTGGCTCCAGTCGGAAGTTGGCTACACCTAGCCCTGTGATCCCAGGAAGCAAGGCATCAGCTCCATCCAATCCTTCTGACTCCCAATAGTAGATATTGCCTGTTGCTTTTACTGCTCTTGCTGTATAGGTAGCTGTCCGAGTTGGTTCGCTATCATTTTTGAAGCTAACCACTGTTGTCACATCTCCATTGGCATCCACTGTCATTTTAATCGAATCCGCTTGTGGGCTAGATCCTACCCAAGTTCCCACCAATTCTGCAGGGACAGTAGCTTGCGTCGTAGTAGACGCATTCTCGGTCTTACCAGAGTCTTTTGAAGCTGTCGCGCTACTTGCTTGAGTCGAAGAGCTAGCTGTATCGTTTGCCTGAGAGGAAGATGCTGCACTCTTTTTGCTATTACTTTTGGCTTTTTTCTCTACCTTGCTGGTAGATGCTTTTGCGGATGAGGAATCTGTCTTTTTATCCTTTGCACCACAACCACCGAGAGCTAGACCAAGTGAAGCAGCCACCAGAACAGCGGCACTCCAACGGAAGATTGATTTTTTCATACGATCACCTCTTTATCTTTCTGACTCCCATTATACTCCGATTATTACAAAAATCAAGTTTTTTTGTAACAATTGTAATTTTTTTGTAACATATTTTTCCATTTAAAATACCAATCGTAATAAGGCGATCAAGACAATTCCAAACAAAACGGTTCCCATAAGGTTTTTGTAACGAAAGGCTACAAAGAGACTGGGAATGGTCACTACTAGGTCCAACCAGTGAAACTGCGGGAGGCTTCCAATTTTCCCATCTACTAAGCTTGATAAAACCAAGGCAAAGATAATGGAAATAGGCAGGTATTTGAGAAAGCGAGTTACAGGAGCCGGCAGTCCCTTGTATTTGACTAATAGGAAGGGCAAGATCCGAGGAATCCAGGTAACGAGGGCTGAAGCCAGAATGGCCATGAAGATATAATTATTCATGCGCATCACAGACCACCCCCACAAAACAGCCGATCAAGGTCGCAGCTAGCACAGCTAGCGGTTGCGAAACAAAAAAGAGTAAGAGAAAGAAACTCACTGCTACTGCTAACAGCACCGTGAGCATAGTCTTGATCTTTTCTGTCAGTTGCATTCCTTGAAACTGGGCTGCAAAAATCCCAATAAACATAGCCACCAAAGCAAAATCAAGCCCAAAAGCCTTTGGATCAGGTAGGAGAGATCCTAGAGCTGTTCCGATAACCGTCGCACTGATCCAGGCCACATAGCCTACTAGATTGTTCCCATGCATCCAAGGAACTGTAATGGTATCCGTCTTTAACTTCTCACTCAAGTAGACCCCATAACTCTCATCGGTCAGGAGGCTTCCAATCCCAATGGTATGAGCGAGACTAGCATCCTTAAAGTCAGACGAGGTATGCAGACTCATCAACATATTACGGAGATTGATCAAACACACCGTCAAAGCCATATTCAATATCGAAGAATGAGCCGCAATCAGAGAGATCATCGCAAACTGGGCCGCCCCAGCATAGACCAATACACTCATCAAGGCCATCTCCAAAGGAGAAAGATAGGGAGACGCCACCACACCACAAGCCAGGCCAATACTGATATAGCTCAAAGCCGTCGGTAGCGCGTCCCTCACCCCCTGCCAAAAATCTTTTTCCACTCTCTCACTCCTTTCTGAATCATTGACTTCTATTATAACACAAGAAAAAAGGTTGAAAAAGGACCAATGAGAGAGAAAGCTTTATAATCCCTTCGCAAATCCGCTACTAGTTGGTGAGATCCCAGCAAAAAAGCCATTGGACCTTGCACATCCAATTGGCTCCTTTTTCTTATTCGATTCCTTCAAAGGCTAGGCTTGGTTTGGCATTGAGGTCCCAACCTGCGAAGTTTTCTTTGTTCCATTCGCTGACGCTGGCATAGGCGATCATGCCTGCATTGTCCCCGCAGAGACGCAGAGGCGGAATGATGACCTTGACATCTGTGATGTCAGAAGCCAAGCGTTCACGGAGACCTTGGTTAGCTGCGACCCCACCAGCAACGACTAGGGTTTTGACTGGATATTTCTCCAAAGCCTTCTTAGTCTTGGCTATGAGAATGTCTAGTACAGCTGCCTGAAAACTTGCAGACAAGTCTGCATTGGAGAGGCTTTCTCCTTTTTGCTGCGCATTATGGTGCAGATTGATAAAGGCTGATTTGAGCCCTGAAAAAGAGAATTCCAGATTGTCTTCCTTGATCATGGCCCGAGGGAAATCGTAGATATCAGCCCCTTGGTGGGCCAGCTGATCAATCTCACGTCCTGCTGGATAGGTCAAACCCATCACGCGACCGACCTTGTCATAAGCCTCTCCGACAGCATCATCACGGGTCTCTCCAACGATCTTATAATCACCCGCTTCACTGACGTAGACTAGTTCTGTATGTCCTCCACTCACCAGCAAGGCCAAAAGTGGAAATTCTAAGGGCTCGACGCTTTGAGCGGCCATCAAGTGACCCGCCATATGATTGACAGGAATCAAAGGGAGTCCATGTGCCCAGGCAAAAGCCTTGGCCGCTGCTAGGCCGACCAAGAGAGCCCCAACCAGGCCTGGACCGTAGGTGACAGCCACAGCTGTGACATCGGCTTCTGTGATGCCAGCTTCTTCCAGGGCTTCTTCAATACAAGCGGTGATGACTTCCACATGGTGACGAGAGGCTACCTCAGGCACCACCCCTCCAAAACGCTTGTGACTTTCGATTTGACTGGCAATGACATTGGACAAGAGTTGGTCGTCATTTTTCAAGACAGCCACACTGGTCTCATCGCAAGATGTCTCAAAAGCCAAAATATATCTATCTTTCATTCGGGTTCCTCTTCATGATCACAGCATCCTCTATGGGATCGTGATAGTAGTTTTTCCTCCGTGCAATTTCTTCAAAATGCATTTTTTTGTATAGGCCTTGGGCCGGTTGATTGGACACACGCACTTCTATGAAAATTTCTTTTTGGTCCGGCAACTGCGCGAGTAACTGCTGAGCTAGGCCTTGGCCTTGAAAGGCGCGCTTGACCGCAATCTGTAGGACCTCTGCTTCATAGAGAGTCTCTTGAATGGCGACAAACCCAAGGACTTGTTCTTCATCCACAGCTAGGAAATAGAAAATCGATTCCTGCTCTAAATCAGCTTCAATCTGCTCCAACTTCCAGGGACTAGCTTCATAGACATCTTCCATGACAGCGAGAATAGCGGCCGCATCCCGGCTGCTCCCTTTCCTGATTGTTCCTTTCATCATAGGCGCTTGATGTAAGAGGTCGTTGTTTCCGTGTGGTCTTTGAGCCAATTTTCCTCCGCTTCGACCCGTTTCAGATAATGAGGGACAAAATCATGGAGGCTAGCAGGCGCTTGTTTGAGACCGAGACGTCCGATTTTCACTGCATCTGGCAAGGTTTCATAGTAAGCAGCCCTTGGCAGGCTAGAGGCAATCTGTTCCTTAAAGGCCGTGACCTCTCCGACAAAGGTGACCTGCTCACTTGTCGCTGCACGCTCTAGGACTTCCTCAAATGGAAAATGTCCTTCTGGTGCGACCAGTTGATCATCTTGGTAAAAACCTGCATAAACGTTGTTCCGACGGGCATCCATGACAGGAACTACCAAACCTTCTAGATCATCTGGCACTAAGGCTAAGAGGCTCGAAACCCCGACCAATTCAATCCCTAAGGTATGAGCCAAGGTCTTTGCGGTTGCGACTGCAATGCGCAACCCAGTGTAGCTCCCAGGACCTTCTGCCACCACGATGCGGTCCAAGTCCTTGGGTGTCAAGTCGATTTGTTGCATCAAAAAATCGATGACCGGCATCAAGGTGATACTATGATTTTTTTTAATAGTTAATGTTGTTTCTGCAAGTAGAGCCTCATCTTCTAAAATCGCTACAGAAAGAGCCTTACTCGAGGTATCAAATGCTAATAATTTCATTTCCTACTCCTCTTGAACTGGATTATATTATACTACAAATTCCCTTCAAATCCCAGCGAAACTCTCCTCTAGAGCGCAGGATTTTCCTATCCAAAACCGCTCAAAAGCTTCTCTATTATAGGTCTTTGCCTCTCAGACTTTTCCAGTCTATCTTTTACTTACAGGCGAATTTATGATATAATGATAATTAATTGTATCGAATCAGGTCCACTAGTTGCGAGTAGGAAACTCTAGTGATTGCACTCCTTCGTAGCTAACAAATAGACCGAAATAATGAAAGGAAAATTACTTCATGATTTACAAAGTTTTTTATCAGGAAACAAAAGACCGCAACCCTCGTCGTGAAACCACGCATGCACTTTATCTCGATATTGATGCACCGAATGAACGCGAAGGACGCATCCAAGCTCGTCAATTGGTTGAAGCAAACACAGATTTCAACATTGAATTTATCACACCACTTTCTGAGCAACACCTTGCTTACGAGAAAGAGTCAGGTGTTTTTGAACTAACGGAGTACTAATCCATGGCTTATACCTTAAAACCTGAAGAAGTTGGTGTATTTGCCATTGGTGGACTTGGAGAAATCGGAAAAAATACCTACGGGATCGAATACCAAGATGAAATCATCATTGTCGATGCTGGGATCAAATTTCCAGAAGATGACCTCCTTGGGATCGACTATGTCATCCCAGATTACTCTTATATCGTTGACAATATCGATCGCGTCAAGGCGGTCCTCATTACCCACGGGCACGAAGACCACATCGGTGGGATTCCTTTCCTTTTGAAGCAAGCCAATGTCCCTATCTACGCTGGACCTTTGGCACTTGCCTTGATCCGTGGAAAGTTAGAAGAGCACGGCCTTCTTCGTGATGCCAAACTCTACGAAATCAACCAAAACACTGAGCTTCAATTTAAAAATCTTAAAGCAACCTTCTTCCGTACGACTCACTCGATTCCAGAACCTTTGGGAATTGTGATTCACACCCCTCAAGGAAAGATTGTCTGTACCGGAGACTTCAAGTTTGACTTTACACCTGTTGGTGAACCAGCTGACCTCCATCGCATGGCAGCCCTTGGAGAAGAAGGCGTTCTCTGTCTGCTTTCAGACTCAACCAACGCGGAAATCCCAACCTTTACCAACTCTGAAAAAGTGGTTGGTCAATCCATCATGAAGATCATCGAAGGGATCCACGGACGCATCATCTTTGCTTCCTTTGCTTCGAATATCTTCCGTCTCCAACAAGCAGCTGAGGCCGCTGTTAAGACCGGTCGTAAGATCGTCGTCTTTGGACGCTCGATGGAAAAAGCCATCGTCAATGGAATCGAGCTTGGCTACATCAAGGTCCCTGCTGGAACCATTATCGAGCCAAATGAGATCAAAGACTATGCAGCCAATGAAATCCTGATCATGTGTACAGGAAGCCAAGGAGAGCCAATGGCAGCCCTCTCTCGGATTGCCAACGGAACACACCGCCAAGTGCAACTCCAACCAGGAGATACCGTGATCTTCTCTTCTAGTCCAATTCCTGGAAATACAACCAGTGTGAATAAATTGATCAATACGATTTCTGAAGCGGGTGTAGAGGTCATTCACGGGAAGATCAACAACATCCATACCTCTGGACACGGGGGGCAACAAGAACAAAAACTCATGCTCCGCTTGATCAAACCAAAATACTTCATGCCTGTCCATGGTGAATACCGGATGCAGAAGATCCACGCAGGACTTGCGCGTGATTGCGGAGTGGAAAAAGACAATATCTTCATCATGAGTAATGGTGATGTCCTCGCTCTAACAGCCAACTCTGCTCGGATCGCAGGAAGCTTCAATGCTCAAGATATCTATGTCGATGGAAACCGCATCGGTGAAATCGGGGCTGCTGTCCTTCGTGACCGGAGAGACCTTTCCGAAGACGGTGTCGTGCTTGCTGTTGCGACTGTTGACTTCAAATCGAAGATGATCCTGGCTGGACCAGACATCTTGAGCCGTGGTTTTATCTACATGCGTGAATCAGGAGATCTGATTCGTGAAAGCCAACGCATTCTCTTCAATGCTATTCGTATCGCCTTGAAGAACAAAGATGCCAATATCCAAACTGTCAATGGTGCGATTGTCAATGCCCTTCGCCCATTCTTATACGAGAGCACGGAACGTGAACCTATCATTATCCCAATGATTCTCACACCAGATGACGAAAATTAACAAAACAACCAGTTGAGACCACTGTTTCAACTGGTTTTATGGTGACTTTTTGGGGATCAAAAAGAGAGTGGGACAGAAATCGGTAATTCGTTAGAATTCGATTTCGTCGCCCCACCTCCGCACAGTTGTGTAGGGCTGTAAAAGCTGATGAAATTAGCGTAGTAGAGCCCACTCAACCACTGCGTCTTGCTCGACAAGCCAAAAATAATTGAGAGGCTAGGACTTGTGTCCTAGCCTCTTTACTCTTGTTTCTTAATAAAGATCTAAATAGTTGTCTACTTCCCATTGGGATACGAAGGTCGCATAGCTTGCCCATTCGATTCGTTTGGCTTCAAGGAAGCTGGTATAAATATGTTCACCCAAAGCAACTTTCACCACTTCGTCTTCTGTCAAGGCTTTCAAAGCATTGTGAAGGGTAGAAGGGAGATCTGTGATTCCAGCTGCTCTACGTTCTTCCGGTGTCATCACATAGATATTTTCTTCGATCGGAGCAGGTGCTTCGATTTTATTTTCAATCCCGTGAAGGCCAACTTCAAGCAAGACTGCCAAGGCTACATAAGGATTAGCCATTGGGTCTACGGAACGCAATTCTAAACGAGTTCCCATACCACGTGACGCTGGCACACGTACCAATGGGGAACGGTTGCGACCTGCCCAAGCGATATAAACGGGTGCTTCATATCCTGGCACCAAACGCTTATAAGAGTTAACCGTTGGGTTTGTCACCGCTGTAAAGTTATATGCATGCTTGATCAAACCACCCAAGAAGTGATAAGCTGTTTCTGACAATTGCATGCCCTTTGGATCTTCTGGATCAAAGAAGGCATTGTTGCCATCTTGGTCAAAGAGAGACATATTACAGTGCATACCTGATCCGGCAATTCCAAATTTTGGTTTGGCCATAAAGGTTGCATACAAGCCGTGTTTACGAGCGATGGTCTTCACGACAAGTTTAAAGATTTGGATCTTGTCACAAGCGCGGAGAACTTCGTCATACTTAAAGTCGATTTCATGCTGACCAACGGCTACTTCGTGGTGGCTAGCTTCTACTTCAAAGCCCATCTTGGTCAAGACATTTACGATTTCACGACGAGTGTTATCTGCAAGGTCTGTTGGAGCCAAGTCAAAATAGCCACCTTTGTCATTTACTTCAAGAGTTGGATCTCCATTTTCGTCCAACTTAAAGAGGAAGAATTCTGGTTCTGGGCCAAGGTTAAAGGATTTGAATCCAAGTTTTTCCATATGACGAAGGGCACGTTTCAAGTTGCCACGTGGGTCTCCTGCAAATGGTTCCCCTTCTGTCGTATAGACATCACAGATCAAGCCAGCTACGCTACCATTTTCATCTCCCCAAGGGAAGACTGTCCATGTATCCAAATCTGGGTAAAGATACATGTCTGACTCGTTGATACGGACAAATCCTTCGATAGAAGAACCATCAAACATGGCTTTGTTTGAAAGAACCTTGTCCAGTTGCTCATCGGTAGCTGGAATTTCGACGTTCTTCATGGTTCCCAAAATATCAGAGAACATCAAGCGAATAAAAGTAACATTTTTTTCTTTTACTTCACGGCGAATATCTGCAGCAGTAATTGACATTTTTGTCTCCTTAAAATAGATTACAAGCATATGAAATGATCAACGAAATTGACCATATGGCGATGGGGAAGATGTGAAGCGACTTTGCTGAAGAATGTCACGATGAAGAGCCTTACGGATCTCTTCTTGACTGACAACCTTGGTTTGCTCTTGCTCTTTTTCCGCATATTTCTTCTTAATATCCGCAATATTGAAGCCATCTGAGATATAATCTTTGATCTCAAGTAGGCGGTCCATATCGTCCAACGAATACATGCGGCGATTGCCTTCTGTCCGATCGGGAGAAATCAATCCCTGATCTTCATAATAACGAATCTGGCGAGCTGTCAAGTCGGTCAGCTTCATAACACTGCCAATCGGAAAGACTGCCAGCGAGCGTCGTAATTCCTTTTCCTTCATACCATTCCTCTTTCTATTCTATTATATCGAAAAAAAAATCTATGTCAAGATTAAATGTTATATAATCTTACATAGGTTTTTTGTATTTCTTGAGAAAATCGCGAATGCGATCCACATCCGAATTGACCAAAATCGCAACGAAAACGCCAATAAAGGTCTCAAATATTCGGGCAAAAACATACAAGAAGGTTTCTCCGTTAGGAATCGAGAGGGTAATGATCAGCATTGCCGAAACTCCTCCGATAATTCCTGCTTTGTTATTCATAGCGACATTTGTCATAATGGTTAACATGGTCGCAATGGGTACAAAAATAAGAGTCACCCAATACGCCCCATGAAAGAGCGTTTTTAAAAGGAAGAACAATACAGCATAAAAACCTCCGATACTGTTGCCCATGACACGCGAAGCCCCGAAGTGGACACTCTTATCAAAGTCTTCCCTCAAACTAAAAACAGCTGTCAAGGTCCCGATCTGAAGGCCTCGCCAGCCAAATATTCCAAAAATAAGTAGTACAATAAAAACGGCAATCCCTGTTTTAAAGGTTCTCATCCCCAAACGGAATTTGGACCAATCAAATTTGTGTCGTTTAAAGTAATCCATGGTCACCTATCTTTCTATTTCTATTATTCTACCATATTTTCAGAAAGGAGAGAACAGATATCAATAGAAAGAAAAAAAGAGAGTGGGACAGAAATCGGTAAT
>NZ_KV794423.1:117630-160976 GCF_001808745.1 Streptococcus sp. HMSC057G03
ATCGTCCCACCTCCGCACAGTTGAGTAGGGCTATAAAAGCTGATGAAATCAGCCTAGTAGAGCCCACTCAACTACTGCGTCTTGCTCGACAATTCAAAGATAACTGAGAGGCTAGGACTTTTGTCCCAGCCTCATTTATTCTATTTAGATTATTTGTCTGTAAGAGCAGCCAATCCTGGAAGTTCTTTACCTTCAAGGAGTTCCATAGAAGCACCACCACCAGTAGAGATCCATGAGAATTTGTCTGCACGGCCAAGGTTGATCGCAGCAGCAGCTGAGTCACCACCACCGATGATTGATTTAACGCCTGGTTGTTTCACGATAGCGTCCATCACACCAATTGTACCAGCTTGGAAGTCAGGGTTTTCAAATACACCCATAGGTCCGTTCCATACAACTGTTTTCGCACCAGTCAATTCTTGGTCGAATTTAGCGATTGATTTAGGACCGATATCAAGACCAAGGAATCCTGGGTCTACTGCTTCACCTTCAGTGTCTTTCACTTCAGTGTAGTCAGCAAATGCGTTCGCTTCTTTTGAGTCAACTGGCAAGATCAATTTACCGTTTGATTTTTCAAGAAGAGATTTAGCAACATCCAATTTGTCTTCTTCTACAAGTGAGTTACCGATTTCGATACCTTGTGCTTTGTAGAATGTGTAAGTCATCCCACCACCGATAAGAACTTTATCAGCTTTTTCAAGCAAGTTTTCGATAACACCGATCTTGTCTGAAACTTTTGAACCACCAAGGATGGCTACAAATGGACGTTCTGGAGCTTCAACTGCTTCTTTGATGTAAGCAATTTCGTTTTCAAGAAGGAAACCAGCAACAGCTTTATCAACGTTTGCAGAGATACCAACGTTAGATGCGTGTGCACGGTGAGCAGTACCAAATGCATCGTTTACGAAAATACCATCTCCAAGTGATGCCCAGTATTTACCAAGTTCAGGATCGTTTTTAGATTCTTTCTTGCCATCAACATCTTCGAAACGAGTGTTTTCAACCAAGAGAACTTGTCCATCTTCAAGAGCGTTAACAGCTGCTTCCAATTCAGCACCACGTGTAACACCTGGGATAAATTTAACTTCTTGACCCAATTTAGCAGCCAAGTCAGCAGCTACAGGAGCAAGTGATTTACCTTCTTTATCTGCTTCTTCTTTTACACGTCCAAGGTGAGAGAAGAGGATTGCACGTCCACCTTGTTCAAGGATGTACTTGATAGTTGGAAGAGCTGCAGTGATACGGTTATCGTTAGTGATCACGCCATCTTTTACAGGAACGTTGAAGTCAACACGAACGAGAACTTTTTTCCCTTTCAAGTCAACGTCTTTAACAGTCAATTTTGCCATTAGATATGACTCCTTCTTTTTTTAATACATGATAATTATATCACAAAAGCTGTAAAAGAGGTAGAAAAATCCAATGCTTTTCCCCTCTAATTCACAGGATCCGAACGACACTTCTAAATACAAGATCAAACCTCTCTGGTTTTCACCAGAGAGGTTTTTTGAGAGTGACTTTTTAAGTGAACGAAAGAATCCTGTAAAAGACTTACTCTTCTTTCTTCTTACCAGCCAAGAGGAAGCCACCTAAGGCTGCTAGGAGAACAGCTTCAGCTGCAAAGGAAGCTTCTAGGCTTGCCGTATTTGGCAAGTGTTCCGATTGACTTTCTTTGCTGGCATCTTTTGTTCCTTGCTGAACTGTTGGCTGTGAGTTCGCTCCTTGGTGGGCACTTAACAACTGATGGATCTCTTGATCGACCATATCCTTGTGTTCTTCCTCCTGATGACCCGCTTGAGTAGAAGTCGTTGGGGCCAACTGATCCACTTGAGAAGACTCTGTAGGCTTCAATGGATTAGCTGGATCCGGAGTCACTGGGGCAGCTGGTTGGACTGGTTGATTTGGTTGAGCCGGTTGAACAGGCTGATCTGGTTTAGCAGGTTCTTCTGGTTGGATCGGTTGATCTGGTCCTTCCGTTTTTGCTGGCTTATAGACAATCGCATAGTGGGTAAAGTGAGGTGCTGTAAAGATGACTACATCTCCGACTCTCTCAAAGGCCAAGGATTGAGGAGCTTGACCTTCTGGGAAGAAGAGAACTTGCTCCACTTCTTTATCCTTATCCACAGGGATTTTCACAAGGGATGGATGGTGGGTATCAATATCTTGACCGCTGGCATCCACGCCTTCAATATCAAAGACGATTCCTTCTCGGCCCTTCAGCTCTTCTTTTTCTGCCTGATTGGCTTCAACTTTTGCGACTTTTAGTCCTTTGACAACGGTTGGCTCTAAGTTGGAGAATTGAACTTCGACTCCAGTCGCAGGGTCTACAAAGACCGCTGGCTTATCTTCTTTCAGGAGCGCAATCAAGGTCTCTAGACCTGTCTTAGCTGTTTCAAGCGCTTCAGGAGTGAGCTCTGAAGAAGCTAGAAGTTCTTTATTTTTCTCCAGAAGTGCCTGTAAAGCTTCACCAGAAGGGTGATTTGGCTTGCTTGCTAATAGAACAGTCGCTTCAGTTGCTAGGGCAGAGAGAGCCTCTTTTTCTTTGACTAGATTAGCTTGACCATCCAAGGATTTCAAGAGAGCGGTCAATTGGTTCAACTGCTCATTGACTTGATCTTGTGTGCTGGTATCATGCTCTTTCAAGACTTTTTCAGAAGCAGCCATTCCAGCCAGCAAAGCTTCTTTGACTTCAGGAGTCGCAAAAGTAAAGTCTACTTTGGCTTTTGCAGCTTCAGCTTCAGCCAATTTTTGCTTGAGGTATTCATCGTTGAGAGCTGGTTTTGGATTCACGAGGACATCAAAGCTTGTGCTAGCTCCTTTGTAATGGACGGTGATGGTTTGACGGCCTTCCTTATTCGTATCAAAGCCAGTCACTTCCACACCTTCATCTGTCAAGGCATGCGTTTCGGTCGTTTCATCTTCAAAGACAACTGTGAAGCGTCCGCCTTCTTTCTCCAATGCTTCTCCGACGATATATTCCACTTTTGGTTTGTCGGTCAATTCTAGACCAGCAACTGCTTTTTCACCTGCTTCTTCTGCACTGACCACAAAAACAGTGAGGGTCTTATCCAATTTCTGACCAAGGTAAGAGACTTCTAGGTGTTGTTCTCCCAGCTTGCTACTGTCAAACCCATGAATCTCTACACCTGAGTTGGTGAGGTTGACCAGTTGATCTGCTTGGCCATCTTTATAATGAACGCGGAGAGTCGCCCCTTTCAAGGAAAGGGCATCGCCTTCCCGGTAGACCTTCTTGGTCAATCCATCTTCAAATTGAAGTCCCGCAATTTCTTTATCATTCTTTGGAACTTCGATCGCCAAAACATTACTGATATCTTTACCAGGAACTTGCGCGCGATAGTAAAGAAGAGATGGAGTTGATTCAAAAGCGAGCGGTTTAAATATGAGATTTCCAGCTTGATCGGCTGTCATGGTCGCAATTGGACTAGTGGCTTCTTTATCGGCATAAAGAGTCAGAGTAGTATTAGCTGGGACATCTTTGAAACCGACTTGAACAAAATGATTACCTAGGTTTTGCGCTGCAGCATGTTTCATCGGGATGTTGACCGTTTCCGTATCCAGACTTTCATACATCTTCCAGTTGTAAATCCGGATGGCTTGCCATGGGGTGCCGTTATCTGCCGTAATGACATGGAGACGCCATTCTTGAGCCTTGATCGGATGATCAAGTGTAATGTCAGACACATGGGCTTTATTGCCACGAACTTCCTTGGCCAATTTCCACTCACCCGCTTCGTCCTTGTAGTAAAGGTCGAAGTCACGGGTATTCATCTTGCCATCATCGACAGATTCCCCACCCGCACCGGCATGGTCCATGACCCAACGAACAATGGTCCGTGGTTGTGTCAAGCGAATATCGACGGTTCCACTCAATTGAGCAGAGGACCATTTATCTGAAAGACTGGTAATGGTACCATTTAACATCCCCTCGATGCCTTCACTACCATCCGCATCTGGGAAGCTCGAACCGATCACTTTGGCTCCGATGACCACGTTTGGTGCTAGGGCTTTTGGAAGACTGGTATCTGACACGGTCATACCCCAATCAAAGGCCACAGTTCCTGCATCTGAACGTTGGCCGTTCTTCCCAACTGCCACAACCTTGAGGTCCTGAGTCGTTCCTTCAGCACTTGCTGAACGGCTAACTTTTGGTAGATAGACGGTTGTCGCAGAAGACCCTGTTAAAAGACGCCAGTTGTCGCCATCTTTTTCATAGACTTCATAATAATCCGCATCTGCTACCCCTTTAAAATTGAGGACTGCTTCTGCTTCTTGCGCATTTTGTAGGCGTTTTGCCCGAACGGATACTTCTGCTGGAGTAGCTGGTTTCTCTTGGTTGGACGTAATCGACAATTGGCCAAGATTAAATTTGTAGTCTTTGACATCCGTATCATGGTCAAAGAACATCTTCACAGCATAAATGGTCTTGCCAGCCAAACTTCCCAAATCAAAGGTTTGAGTAGACCAATCCGCACTCGGTGTCAATTCTTTCCATTCGTATTCAGAGTAGTCTTCTTTGGTGGCAACAGCTACCCAGGCAGCTGCTCCGACCCCACCTTTATGACTGACGCTCAATTTTGTCGTTTCTGTCACAGGAATCTTGGTCGAATAGAGCATGACATTTTGACTGCTATTGGCTTTTAAATCTCCTTCAAAGGCTAGAGAATTTCCTCCATTGTAGGCTTGATCAAAATCATAACGACCTTTCAATGGCGCACTATCCTCACTATGCTCTACCCACCAACGCCAGGTTGGAAGGTAGCCAGAAACAGAACGGTAGTTCCATTCCCCTTCTTTAGAAATCTTGCCATCGACAAACCAGTGTTTTCCGTGACCAGTATTGAAGGAAGTATTGAAATCTTCACTTGTAATAGGAGTTTTGTCCACTACTAGATTGGACATTCCATACCAAGATTGGTCTGCTGGTTTTCCTTTAGTCGGATCTCCTTGGAAACCTGTCCAGAATAGATCTTCATGGGTATGGTAACCTTCTCCCGTCTTTCCTAGCCCTGTAATCGTATCTGGCGCATAAAGACCAAGAGATAGACGCAGCTTGCCATGTTCATCTAAAATGGCATTCCAGTCTACATTAGTCTTATAAGAGCCTCCTTTTTGGAGCTCCAGTCCAGCTAGAACATCATAAGGATTCCGATGAATCCATTTGGCTGTACTGATGGAATAATCCACTTCTGATTTGCCCCAGTTAAAGTTAGCAAAGAAGGTATCCACTGGGTTTTCCCCATTTTCTGGCTGCATGAAATTGTAGTTGTATTCTCCCAGCGCATTCTCATGGTAACGGCCATATTCATAGGTCATAGCATCATACCAGGAATACTTAATCGGATAGTTCAGACTTTTCGCATATTCCTTGGTATAAAGAAGAAAATCTCTCAATTTTGGACCCAATGGTTCTACAAGATTTCCGGTCGTTTCTTGGTTGATAAAGTAACCATCAAAGCCATAGTACTTGGCAAGTTCGACTAATTTACGGGCGATCGGGAAAGTTTTAGAGCCTTCACTATCTTCTTTCAAGGTTTCTGCAAAATGTTCTTGATCCTTGATGCTGCTAGACCAGTTATAAAAGAGTGTTCCATAAATAGGAACCCCATTTCGGTGGGCTGCATCGATCACATCTGCTGATGGAACCAGTCCTTCCCAAAAGACCATGGAATCCAAATATTGCCAGTAATCAAAAGCATAGGCCTTAAACTCTTCCCCGCCGACAGACGCATGATCCTTGGCTTTGGAGTTCATGTTTGACAGCGCTTGGATCTTCGCTTCAGGGTTGGCTTGTTCATTAATTTGTTTCCCTTGAAAGCGGCTCGCAAGTGGAACGCTTGCTCTGTTCATATCGTCATCCACTCGTTTTCCTGGTTCCCACTTCAAGAGATCGTCCCAGGTATCGAACTTAACTTCTTTGGGTCTTAATTGTTTTTCTTCATTGGTTGGTAAATCGGCCACTTTTTCTGCAGCAGCTTTCGGTTTTTCAGTCTCTGAAACAGCTGGAGTATCTGTAGTTGTCGAGCTAGCTTCTGTACTTGTAGGACTAGCCTCCGGAGCGACCGCTTCTGCGACTGGTTTTTCCGTTTCTGCAGCAGGCAAGGCCGCATCTGCAGTATAGACGCCAGCTTCTCTCACTAGATGATTGACATCTTCTGTCGCTACTGAAGATGTTTCTAAGGGTTGTTCACTAGTAGAAACTGTCTCATCTGCAGAGACAGCTCCTGTTCCTAAAAATGCTAACCCAATCAATGCGGAGCAAACTCCCACACTGAATTTTCGTATACTAAATCGTTCTTTCTTTTCAAATAGATGACCTTTCATCTTGACCTCCTTGTATGGTTTTTTTCTTTTTCTTGAGCGATTTCCATTGGCTCCTTTCTCTACGAACTGTAATCGCTTTCATTTTATTGTATTAGAAATCTCCAATCAAGAATAGGATACCCTAATCTATTTAGCACTGTCAATCTATTTTGCCAATTCCTATAATATGATGAGAAAGCCCTAAAAAAAGTACAAAAAAAGAGGAGGTTTCCCTCCTCTCATCATACGCATGAATTATTTAGCAATTTTTGCGAAGTATTCAAGAGTACGAACAAGTTGTGCAGTGTAAGACATTTCGTTGTCATACCATGAAACAACTTTAACCAATTGTTTACCGTCAACGTCAATAACTTTAGTTTGAGTTGCGTCAAACAATGATCCGTAAGACATACCTACAACGTCTGAAGAAACGATTGGATCTTCAGTGTAACCGTATGATTCGTTTGAAGCTGCTTTCATAGCTGCGTTCACTTCATCAACAGTAACGTTCTTGTCAAGAACAACTACCAATTCAGTAACTGATCCAGTTGGAACAGGAACACGTTGTGCAGCTCCGTCCAATTTACCGTTCAATTCAGGGATAACCAAACCGATTGCTTTAGCAGCACCAGTTGAGTTAGGAACGATGTTAGCAGCACCAGCGCGTGCACGACGAAGGTCACCTTTACGGTGTGGACCGTCAAGGATCATTTGGTCACCAGTGTAAGCGTGGATAGTAGTCATCAATCCTTCAACAACACCGAAGTTATCTTGAAGAGCTTTAGCCATTGGAGCCAAGCAGTTTGTAGTACATGAAGCACCTGAGATAACTGTTTCAGTACCATCAAGAATATCGTGGTTAGTGTTAAATACGACTGTTTTAACATCTGATCCACCAGGAGCAGTGATAACAACTTTCTTAGCACCACCAGCATGCAAGTGTTTTTCAGCAGCTGCTTTAGTAGCAAAGAAACCAGTTGCTTCAAGAACGATTTCTACACCGTCGTTAGCCCAGTCGATTTGTTCTGGATCGCGTTCAGCAGAAACTTTAACGAATTTACCGTTAACTTCGAATCCACCTTCTTTAACTTCCACAGTACCGTCGAAACGACCTTGAGTTGTATCGTATTTCAACAAGTGTGCAAGCATAACTGGATCTGTAAGGTCGTTGATGCGTGTAACTTCAACACCTTCTACGTTTTGGATACGACGGAAAGCAAGACGTCCGATACGACCGAAACCGTTAATACCAACTTTAACTACCATTCGTGATTTCCTCCTTATGAAAATCAAAAAAATTTTTTGTGAAAAGAGTAACTTGACACAGCGCCAAACATCTTTTAACAGTCTCTATTATATACTTTATTGCATTAAAAAGCAACTATTTCCCAACGAAAAGCAAGATTTATCATAGATCACCACCTCTTTTATTAAAGTTTTTCACAAAGTCTTGATCGATAGGAAAAGCGCTATTTTACTTGTACTCACTTTTGGAACAAAGAAAAACTCTTCCCAAAGTGGGAAGAGTTTTTAAGCTTTGGTAAATTAAGCTTCACCTTTAGCTTTTTTAATGATTTCTTCTTGTACTGATTTTGGTACATCTTCGTAGTGGTCAAATACCATCATGAAGGTACCACGTCCTTGAGTTGCAGAACGAAGGACAGTAGCGTAACCGAACATTTCAGCAAGTGGCACATAAGCACGAACGATTTGGCTTGCACCGTGTGCTTCCATACCATCTACACGTCCACGACGAGCAGTTACGTGACCCATAACATCCCCAAGGTTTTCTTCAGGAACTGTGATGGTTACAAGCATCATTGGTTCAAGGATAGCTGGTTGTGCAGTCTTAGCAGCTTCTTTAAGCGCAAGAGATGCAGCGATCTTGAAGGCAGTTTCAGATGAGTCGACATCGTGGTATGAACCATCGTAAAGCTTAGCTTTCACGTCAACCATTGGGTAACCAGCAAGAACACCGTTTGCCATAGATTCTTGAAGTCCTTTTTCTACTGCAGGGATGAATTCACGTGGAACCACACCACCGACGATAGCATTTTCGAACTCGAATCCTTTACCTTCTTCGTTTGGAGTAAATTCGATCCAAACATCACCAAACTGACCTTTACCACCAGATTGACGTTTGAAGAATCCACGTGCTTGTGTAGAAGCGCGGAATGTTTCACGGTAAGATACTTGAGGAGCACCAACGTTAGCTTCAACCTTGAATTCACGTTTCATACGGTCAACAAGGACATCCAAGTGCAACTCACCCATACCAGAGATAACTGTTTCACCAGTTTCAGGGTTTGTTTCAACGCGGAATGTTGGATCTTCTTCAGCCAATTTTTGAAGGGCGATACCCATCTTGTCTTGGTCTGCTTTAGATTTAGGCTCAACCATCAATTGGATAACTGGTTCTGGAACTTCGATTGATTCAAGGATGATTTTTGCTTTTTCATCTGTCAATGAGTCACCAGTTGTAGTATCTTTCAAACCAACGGCAGCAGCGATATCCCCAGAGTAAACTGTTTCGATTTCTTTACGAGTGTTGGCATGCATTTGAAGGATACGTCCGATACGTTCACGTTTACCTTTAGAAGTGTTCAATACATATGAACCTGAGTTCAAGACACCTGAGTAAACACGGAAGAATGTCAAACGACCTACGAATGGGTCAGTCATGATCTTGAAGGCAAGAGCTGCAAATGGCTCTTCATCAGATGCTGGACGTTCTTCTTCTTCGTCTGTATCTGGGTTTACACCCTTGATTGCAGGGATATCAAGTGGGCTTGGAAGGTAGTCAAGGACCGCATCCAACATCAATTGAACCCCTTTGTTCTTGAAGGCAGAACCACAAAGTACTGGGTAGAACTCAACGTTGATTGTAGCTTTACGGATACCAGCTTTCAATTCTTCGTTAGTGATTTCTTCCCCTTCAAGGTATTTCATCATCAAGTCTTCATCAGTTTCAGCAACTGCTTCAACCAATTTTTCACGGTATTCTTGAGCTTGTTCAAGGTATTCAGCTGGAATATCTTCTTCAAGGATATCTGTACCAAGGTCGTTAGTATAGATTTCAGCTTTCATCTTGATCAAGTCAATGATTCCGCGGAAGTCATCTTCAGCACCGATTGGCAATTGAATTGGGTGAGCGTTTGCTTGAAGACGGTCATGAAGTGTGCTTACTGAGTAAAGGAAGTCAGCACCGATTTTATCCATCTTGTTAGCGAATACGATACGTGGAACTCCGTATTCAGTTGCTTGACGCCAAACTGTTTCAGTTTGAGGCTCAACACCTGATTGTGAGTCAAGAACGGTTACAGCACCGTCCAAAACGCGGAGTGAACGTTGAACTTCGATAGTGAAGTCCACGTGTCCTGGTGTGTCGATGATGTTTACACGAGTGTCTTTCCATTGAGCTGTTGTAGCGGCAGATGTGATAGTGATACCACGTTCTTGTTCTTGCTCCATCCAGTCCATTTGTGACGCACCTTCGTGAGTTTCACCGATTTTGTGAATCTTACCAGTGTAGTAAAGGATACGCTCAGTTGTAGTTGTTTTACCAGCATCGACGTGAGCCATGATACCGATATTACGAGTTTTTTCAAGTGAAAATTCGCGTGCCATGAGGTTTGTTTCTCCTATATTTTTTATTTCTATATTCTATTATAACATGATTTAATAAAAACGGATAGGCAGGACCTACCCGTTCTCAGTGTTTTCATGCTAAGTTTTGGTTCCAACTTGTAAGAAGAGTTGAATTGAACCCGGGCTAAAGTTAGTTAGCCGAGTTGAGCTCAATTGAACCTGGGCTAAAAGCTCAAGTTAACTGATTTGAAGCCGAGCGAGGCCCGGTGCAAAAAAGATAAACTGCTTTGTGTTCATCGAACACTGCATCAGTTTCCTATTTTTGCCTTGGGCCTTTGCCGCTCTTAGTATCATTTTATTACCAGCGGAAGTGTGCGAATGCACGGTTAGCTTCAGCCATACGGTGAGTATCTTCACGTTTCTTAACAGCTGCACCAGTGTTGTTCGCTGCATCCAAAATTTCTTTTGCAAGACGATCAACCATTGTGTGTTCACCACGTTGACGAGCGATTGTTACCAACCAACGAAGTCCAAGTGTTGTACGACGTTCTGGACGAACTTCAACTGGGACTTGGTAGTTAGAACCACCGACACGGCGAGCACGTACTTCAAGTACAGGCATGATATTTTCCATAGCTGTTTCGAATACTTCAAGAGCATCGTTTCCAGTAGCTTCTTTAATTTGTTCGAAGGCTCCGTAAACGATTGAAGCAGCTGTACCACGTTTACCATCAAGCATAACGCGGTTGATAAGACGAGTAACTAATTGTGAATTGTAAAGCGGATCTGGCAATACATCGCGTTTAGGCGCACGGTTTTTACGACTCATTTTTCTTTATCCCCTTTCCTTATGCTTTTGGTTTTTTAGTACCGTATTTAGAACGGCCTTGTTTACGATCGTTTACACCTGCAGTATCAAGTGCTCCACGGACGATATGGTAACGTACCCCTGGAAGGTCTTTTACACGTCCACCACGAAGAAGAACCACGCTGTGTTCTTGCAAGTTGTGTCCGATACCTGGGATATAAGCAGTTACTTCGATCAAGTTGCTCAAACGTACACGGGCAAATTTACGAAGGGCAGAGTTAGGTTTTTTAGGTGTCATTGTTCCAACACGAGTTGCAACACCACGTTTTTGTGGTGAAGAAACGTTTGTTTGAACTTTTTTATGACTGTTGTAACCAACGTTCAAAGCTGGTGATTTAGATTTTTCTACTTTTGATTTACGCGGTTTGCGAACCAATTGGTTAATTGTAGGCATCTACATTCTCCTGTGAAATTTTTTATTTTTGGTGATGGTACACTTGGTGACAGCTACCATCTGTGTGTACTTTTGCAACATTTGTCAGCACGTCCCTGTACACTCTTGAGAGACCAAAAGTAAAAAGTACCGTCTATTATTATAACATGACGGCACTTTGATTGCAAGATGTTTTTTTATTTTTTAAAGAAGTCGAAAAAGTTCATTATTGACCAGCTTCAGCAGGTTCTTCTGCCCCTGCATTTGCAGCCGGAGCATACTGTTGTTGCTGTTGTGGTTGAACTGTCGCATTGGCTCCAGCTACTCCGGCATTGGCATTAGCATTTGCGTTGGCATTAGCGTCTGTTTGAGTCTGCTGTGTTGCCGCTGTGTCGCTCTCATAGGTCAGTCCATAATAGTTAGCGATGTATTGGATACGGGCCTCAAGCGATTGCTTTTGAGTCGCATCTTTGACTTTCTTCACAGCAGCTTGGGCAGCGTTCACAGAATCTTGACTTGGCGTTGTTTCCATTTGAACGACTGCTTTTTCAGCAGCTTCTGTATTTTTCTTTTCTTCCTTCTTTTCTTTTTCTTCCTTTGTTTCCTTTTTCACTGGAAGGGAACCTGTTTTTTTAGCAGGTTGAATTTCTGTCGTTACCTGGGCAGCCGTATTCTTTTTAACGGTATACAAACCAGCTACCAAAATAAAGGATAGAGACAGAACTGTCACCAAGCGAATCCACAAAGGACTATTATCAAATCGATCTAAAATTCTTTTCACTTTTTGATCCTCCTTTGCTGCTCTTAATCAAAGATATTTCCAACTTCGACGCTCAATTTATTTTCTTTTACATCGATGTTGGTCACGCGCAATAAGGATTTGTGTTCAAAGAATTCCCGGTCAGTTGCAGCATTATCCGCAAAGACAGCTACTCCTGCTAATTCAGAATCGAATTCAGCCAAGAGACTGACCATTCCATTAATCGTTCCGCCACCTTTAAGGAAGTCATCGACAATCAAGACCCGGCTTCCTGCTTTTAGGCTCCGTTTTGAAAGGAACATTTTCTCAATACGATCCCCACTTGAGCCTGAAACATAGTTGACACTAACGGTTGACCCTTCTGTGATTTTCAAATCACGACGGACAATGACGAATGGAACATTCAAGACATTAGCTACTGCATTGGCTAGTGGAACTCCCTTGGTCGCTACAGTCATGACAGCATCAATTTTCTTATCTCGAAAGGCTTTGGCAATGATGCGGCCGATCCGATTCAAAATCTTTGGATTGCTCAAAAGATCAGACAGGTAAATGTAGCCACCAGGAAGGATACGATCACTTTCAGACAGCTGCTTGCAAAGATCCTCGACGATTTCTTTGGATTCTTGATCTGAGATAGACGGTGTAAAGATCACGCCTCCACCAGCTCCTGTAATGGTCTCAATATTTCCGATTTCCATCTCTTCAAACGCACGCTTAATGATCACGATATCTTCTGAGATGGAAGACTTGGCAGACTCATACTTTTCCGCAAACGTATTGAGGCTCGTCAATTCATAGGGATGGTTGATCAAGTAATTAGAAATCACGACCATCCGTTCACTTCTTCTTAATTTCATTTTCTCACCATGTAGTTTTTTCTATCATTATACCATAAGAAGCGAAAAAAACGAACATTCTGATTTACAGAAGGCCGTTTTTTCCTGATTATTTTATTTTTGGCAGAATCATTCCCGTATTTATCTCTGTTTTTACTAGTCGAGATTCGGTTTATAGAAGGAACGATTTTCCATAGCAAAGATTTTATTGGTCATTTCGCCAGGACCAATTAAGCCAAGTGCCGTTGTCATCATCATCATTTCTGCATCCAAATTATCGATCATATGAATAATCTCTGCTTCCATGATCTTTGGACGAACAGGACTACCGTATTCGAGCAAGCCATGGTGACTCAAGATCACATGGCGAAGAACGATGACATCTTCTTTTTGGTCATCAATCTTCAAGTCTTGCAAGACCTTGGTGATTTCTTCATCGATGAGTGCAATGTGGCCGATGAGGTTGCCTCGAACAGTGTATTCTGTATTTTCAGGCCCCGTCAACTCGATCACTTTGGCCAAATCGTGTAACATAATCCCTGCAAAGAGCAAGCTCTTATTCAACTGAGGATAGATATCACCGATACTATCTGCCAAGCGGACCATGGTCGCCGTATGATAAGCGAGACCTGCTTCAAAGGCATGGTGGTTGGTCTTAGCAGCTGGATAGCTATAAAACTCTTTCTCATATTTCCCATAGAGGGCCCGAACAATCCGTTGCCAGACCGGATTTTCAATTTTGAAAATCATGTTTGACAAGTATTCATGCAATTCTTTAGGATCTACTGGTGGTTTTTCCTTGAAGTCTGCTGGATTGTTGGGCTCTCCCGCTTGTGGCAAACGCATGTTCAATTGATTGACTTGCGGAGTATTATTGTAGACCTCCCGACGACCAGCCATATGGACCACACGCCCAGCTGTAAAGCTCTCTACATTGTGAGGTTGGGCGTCCCATAGTTTGCCTTCGATCGTACCAGTCTCATCCTGAAAGACAAAGGCGAGGTAGTTTTTCCCGGCCCGCGTTTGGCGCACTTCTGCTGACTTGATCAAATAGAATCCTTCGAACAATTCATCTTTTTTCATTTGGTTAATTTTGACCATCATCTTCTCCATCTTCTATATATACATCTAGTCCCAGCAGGTCCTCATCGCTTTCGATTTGGCGGAGTGTCCGCTCGATGGCACTGGTTCGTCTGGTTAGCAAATCATCAATATTATTGGAAGCATTCTTTAAATGGCGCTGAGTTTTGGCCAGAATCCCTCCAAACTTATGGAATTCTGATTTGACCGATCCCAACACCTTGCTAATGTCATCTGCACTCTTTTGGATGTTGAGCGTTTTAAAGCCAACAGACAAGGAATTCAAGAGGGCTGATAGCGTACTTGGACCAGCCACTAAAATTTGTTCGTCCCGACGCAAGCGATCGAAGAATTCTGGATTGCGAACCACTTCGGAATAGAGGCCTTCAGTTGGCAAAAAGAGAATTCCGAAATTCGTTGTCGCTGGTGGAAAGAGGTATTTTTGTTGGATATCCTTAGCAAAACGCTTGATACTAGCAAGAAGGGCCTTGCGGTAACGCTCGATCTCCTCTTTCTCTCCTGATTCATAAGCTTCTTCCAGACGATAGTAGTCTTCCAGTGGGAATTTAGAGTCAATTGGCAGATAGACTGGCTCCTCTCCTTGTCCTGGAAGCTTAATAGCATATTCCACGCGCTCACTGGATTGGGGAACGGTGACAAACTCCCGCTCATACTGGGCTGGGGTCAAGATATCTTCAATAATTTGGCCCAGCTGCAACTCGCCCATAATCCCACGCGTCTTGGTATTGGAGAGAACTTTATTAAGGGTTCCGACATCCCGCGCCACTGTCTGCATTTCTCCCAGCCCTTTGTTGACCGACTCCAATTGTTTTGAAACCGTCTCAAAGGAGGTCTGCAAGCGGTGCTGCAAGGTTTTCTCCAATTTTTCTTCTACCGTTTGGCGCATCTGTTCTAGCCGCACTTCATTGGACTCTTGGATCTGGCGCATACGCTCATCTGTTTTGTCCCGATTTTTAGTAAAGTGCTCATTCATCTCAGCGCGCAGAGCCGTCGTCTGCTGGTGGATCTCCACTCGCATCTCGGTTAAGCGATCTGTCAGGGCGATCTCTAACTGCTGATTGGCAATCTGGCTTGCTTGTCTTTCTTTTTCAAAACGATAGTCCAACTGGTCTGTCAAATGATCCTCATGGTCTTCCAGCATCTCTCGTAAAGCCGGTCTTGTGTCATCTGACCGTTGCAAGAGATAGATGAGGAGACCCAGATTGAGCAGGCCAATCAGAAGCAGAATGATATTCATATTAACCTCTGTCTTTACTATAAACAATGACAAGATAGCCACGGTCAAGACTCACTTGAATCGGTTGATCCAAAAATTCATTGGAGCCATACATGGCCTTCAAAAAATAATTCTCCTGATGGAGCGGATACTTGGCTCCTGTGATCTCTAGGTGGCCTTGTCCGACAGGCATAAAACCAACATAGGACATGGCTGGATCTGGCTGAATCTCATGGAAACCGGCTGGTCTGTAGATCAAGCGATTTTGACCGTCGACTAATTGGATCTGCTCCATGTAGGGAGCTAGGTCTGGATCGGTCGGCAAAAAGATATTGGACAAAAAGTGATCCAAGCGACCGCCAAAGGCACCATAAACGGTGACAGCAGCATCTGGATAGGCTTCAAAGACCGCTTTCAAGGCCAATTCCAAATCCGTATCGTTCTTTTCAGGGACGGATTGAACAACCTGCTTGGCTTGGGTTCGGATCTGGCGCAAATCTGTCTCAGAGACGGAATCGAAATCCCCCACAGCTATATCTAAAGGCAGACCTTGTTCCAGTAGCTTCAAACAGCCACCATCAACGCCTACATAAACGTCATGATCTTTTGGCAAGAGCGTGCTGTCACCTCCCGCCAGTATTGCGATGTTACCCATTTACTGCATCTCGGAGCGTTTGAACGCGCTCATTAACACCTCCATTAAAGACATAAGAGCCTGCTACAAAGACATTGGCCCCAGCTTCTTTGGCTTGGGAAATAGTTTGGCCATCAATTCCACCATCCACTTCGATATCAAAGTCGAAGCCTTTTTCTTCACGAAGAGCGGCTAATTCGCGCACCTTGTCCATGGTTTCCGGCAAGAAGGCTTGGCCACCGAATCCTGGATTAACGGTCATAACCAAGACTTGATCCACCAAGTTCAAGACATGTTTGATACTGTCTACAGGAGTCCCTGGGTTGATCACGACACTCGCCTTCACACCCGCTTGACGAATTTTTTGAAGAGCTCCGTGGATATGAGGAGTTGCTTCTACGTGGATGCTGATGATATCTGCTCCTGCACGGGCAAATTCTTCGATATGGTGTTCAGGATTGGTGACCATCAAGTGGCAATCAAAGACCAACTTGCTATGTGGACGCATGCTCTCTACGACACCAGCTCCAAAGCTGATATTTGGTACAAAATGGCCATCCATGACATCGATATGGGCATAGTCAGCTCCAGCTGCTTCTAAGCGTTTCAATTCACTTTCAAAATTGGCATAATCGGCACTCAAAATTGAGGGTGCAATTTTCATTGTTTTCATCGTTGTAGTGTCTCCTATTTTGGCATTTTTTTCGAAACTTTTTTATAGGTTTCGCGACGGTTTTCAATCTCACTTAGAAATTGCAAGTAATCCTCATAACGGAAAGGTGCAATTTCCTCTCTTTCAACGGCTGGTTTCACCGCACAAGCTGGCTCATGCGTGTGGGTACAGGTACGAAATTTACAAGAGTGGCTCACATCGGCGATCTCTGGGAAGGCTTGATTTAAATCTTCACTGGTTGTCACTTCATAATCAAGGGATGAAAAGCCAGGCGTATCTGCAATCTTTCCTCCATTTAAATGGTAAAAGCTGACAGCTCGGGTCGTGTGTCGACCGCGCCCCAGACTATCTGAAATCTCACCCGTTTCAAGCTCTAGATCCGGAGCGATTATATTGAGCAAGGTCGATTTTCCTACACCAGTCTGTCCCATAAAGACCGTGGTTTGATTGGTCAAAAGGGGCAAGAGTTCCTCAATTGACAAGACAAAATCATAGCCAATAGCCTGGTAGATTCCTTGGTAGTAGTGGACGTCTTCCATATCTTCTAACAAGTCTAGTTTGGAAATATAGACAATGGGATGAATCCCCTTGTGCTCCAAAAGAACCAGAAAACGGTCTAAAAGATTGGCGTTGAAATCTGGCTCCTTAGCCGACATGATCACTACTGCCTGATCAATATTGACAATAGGGGGGCGTACGAGGCTATTTTTTCGAGGCGCAATGCTCAAAATGTAGCCTTCTGAATTCTCTTCAGCTGAAAACTCCACCTGATCCCCCACATATGGAGTCTGTCCTTTTTTTCTAAAATTTCCACGAGCCCGTGTCTGGTAAATGTGACCGTCTGACTCCACGTAGTAGAAGCCAGCCAAGGCCTTGACGATGGTTCCTTGCAAATCGCACTCCTTTGAGATTAATACTCCTATTATACCAAAAAATGAGAAATAAGGCTGGATTGCTCAATAAGAAAAAACGAAAAGTGAACCTCTCCGGACGCTTTTAGAAACGAATAGGTTCGTTTTTTAAATGGATAGAAACAGAAGACGGAGTATCTGTTATGACTTGTCTTTTAGCAGAATTCGGGAAAGGGCACCTTCCTTTTTTTCCTTGGCATTTTTCCTAAAAAGTGTATAATAGAACTATGCGGAGGTGGTGGAACGGCAGACACGCATGCTTCAGGCGCATGTGCCCCTTCGGGCGTGAGGGTTCAAATCCCTTTCTCCGCATCTTGGAAAGGTGGCCCAGCTCGGTACGGCACCGGACTCGAAATCCGGCAAGTGGATTTTATTCACGCGCGGGTTCAAATCCCGTCCTTTCCTTACGATACAAATAAGCCATAGGTTATAACCTATGGCTTTTCTGTTATTTTATTCCTGCTTCTAGAAGGCCATCTGCTAGGCGAGCGAAGTCTTCTAAGCTAAGAGCTTCTCCTCGTACAGAAGGTTGCAGGCCTGCAGCTTGGATTCCTGCTTCCAGCTTGGCTTTGATTTCTTCGGTCTTGCCAAAGCGACTGGTCAAGTTGTTCCAAAGTGTTTTGCGGCGGTGGACAAAGCTAGCCTTGCTGACAGAGAAGAAGAAATCTTCATCCTTGACTGCTACTGCTGGCTCTTCGCGACGGACCATCTTGAGAATGGCAGAGTCGACGTTTGGTGCTGGCACAAAGACGGTGCGAGGTACAATAAAGGCTACCTTAGCAGTCATATAGTATTGGACTGCAATGGATAAAGAACCATAAGCCTTGGTGTTGGGCTCAGCCGAGATGCGGTCTGCTACCTCTTTTTGCATCATGACCACAAATTCTTGGAAAGGAATCTTGGATTCGATCAAGTGCATGAGGATTGGAGTTGTGATGTAGTAAGGAAGGTTAGCCACCACCTTGATCGGAAGGCCTGGATTTTTAAACTCTGCGATGTACTGGTTGAGGTCTACCTTGAGGATGTCTTGGTTGACAACCGTGACATTGTCAAAATCCCGCAAGGTATCCGCCAAAATGGGAACCAAGCGGTCATCGATCTCAAAGGCCATGACTTCTGCCGCATTTTCCGCCAAGAACTCAGTCAGTGCTCCAATTCCGGGACCGATTTCGATGACATTGACCTGCTGATCAATCTCAGCCGTATCCACAATTTTTTGAAGGATGTTGGTATCGGTCAAGAAGTTCTGACCGAAGGATTTTTTAAAGGTAAAACCGTGACGCTCCAGCACTGCCTTGGTCACGCTATAATCTGCAATTCTCATTTTTTCTCTTTTCTAATCAGTTTAGGGGTAAAGGATCCCCTCTACTTCCGTCTTAATAACTGGCCATGGCCTCTTCGACTTGGGCCAAACAAATTCCAAACAATTCCAAGCGTTTGATCAATTGCTTGCCATTGCAGTAGCCAATGCGCAAGGTTTCGCCTAGATATTCCCGCCGTTTGCGACTATCGCTTCCCATCAAAAGACCGAGACGCATCAAGTCGGTCTTTGTGATATCAAAGAAGTTTTCATCTTCGTAAGACCCGACCAGTCCAGCTAGGGCTTTTTCTAAGTCTTCAAAACTGGCATGCTCCACTCCAAGAGAACGCCCCTTGGTCTTGGATTTGGGGACTGCTTCACCACGATTTAAAAAGGCATGTTTGACCTGGGGCACCTCTTGCATAATGATCTTGCGAATTCGCTCACCATTATAGTCTGGATCGGTAAAGACAATGACCCCACGCAACTCTTGCAAGGTAGCAATTCGTTCCAAGTCATCCTGATCGATCGCAGAGCCTCGCGTTTCATAGGTATCCACCTCATAAAAACGACGGAGATTGGCTGTGTCGTCCTTGCCCTCCACGACAATCACTTCTGGTATTTTTCTTTTCTCAGTCAAGGCCAAATACCTTTCTTGCATTGTCATAGGTTGCCTGAGCCACTTCTTCTGTTGTTAAGCCACGTAGTTCTGCAATAAAATCTACCACATAACGAGTGTAGGCTGTTTTATTTTCCCGACCACGTTTGGGAACTGGTGCCAGGTAAGGAGCGTCTGTTTCAACCAAGATCTTGCCTAACGGAAGGCCAGTTGCCGCTTCTTGGACATCTGTGGCTTTCTTAAAGGTCACTACTCCAGAAAAAGAAATCATCATTCCTAGATCCATGAAGCGTTTCGCTTCTTCTAAACTTCCTGAGAAAGAATGCATGATCCCGCCGCGAGGCCCGACTCCTTCACTCTTGATGATGGCATAAGTATCTTCTAAAGCATCGCGTGTATGCACCACAAAGGGGAGATCCAAGTCTTTAGACAATTGAATCTGACGACGAAAAACCTTTTCTTGGACATCTTTTGGTGCTGTCATCCAGTGGTAATCCAGACCGATTTCTCCGAGTGCGACGACTTTGGGATGTTTTAGCTGTTCAAGTAAATAGGCCTCCACTTCAGGACTATAATCTCCCGCCTCAGTGGGGTGCCAACCAAGCGTGAGATAGAGTTCTGGGTACTGGTCTGCCAAGGCTATTCCTCGCTCAATCGTCGGTTTGTCAAAACCAACGATATTGTGAGCTACAACACCCATTTCCTTGGCCAAGTCGAGCTCTTCTTGTTCTTTTCCTGCGAATTCTTCCACATTGAGATGGGTGTGGGTATCAAAAATCTGCATGATCTTCCTTTTCTTCCGAGTTTTTCCTCTTTCTATTATAGCAGAAAGCGCCTCTAAATTCACTTTCGGACAAAACAAAAACCAGTAGTCTCGAGTTTCTACTGGTTTTTAGGTTTTTATCTGAATTACGCAGCCAAAACTTTGCGTCCTTTACGACGACGAGCTGCCAATACGCGACGACCATTTTTAGTTGCCATACGGTGACGGAAACCATGTTTGCGCGCACGACGAAGTTTACTTGGTTGATAAGTACGTTTCACGATGAATACCTCCTCATAGATTTTGTATTCGTTTAGCCGGCTAGTTGTGATCAGTTACTAAACATACTTTACTATTCTATCGGATTCGACTCTATTTGTCAATAGCTATGGCAAAATTGTTGCAAATACAGGTCGGAGAACACCTTTCTACACCTGACGGGTTGCCAAGTAATAGGGTTCCAGAGCCACCAGCGCCTCTTGCAACTGATCCAAGATATTCTCTAGGGAACTCTCCTCGACTAGAGAAACATCGTATTTGACGAGGACCTTACGAACCGCCCCTTCTGCTACTGCTTGTAGCAGATCATGGCGATTTTTTTCTGTTCCTTCTACCCTTTGACTCTCTCCATTTTTCTGGACGAAATAATAAACAGGCTGAGTGATAGGAAGGGTGAGAACCTTGTGTTGCTTTTGAAGACTCTGCTCGTCTTTTTTTCGCTCGATAAAGCTCACCTCTAAGGAAACTCCAAAATCAGCTGCATCCCCATAAAGTCTCAGGGCAAACATGGGCTCTGCCATCGTCCCTTCTCCTTTTAGATAGGCCCAAAAATGAGGCCGCAAGACCTGAGCCTGGTTCATCCATTGGCTGGTCCGATCCTGCTCCAAGTAAGAGTGACGCTGCTGAAAGGCCGAGACTAAATCGGTGAATTCCTTACGAGCCGCTTGAGCTAGGGCACGATACCGCTCCATCTCTGAGGCTAGCCCCCCTGCCTTTGCTGGAGCCTGGTATTTCATTCCTTGAAGCTTTAAAAACTCTTGAATCGCTGCTAATGCCATCTGCTTCCTTTCTAAAGCTAAAAAAGGAGAGATCGGCTCAATCCCGTCTCTCCCTTATGGGAAATAATAGCTAGATTATCCTTCGATGTCTACCACTACGTAACGGTTTGGTTCTTCCCCTTCAGAGTAGCTAGTGACTCCTTCCATCTTAGAGACGATCCGGTGAATGATCTTGCGTTCACTGTTTGACATCGGATCTGTCTGTTGGGCTTGCCCGTCTTCAAGGGCACGCGTTGCCAACTTCTGAGCATAGCTTTGAAGAACTTCTGCCCGGTGTTCTACATAGTCATTCACATTAATGGTAATGTAAAAATTCTTTGAGTAGCGGTTATAGAGGTAATTTTGTGCCAAAAGTTGAAGAGCCTTCAAGACTTTTCCGTGGTAACCAATGACACGTCCTGGCTCATTGGTATCAATTTGCATATTGACTGTACGGCGGTTGTGACTACTTGAGATGGTCGCATCCACATCCATTTCATCGACCACTGTTTGAACATAGGCTGTCACATCAGCTACGACTTCTTCGATATTGTAGTTTTCCTCTACCTCAATACCAAGATTTGAGAAATCAGATTCGCTTGATTCTTTTGTCGCTGGTTCTTTGACTTTTTCAAGGATATGTTCATGTCCTTTTTCTTCAAGAACAGTATCTGCTTCTTTGTCATGTTTCAGGATTTCTGTCTTGATTTCTTCAGAGACAACTTCTCCTTCTTCTTCGACCTTTTTGATCGCTGCAACGACGCGTCCAAGATCGACCGTTGCTTCGCTCACCGTCTTAACCGGTTCATTTTGCGCATTGATCTCATCTGGGACACCTTTGACAGCTTTTTGATTGGCTTTTACAACAGTTGTTTCTGCAATGGGCTCAATCTCTACTTGGGCTGGTTTTTTCCCAAACAAGCCAAGAAAACCTTTCTTTTCACGCGCTACAACCGTAATATGTGCCTTCATACGAGGAATATCTAAATCGTTCAGACCTTTTTGAATCGCTTCTTCAACAGTTGCTCCAGTATATAGGACCATATGTCCACCTCTTTCTTATTTTTTCTTTTTCTGTGCTTTGTTTAGGGCACGGCGTTTTTGTTTTTCCATGTCGCGCGAAGCTTGCTCTTTTGCTTCACGCTCTGCAATAATCTTGAAGGGGTTGTTCAAGAGATAGGTTTGCCCGACTTGGTAAGCATTGGAAGTCACCCAGTATAGTGCGACCCCGCTGGCTGAGAACAAGGCAAAGAAGAAGATCATCACAGGCATCACATACATCATGGTTGTCGCACTACCATTGCGCTCTGGCATGGCTTTATTGGTCAACCAACTGCTGAAAAATGTGAAGAGTGCTGCAAGAACCGGCAAGATATAAGTCGGGTCGATCGCGCCAAGGTCCAACCAGAGGAAGTGACCGACTTTAAGGAATTCGACACGGCTCAGCGCTTGGAACAAGGCCATCAAGACCGGCATCTGGATTAAGAGAGGAAGGAAGGCTGAAGACGTTTTGACACCTTTTTCCTTGTATAGGGCCCGCATCTCTTCGGAAAGCTTGGTCCGGCTATCAAGATCCTTCCCAGGATACTTAGCTTGCAATTCCTTGAGGAGGGGTTGAATTTCCTGCATTTTGCGGGTTGAATTCATTTGATATTGGAAGAGAGGCAAGAGGACCGTCCGTATGACAATGGTAAAGACGATAATCCCTACACCGATACTTCCGCCAAAGGACAAGAAGCGGATGGCTTCCGCAAAGAAGTAGACGAAGCGTTCCCAACCACCTGTCGATTCGGCTGTCACTTGAGAGGTCCCACAAGCTGTCAAGACCATTAAGGCCACTCCTAATAATCCAGTTAACTTCAGTTTCTTTTTCACATTATTCCCTTTCTTGGTAGACATGCGCTAATTTTAAGACATGTACAAGATTTTTCTCTACTTGATGGAAGTCGAGCTCCTCCACTCCTTTACGAGCAATGACGACAAAATCATCGGTCGTAAGGCAGGCTTGGTGTTTGATTAAAACATGGCGAATCAAACGTTTGATGCGATTTCTAGTCACAGCATTTCCTAGTTTCTTACTAACAGACAGGCCGACTCGAAAATGCGGTTGGTCTTTGCGCAGGCGGTAAACAACGAATTTCCGATTGGCAACATTTTGACCACTTTTAAAAATAGCATTAAAATCTTTGTCACGTTTGACGCGGTAGCTTTTTTTCAAACCTCAACTCCCTCTTTTAAATTTATTCTATTATACCATATTTTCAAAAAAAACCAATCTCACTCAGGAAATCAGTTGCTACTTAAATACAGATAAAAGCAAAGGCAAGGTGTAGTAGAGATTGAGCAAGATATGAGCCAAAATAGGAGCAAGGAGCGTCTGACTCCGATAATACAGGATCCCAAAAATCACACTCGGCAGGAGATAGAGGATAGAAGCTCCTAGCGAAAAGGGAGTGTGGAGAAAATGTAGGCCACTGTAGATGAGGGCTGGAAGCCAAATCTCTGCATAGAGTTTCCAGCCTTTGAAGTAGGCATTTACCAAGGCTCCACGAAAGATCAGCTCTTCTGTCACCGGCCGGATGATAACCATTGCGATCACTAGGATAAGCACCCCTGTGGGGCTAATTTCCCGTGGAAACAGGCTCAAAACGGCTGCCCGTCCTTGAACAAAACCACTGATGAAGTAGTCCAACCAGTAAACCAAACAGGCCGCAAAAACGGCTTCTATCAGAGCTTGAAGAGGGTTCTTCCCCAGCTTAAACTGCGCTTTTTTAGAAAAACGATAGACCAAAAATCCTGTAAAGACTGCATAGAGGCCTTCTAGGCCAAATAAGGTCCAATAATAGCTATTAGCGCTTGCTACACTATTGGAGACATACTGGGCCAAAGGGCGAAATTGAGGCCGAACATAAAAATAAAACAAGAGCAGAAAGAGGGGATAAAGCAGTGAGAGCTTTCCTTTGATGAATTTCATAGATACCTTTCCTATAAAGTATGACAAATCGTATAGTGCATCTTACCATAATCGTGACAAGGTTTCAATGAAAAAGGATGCCTTCCTACTCTCTGAGATAAGCTACATAACCACCTAGGACAGCGACTAAAATCAAGAGACAAAGAAGAGTTTCCAGCCATACGAGAGCTGTCAAGAAAGGTAGTTGCAACAAGCCTTGGGCCATTTTCAAAGAGGTCGCTGTGATGACTGTTGGAAAGGTCAGGGCTGAAAAAGCAGGTTGAAAACCTTCTTTGATCATTTTCGGTAGGCGCGTCAAAACAAAGAAATAAAAACCTTGCGAGGCCACCACCATGATCAGTAAGAACCAGGTGGGCAGGCTTGCTCCACCCACACGAACCAGGGCTGCTAAAAGAAGAGAAAAGGGAGCACAATAGATGCCTTCTTGGCCCAACAGATGACTGGGTAAAGGGGACTGCTTCAAATCATGATAGATAAGGGGATAAAGAAGAAAGGTCAAACCAAAACCAATCACTAAAGCGAGATAAGCAATCTCTCTTATTCCCACAACAGGATAGGTCAAAGCTGCTACTGCAATGCCCACATAGAGAACGGTCCAACTGGGAGTGGCATTGGCTCTTGGTCGCGCTAGGACATGGGTCTTGGTAAAATAGAGAATTAAGCCCAGATCCAAGAGAAAGGCAGACCACCAGACCAACTGTGATAGACCTCCAAAGGTGGGGAAGAGGCGTAAAAGATAGGTGGATAGAATCATCCCTGCCATGGGAAAGGTCGCCATCCCAGATAAAAGGGCTGGTTGTCGGAGTTCTATCTTGGTTTCTTGCCAGCGAATTGCATGATAAACGACAAAGAAAAACCAGAAGAACAAACCTGTCAGACTAAAGGCATGGGCAAGGAAGGGTAGCGAGTCCGCAAGAAGGTTTCCAGCGCCAACCAATCCTAACAGACAGCCTGAAAATACTAAGGGGATCTTTTTCATAGGAAGCTCCAATCATGTTGTCGCTTTCAGTATACCATAAAAGAGAAGGAAGCAGGATAAAAAAGAGAGTGGGACAGAAATCGGTAATTCGTTAGAATTCGATTTCGTCGCCCCACCTCCGCACAGTTGTGTAGGGCTGTAAAAGCTGATGAAATCAGCGTAGTAGAGCCCAGTCAACCGCTGCGTCTTGCTCGACAATTCAAAGATAACTGAGAGGCTAGGACTTTTGTCCCAGCCTCATCAAATTGTAGATATCTCTTTAATTTTTTAAGTATCATTTAGGTTGCATTAGGTAAGAAACAGATGGATTACATTCTAAAAGAAGTTGGAGAATACCAACTTCTTTTTTATCTATTCTATTAAAAACTAGGCCTGTACGACCATCATATAAAGAAATAAGGATACGAGAAAGACGATGCTAACAACAAGGGTCGCTAGCTTGAGTCCACGGTGGGAGCGCCAGTAACTTGGCTTTCCTAGGTTACTGGTCGCATCTGTTGAAAGCGATTGTTGTTGGCGAGGCTGCAAGGTGATCAGAACCACAAGAGCGAGGGATAAGATCGAGATCCCGATTGCAAATACCATTTCCATCTTAGGATCCTCCTAACACTCTGAAGAGGGTAAAAATAACTCCCAGCAGAATCACCAAACCAATGATCACATTAAAAGTAACATTGATCTTTTCAGAACGTGTCGTCTTTTCTTTTTCGGCAGGACGGCGTTTGAGAGACTCCATCCTTCCTTCTACTTCTTTGTAAAATAAATCTTTCTTACGATCACTCACTGTGTCCACCTATCCCTTCTTGCAAGCGAGCTTTGAAAACAGCTGGCTCAACGCTACTTGATTGAGCAATTTGTTGCGCAACGGCTTCTCTGTAGTTATCCACAGATTGGTAGATTTCCTGGATGCGGGCCACCATATCTGCTTCTTTTCCTTGATCAAAGATATTGGCTTGTGCGAGGAAGTGGCGGTCATGCAGGGTATGGCTAAAGGCAAGGATAACTTGCTGGTGTTCGAAGGCCTTGCGAACAATGCCTTGTACCTCTGCATAGTGGTTGATATCCAGATAAATACTAGAGACCTTAAGCAACTCTTTGATCCGCTCTTGACTGATATTTTGGTACAAGACCACATTTGGATAGCGGACCATAGACAAGAGGCTCGCAGACATCTCCGTCAAAGCTGCTACACGGAAGGTCACATTTGGCAAGTTCTCTACTAGGTAGGTCAAGGCTTCGATCTGATCCGAATTGGTCAAGACAAAGGCGTCTTTACGGATATCGTCTTTCACCTTGAAATCATACAGGTAGCCAAGAGGTCCAAAATAGCTATGCTGATCTTGCGAGGTCAACTGCAAAGCGCGATGATAGGTAGCGTTTTGCGGAATCAAGATCTTCTTGGTCCGGATTTCTGGGCTCTTTAGAATCAACTGCATATTGCCCGGAAGGCTGTCGTGAAGAGGTTCTTGCCACACCAGGACGTCGCGTCCTTTGATGCCTTTATTGCCCAGCTGGAGACTAATGCTAAAGGAGGTAGCCAGCGTATTGTAGACTAAACCATCTAAATCAAAACCACGATACTCTAGATAAAAGACAAAGTAATCTAAGCGATTCTTGAAAATCCGCATGGGTTGATGGTCCAAGGTCAAGATCAAATCCCCTGTTTGGTGATTTTCTGTCAAGCGCTCGGTATCCCCTTCAAAATAAGTGGTCACCAAATGCTGACCTTGATCACCACAAGTCGTTACAGCAATCTTACGACCGTATTGGTCATAGTGCTCAATCATGACCACTTGCCCCTTATCATCTAACCACTCTAAGCGCTCGACGATGCGTTTATAGGAAGCAGCATGGTACACAATTCGAGCTTTTTCCTGACCATAGTAGGTCACTTTTCCCGAACTGTTATCCCCAGAAACTTCCCAGAAATCAGGCACTGGAACTTCATTAAAGTAGCGTCCGCGCTTCTCTCCTTTTGCTTGTCCTAAGAAATAGATAAAGGGAGATTCGACACCGTCTGGTAAGAAACCATTTGGCTCCAAAACAACGGTCGGGTGGTCAAAGCCAGACTCTTTCATGGAGTGGAGCAAGTCTTGGCTTTCACGAGAATAACTATCAAATACGTTCAGCATGTGTCACCTCTTCTATCAATTGTGCCCAAGCTTCTTCTACTCGGCTGGTCAAAAAGTCTTCTGCACGCGCATAAGATGCTTGACGCATGCTGGCTAGATCATCCTTTTTGTATAGCTGGATGATTTTCTCCGCAAAGGCAGAAGCAATCTGGTCGACCACTTGATCTGCTGAAGGCGGAATGAGATAGCCATTTTTACCTTCTGTGACAAAGGTTTGGTTGCCATAAGGAACATCAAAACCGATGATCGGAAGTCCAGAACCAATCGCCTCCATCAAGGTCAACCCAAAGCCTTCGCTGGTCGACGCGGACAGGTAAACCTCATAGTTCTTATAAATTTCCTCTAAATTGGCATGCCCTTTGAGGTGGATATAATCTGCTGCCCCCAATTCATCAATCAGAGAGCGCAACTTGCCTTCTTCTCCACCTTTTCCATAGATGTCAAAAGACAGTTCTGGCAATTCTTTTTTGGCGCGAACCACTGCTCGCACCAACCAGTCAATATGCTTTTCTGTCGCCAAACGAGAGGCAGTAATCATAGAAAATGGGGTGCGATTTTCGTTTTGTGGCAAGCTTGCAAGGCTTCCAACTGGAATGGTATAGATAGCCGGCTGATGGTTGGTGTATTTGGCAAACTGCTCGGCTAAGATTTCTTTTTGGCGGTCAGTCGCGACAATAAAGAAGTCTACCTTATCTGCATTGGTAAATTGGTACTCGTAGTAGTTATTCCACAGGATATACTGATCATCGACATTATTGGCGCTGAAGTGCTCGGCATGGACGACCACACCTAGACGCGCTTTTTGCGCTTCTTCAAAAATGGGCTGCCCGATATTGGTTTCCCGATCCAAAATCACCAAATCTTGTTTGGTCAATTGAAGGGTCTGCATGAAGTAGCGAATCAGTTCTTGGCGACCAACCAGATAACGATCTGGGAAACGATAGATTTCGCGGCCATCTGCCATCTGCATGCTGTAGGCAACCGTCCCGTCCTCATTGTAAAAACGGCGCTCAATCAAGTTGGCTTGGTTGTTCTTGGGAATGAAGTACTCCGTACAATAGCGGGCATAGGAGAAATAATCCTTTCTCACCAAGATCCCTCTAGACACATACTCGCAACGCTCTACATAAGGACTGTTTTCTGAGCGCAGGTAGCAGGTCAAAAAATTGTCCTGGTCTTCATAAAAGAAGCGCTTGATCTTGCCATCGACTTCTTCGCGCGTCGGTTTCCCGGCAAAACCTGCTAAGACCTGGTCAATGGTATAGGTCGTTGGTGCAATCTTAATATCTGTAAAATGGCTGTAGAGCCAGATGATTTCATCATTTTTAAAACCGATATTTTCTGTCAAATGCTGGATATTATCGGCTAGAATCATATCCATAAAAACAAATTTAGCTGGTTGATGGATATTGCGTAACAACTGGGCCCGGTAGGCCTGAGCGTACTCAACACCACTGCTGGCCCAACCGATTCCAAGGTTGATATTGTATACTGTCATAATGTCCTCTTTTATGGGAAATGCAAGACAATTTCCCCTTTTTTATTGATTTCTATTCGACTCAGTAAAAGATTGCGGACCATTTGTTCTTTGGCCGCCCCTTTCATTCGATCAAAGGATTGGTAGGCTTCTTGGAAAAATTCCACCAAAGGATTTTTCTGACTGGTGTATTGACCAGATAGAGCCATCCGCAATTGTTGCAGATAGTCGACCTGCTCGACCCAGTTTTCATCGATAGCTTTTAAGATGGCCATGCGCTGGAATTGGGCGATCACCTCATCGGTGCCTAAGACCTCATACTTGGCCTCTAACTCACTCTTCGCGATCTCCCATAAGAAATTCTCTTTGGTTTTTTTGCTACGGAAGGTTTGGTGGGCCTTTTCCGGATCCACTTGGTAGCTAACATTGTCTAAAATATAGCGATAAAAAGCTACAGGTTCCTTGTATTCTTTTTTGTGGGCTACGCTTGAAAAGACGGAACGAAGTGCTTTTTCAACGATATCATCCAAGCGTCCTTCTTGTTTGATCAAGCGGTCACGCTCTTCGTAGACGATGGCACGCTGAATGTTCATGCTTTCCGCAAATTCTAGCGTCATCCGACGACTAGCCTGACCAGAACTTTCACTAGCATTTTGAGCTCGTTCCACCAAGTTTCTATACTTGCGCTTAGTCAGAGCTTTGGCTGAACCAATCCGCTCATCCACATCATAGTCTTGATAGGTATCCTGGATCCAGTCTGGTCCCCAGTTTTTCATCAAATCGTCTTCTAAAGAGACAAAAAACTTGGTCAAACCGGGATCTCCTTGACGACCTGAACGCCCACGAATTTGAAGGTCAATCCGCTGGTTCATCATCCGCTCAGTTCCTACAACTACTAAACCACCTAACTCAGCGACTCCTGGTCCCAACTTGATATCGGTTCCCCGACCGGCCATTGAGGTCGCAACTGTCACCGCTCCTTTTTGACCTGATTCTTTAATGATCTGGGCCTCTCGGGGAGCATTGTTGGCATTAAGAAGATTGTGAGGAATCCCTTCGCGCAAAAGAAGATTCGAATAAAGAATCGACATTTCAACCGATCCGGCAAAGACCAGAATCGGATTACCCTTTTCATGGACTTTCTTCACATAATCCAGGGAAGCCACGATTTTTTCCGGCAAGGTCTGATAGATTTCATCCGGCAAATCCTTGCGGATCTTCTTGCGATTGGTTGGGATCTTGATCACTGACATGGCATAGGTATCAAGAAACTCTGCCTCAGCGACCTTCCCAGTCCCGGTCATGCCTCCCAACTTCCGAAACATCTTAAAGAGGTTTTGGTAAGTAATAGAAGCCATGGCCCGTGTTTCTTGGGTGAGCTTGAGGCCCTCTTTGGCTTCAATCGCCTGGTGGAGTCCTCCTTGCAAACGGGTCATTTCCATCAAGCGACCCGTCGCCTGGTCTAGTAAGACAATCTCCGGTTGCCCTTCGACATTGGGATGGATGACATAGTCCTTATCCTTAATAAAGTTTTTATTAGCCTGCAGGGCTAAGCTGATATGGCGGACCAAGTCACGGTATTGGGGATCATAGAGGTTGGGAATGGCTAAAAAGGCTTCTGCTGCATGAGCTCCTTTTCGAGTCAACCAAACGCGTTTCTTTTCTTCGTCAAACTTGAAGTCTTCCCCCTCTTTGAAGGTTTGGATCAAGGTGTCAATAATCCCATAAAGGTTGGACTGAACCCGAGGAGAACCAGAAATAATCAAGGGGGTCTGCGCACTATCTAGAAGCACCGAATCAATCTCATCGACAATAGCGTAATTGAAGTCTGCCAAAAATTGGCCATCTGCTGAAGCCGTCAAGTTCTCTGTTAGATAGTCAAAGCCCAGACTGGTATTGGTCGTATAGATGACGTCTGATTGGTAAATTTCGCGTTTGACTTCTGGATCTAATTCTTCGTCCTCTGACTGTTTCAAAGGAACGCCGACGGTCAAACCTAAAAAGCGATAGACCTGTCCCATCTCTTCTGCATCCCGAGTTGCCAGATAGGTATTAGTCGTAATGACCATAACCCCTTTTCCTTCTAGGGCATTGAGATAAACCGGCATGGTCGCTGTTAAGGTTTTTCCTTCACCGGTATTCATTTCAGCGACATTTCCCTGATGCAGAACAATCCCTCCCATGACTTGGACGTCATAGGGAAACATACCTAAGACCCGTTTATCGGCTTCCCGCGCAACCGCAAATGCTTCTGGCAAGAGATCATCCAAGGTTTCACCCTCTGCTAGACGTTCCCGAAATTCTGCAGTCTTCTCCTGCAGCTGACGATCCGTCAAGCGGGCCATATCATCCTTCCAGCTATTGACTTCTTTTAAGATTTTTTTGATGTTTCTTAATTTAACGTAATCCAATGTGATCCTCTTTTTTGCAGTGATGTTCGTCTAAGCGAGAACTTCTGCTCCCTCAGACGATATTGGTTGAATAGTGAAATAGTGGAAGGTAAACTCTTGCAAACCTGCACTGAGCAAGCGTACTTCGTAGGCGTAAGCTTGATCTGGATAGGTGAACTGCAAGCGACCTTCTGCGGTTACTCGACGGCCAACAAGCTCTCCAAAGCGATCTCTAAAGATAATTTCTACCATAACGGTATGAGGGGGAGTCGCTTCCATCGTGATAACCAATTCATAATCTTGCTCTCTTTTGAGCAGAGGCAGACTAGGAATTTGACGAGTTGCCCCAAAATTCGTCTGCGAATGCCAGGTTTTCAGTACTTGACCAGATGGCATGAGGGGGTTCTGAAATTGAACGCTTCCTTGGGCAGTTGCTTGAATCGTTGACCCCCAAAGATAATCTGCAAGAACGGTATCGCCCCAGTAGATTCGTCTGCTTTCATTTTCTTTTATTTTTATCATTGGTTTCTTCCAAAGTCTCTTTCCATGATTTCTTTGTACTGGGTCACAAACCACTCAATGATCGGACCACTCGCATCATTGTGTCGACCAGCGCGGCTAGTACTAATAATACGAACCGGTAATTCATATAAGGCTTCTAAAATATCTGGATAAGCCTGCTGGTCGTAGTCATCATCCCGCATATAGGCAAGGGCTAGAATGGTATCCTTAAAGTCCGCTTTTTCAAACCGGTCCCAGAAACGTTGATTGAGCTGGCCGATCCCTTCTTGTGATACTTGGCCGATGATCAACTGCATCATGTCTAGAGACGTTCCAAACTCATCTGGACGTTTAAATTTCAGATTGGCAGCGACATCCCCCAGGTTGACAATGGGTTTTCCAACCAAGATCGCATGAGGAGAATAAAGAGCACCATAGTAAAGGGCACCAAAGGTCCCCATGGACAACCCTGAGAAATTCATATCTTTTGGCTCAAAGCCGAGCAAGTCCAAGTGCTGATCAATAAAGGCTGTGATTTGATTTTCTAATTCTTCTGATCCCATATAAAAGGATCCACCTTCCAGTCTTGGGTCAGAAAAGAGAATAAAGGGACTACCCATCGCACGCAACATCCCAAACCCTTCAAATCCTTCGGCTGGACGATACCCAGAAAAGTAAATGTTTAAAGGGGGCTTCAGATCGCCCGGATGGAAATAAGCAAAAATCTCTTGGCGCTTGTGGTCCCGTAGCGTCTTAGCTCCTACGGTCATCTCTCCTAAAGGACCATGGGACAAGCGCTTATGTAAGGCTCCGATCGTAAGCGTTCCCTCTCCTTTTGCTTCTAGTGAGAAGGCTAGATAATAAGGTTCTGCTCCATCCAATTCTAGTGGTTGCTCCATCTCTTCTTCTGAAAAGACCGCATCTTTGACCCACTCTCCTAGAGCTCCATAGCGGTAAAATTGGATCCGCAGTTGTAGCTGACAGCTAGGATCTTTTTCGTATTCCAACCAAAAATTGATGGGGCGGCTAGCGTCATACACATAATTGTAAACCCACTGAGCAATCGGCGTAAACTCTTCCCCGTATGCTCCGTCAAGCTTGAGGAAATGTTGCCCCAAGACTGTTTGCTGACCAGCAAAATCAGGTCTCACCTGCAGATCACGAACTGTAAAGGCATCCCCGTATTGATTGTCGTATAAAAAGCGGTCTAAAACATAGAGAAATTGATGCTTGTTTGAGAAATTCCAGGGTCTCGCTTGTTTAAGCCTTAAGAGATGGGCTAATTCTTCAGAAGGGGCCTCTAGCTTACGGCTTTCGTCATAAAAAACGGTATAAGGTTGAAAATAAGTCAGGTCTTCTCCTAAAGCCAACAAATCTTCTGGATTCTCTAGGATCAAGGCTTTAAATTTAGAGATTTCCTCTTCTTCCATATAGTCTTTGAGCGATGGAAGAGCAGTGGCTTGAAAAAAGTGCCAGCCAAGTCCAGCAGGAAGCTCCACCTGATCCCGCCAACTGCTTGAGCCGATTTGGAGAATATGGGGTATCTGTAGTTTTTTATCCATGACGTTCTTTCATCCATCCTTCCCATTTCTCGATCAAGCGTTGACCGGTGTATTCTTGAATCTTTTCGATCGAGTAGACCAAGGCTTCATTCCAAGGCTTCAATTCCAATAAGAAGTGCGTGATTGCCTTTTCTAATTCCTTGTCTCCCTTTGATAAGACATAGCCGTTTTTCAAATGATCGACATATTCTGTCTGGACGCGGTTGACCTGAGGAATCCCCGCAGAGATCCCTGCAATCTGCGTATAGAGGTTGGGCTCCTCACTTAAATCGACAATTAAGCGAGTTTTTTCCAACTCTTGAATAATATCATTTTCATTTGAAAAATTCTTAACCACAAAACGGTAGTCCGGTGCGTCTTGTACAGACTCTTCATCAATGATTTGGTTTTCTCCAAGCCCTTCTGACTGACTTGGCGACTGAACAAGATGCAAGTCCTGCTCACTAGCAATCAATTCCTCGAGTTGCCCTTCTAATTCCTTCACCCGCTCCGGTGATCCATTGTAAAATGCAAAAACAACTTCAAATAAGGGATGTTGCGCTAAAATTTCCAGAACCTTCTTGAGTTGGCTCTTACTTGGAAGCTCGGCTTCGTTGACATAAAAGTAAATCTTGGATTCCTTGCGCTCCTGACTAGAGCCCAAACGGAGGCGGGAGTCAAAAGAGGTAATCCGGTGTGTCTTTTGAGCCAGGCTAGGGGAAAAGCCCCCAATCGCTTTTTTGGTTTTTTCACTATCTGTAATCAAGAGCTGGGCATCAATCATATCAAAATAGAGGGCAAAGTTTTCAGCAGATAAGGGCTGACGATCTCCATAGAAGGACAAGACTTTCTTGACACTACTTGCTGTATCTTGTAAAAAAGCCAAATTTGCTGGATGAGCTGCCAAAACCAACTGATCTCGTCCTGGAACCAAGGTTGCTAGCTGCTCCTTCATTTTTTCAGCGACAACGTCTCCCATATTGGCATAGCTTTCTTTTTTGAAGGCATGAAAGAAAGCTTCATTAACCATGACGGAGTGGTTCTCTTCGATCAACATCTCTCTCAAAACCCATTGCCCATCAAAACTCAGATACTCTTGGAAATAGGGTTTTCCCTCATTGTAGTAGATTCTACTAGAGATAAAGCCACGATCATCTAAGTACTCGATGTAGCTGATCTCGTCATTCTTATAACGGGTCAAAGAGAGAAGGTTTCCATCCACTCCCATATCAATTTTTGCTAGGTGGTGGCCCTTTCGAAATGCCATCACCAAAAAGGGAGTATAGGAAAAAGTGGTCTCACTCGGCCATTCGATGTCCTGAAGCTGAACTGGGCGCATCGCCAAACTAGACGGAACCTGTTGGATCTTATCAAAAATCGAAAGGACATCTGTCTCTAACAAATCTTGGCGGTGTAAAAAATAGCGCAGTTGTGGACTATATTGAGGCAACAATAAGATCCGATCCATTTCTGCTTCTTGAAAAATACGAACTTGATTAATGGTATCGTCAAATTCAATAGACTCTCGCATCCAGTACCAAGGGGTAGCTGTTTGCTGCCAGATGCGGTCCGTTCCATACCAGGCTGGTACAAAATAATACATGGTTACTCCTAGAATATTCTTGTATAACGTTGATTCACACGAAGGGCACGAATTTCTTCTCGGATATTGTAAATCATCCCGACAAACATGAGGAAGGTTCCTGGAATCATGGTCAAGCGCAAGAGATCCTTATCCCATAACAAGAGAGAAAAAGGAAGCGCCGTGAAGAGGATCAGATACAAGGTTCCAAAAACCGTCAAGCGTAGCACAATTTTATTGATATAGCGACGTGTATCTGCTCCAGGATAGACATGATCGATATACTCGGAAGCCTTCATCATCTTATCTGCAATTTCTTCTCCGTTCACATTAACAAAGGCGAAAGCAAAAGAGAGAAGGGCGATCATCAGAATGTAAAGAAGGATCCAAATCGGATCTCCCATCACCAAGTGTTTGGCTAAACGAGCAGCCCACTTAGCATTGGAATCCATAGACAAGATCAAGAGCATGGCATACTGAGGAATGGACACCAAGGTCATGGCGTACATAAAGGGCATCCCTCCTGCTGGGTTGAGCTTGATATCCAAAAAAGTATAACTTTTCAAGTTGTTGTGGATCCCTAATTTATTGACAGGAATCTGGTACTTGGAATATTCCACCAAGACTGCCACATAGACAAAAATCAAGATAAAAATCACGCCCAGAACATAAGCGATCTCTGGGATATTATTGACACTTGAAAGGGTCTGCATCACATCTTCTGGCAGGTACATAACCATCCCAGCCATCATGATCACAACAGAACTTCCAAGCCCCAAAGCGGCATTTAGATCTGAGAGCCAAACTAGAAAGAAGGCTCCGGCTACCATAATCATGGTATTGACCGCAATGACAAGTCCGGAGTTCAACCCTGTCTTCAAGGGGAGATACATGGCCACTGCCAAGGACTGGACAATGGCGAGTGCCAAGGTCACGTACATCTTTCGCCGCTCCACAATTTCCGAACTGGTTTTTTCGAGGTTAAAGCGTTTTGAAACGGTAAACATCCGCCACAAAATCATGGAAGACATCCACGGGGATAGACCGATCGAAAAGATCGACATTCCACGGAGGTTCCCCCCCATCACAGCACTTGAGAGCTGTAAACCGGTTGTCGTTCCCTCATTGAGTCTCAAGGCCTTTGATAAGTCAACAAAAGGCAAGGAAATTTTACTTCCCAAAACATAAATAAAGACGAAAAATATCGTCCAACAAAATCTCTTTCCTACTTCAGATCGTTTTAACATTTCTTTTAAACTTTCTCTTACTCATTTTGACTCTTCCACCTGGGGAATAGCCTTTTAATATGTGCCTTTAGAGCATTTTATCTCAACTTATTTTACCATAATTTGCGACGTTTCCAAACTCATTTGTCACTAATATTTGATAATATTTCAAATTCCCCATTTGGTACTGTATTCAACAAAAAATCCTTCAGATGTTTATCTAAAGGATTGTTCATTGAATGTTATTCATCCAAGGCCATGATGGTATCGACGAATAATTTTTTTGTAAAATAGCCATTGCGGATCAAATAAGAAGTATAGTGAGCTTTTTGGACCATTTGGGCATACGCTTCCTCTGTGCAGTTTTGAACCAAACGATTGGCTTCTTCAAGACTGGATGCTACAAAGCCAAGCCCTTTTTCTCGAATATAGCCTGCATTTGACAAATAGTCTGGCACCACTACTGGAAGACCTGCAGATAAGTAAGTCGATAATTTGTAGGAAATATTTTCTTTGTAGTAATCTCGCTCATCCTCGGGGTTCTCTGAATTTCCCCAGACCAGCCCAAAACCACCCTTAGAAAGCTCCAAAAGCAATTCTTGCTTGGTTCGCCAGCCTTCAATATGGACCTTGGAATAATCAACTCCTTCAACTGGTTCAGTATAGACATGAAGGGGTGTATCATATTTCCAGTCGATGATATGAGGGAAACGCGACGGATTCCCTGAGAAGATCAGTTTTTTCTCAAATTGCGGGGTATAGAGATCCAAACTGTGGGTCAAATCCCACAACTTTTGGACCACATATTTTTTCACTGTGAGCCCTTCTGAGACTAGACGATGGTACATTTGCTCTGACGGAACAACGACCAAATCACTCTGATTGTACATGTCGATATAGTTAGGCATCAGGTAATAATTGCTCTCAAACATGAGTGGTGGAACATCATGGATAAACATGACCAGCTTGGTTTGAAGGAGTTTTAACTTATCAACCAAACGGCGGTCCCACTCAATTCCATTCCAAGAAGGAGATTGAACGAAGACGATATCCCCAAAAGCAACGCCTGCTAAAATCCCATCCATTCGCGAGTTCAATTCGCTAGCTGGTTCATTGCTATGATCATAAAAGTAGATCCCTAGTTCATTAACCCCAAGTTCACGAACCACATTCATAATATCGTTTTGTGCCATCAGGGCAACACTTTTCGAAGATTGCCCAAATAAATTTGTAAAATGGATTTTCATCTCTTTCCTCTGACTCTTCTTTTTTAATCCCATATTTTCTGAAGATATGAGGGCAAACAGAGCTTTTCACAAAGTAACCTTTTTCATATCCCTCAACGAAAACTTCCTCATTCATTATAACATATTTCCCAACTTCTTAGACATTCTAGATCAATAAAAGACCGGTTCATTCCGGTCTTTTAAGATTTTATTTGCCATCTTTTTTCCGAATTCCTAAAAGGGCTAATCCAGACAGAAGAATGGAAGCTCCTGTAGCAAGAATATTAGATGAAGGATGGGCACCTGTCTCTGGAAGAGCAGGTCCGGAAGAGTGCGTCGCAGTTAGTGAGCTTGCATCTGATGGAGATTCTGAGTAAGAGGTGCCAAACGAAGACACGACAGACTCCGAAGAACTTGTCACAGCAGAGAAACTTGACGCATAAGACACACTGATCCATTCAGAAATTTCCTGCGATAAGGATTGACTCTCTGTCGATGATGCGCTTATAGAATCTGAAACACTCGTCAAAGGAAATTCAGATACTGGCATGGACGTTGAAGCCGATTCGCTTGAAGAAAGGAGTGAAGCTGATTGGCTATAGGAGTCAGATTTTGAAACAGATGTTGACGCTAGAGATTCTGAATAGGATGTCCATTGTGAAGCAGATAGACTCTCAGAAACGGATCGAGAGAACGATCCAGACTCTGAAACCTGCGATGCAGCTACGACATGAGAAGTTGAAGCTGATTCGCTTGTCGAAGCAGAAGCTTGAACTAATGAATCTAATTGACTTGCTGAGACTGATTCTTGTACCAGCGAGTCTGATTGGCTAGCTGAAACCGACGCTTGTACTAAGGAGTCGGATTGACTGGCCGAAACGGATGCTTGGGCCAACGAATTTGATTCACTTGCCGAAACGGATGCTTGGGCCAAGGAGTCAGATTGACTTGAAGAAACTGATTCTTGAACCAAGGATTCAGATTGACTTGCTGAAACGGATGCTTGAATCAGCGAGTCTGACTGACTGGCAGATACAGACTCCTGAACCAGGGAATCGGATTGACTGGCCGATACAGATGCTTGAGCCAACGAGTCTGATTGGCTGGCAGAAACTGATTCTTGTACCAGCGACTCTGATTGACTGGCTGAAATCGACCCTTGAACTAGCGAATCGGATTGACTCGCTGAAACGGAGTCCTGAATCAACGATTCGGACTGACTAGTAGAAACGGATGCTTGGGCCAAGGAGTCGGATTGAATTGTCGAAACGGATTCTTGTACTAACGAGTCTGATTGACTAGCTGAAATCGACTCTTGAACTAGTGATTCTGATTGGCTGGTCAATACAGATGCTTGAACCAACGAATCTGATTGGCTAGCAGATACTGAGACTTGAACCTGCGACTCTGATTGACTGGCCGATACAGACTCCCGAACCAATGATTCCGATTCACTCGCAGAAACTGACTCTCGCACTAACGATTCTGATTGACTCAATGATGTTGATTGCAAATCAGTCGATACTTGCGTTTCCGATTGACTCATTGAATCAGAACGAGAAAAGGACATAGATTCTGTAATTTGAGACTTAGATTCGATATCAGAAGTAGATTGCGATTGACTTTCGGAAACTGATGCTTGAATCAAGGACTCAGATTGACTAGCTGAAATCGACTCTTGAACTAGCGAATCGGATTGACTCGCGGAAACTGATTCTTGAATCAGCGAGTCTGACTGACTGGCCGATACAGACTCCTGAACCAATAATTCCGATTCACTCGCAGAAACTGACTCTTGGACCAGTGATTCTGACTGACTAGCGGAAACGGATGCCTGGGTCAACGACTCGGACTGACTAGCCGAAACGGACTCTTGAACCAACGACTCGGACTGACTAGCGGAAACTGATTCTTGTATCAGCGAGTCTGACTGACTGGCCGATACCGATTCTTGAACCAATGATTCCGATTCACTCGCAGAAACTGACTCTCGCACTAACGATTCTGATTGACTCAATGATGTTGATTGCAAATCAGTCGATACTTGCGTTTCCGATTGACTCATTGAATCAGAACGAGAAAAGGACATAGATTCTGTAATTTGAGACTTAGATTCAACATCAGAAGTAGATTGTGATTGACTCACTGAAACGGAGGCTTGTACTAACGACTCCGATTGACTCGCCGATACAGATGCCTGAACCAAAGACTCAGACTGGCTTGCAGAAACTGACGCTTGTACCAAGGATTCGGACTGACTGGCAGAAACCGAGGCTTGAACCAATGAGTCTGATTGGCTGGCTGAAATCGATTCTTGAGCCAATGAATTTGATTCACTTGCCAAAACTGACGCTTGGACTAGTGATTCTGATTGGCTAGACGATACAGATGCCTGAACCAGCGAATCCGATTGACTTGCTGAAAACGAATCTGATTGACTCGCTGAAACGGAGGCTTGTACTAACGACTCCGACTGGCTTGCTGAAACGGATTCTTGAACCAAGGATTCTGATTGACTGGCGGAAACCGATTCCTGAACCAACGAGTTGGATTCACTTGTCGAGACAGATTGTGACAAGGAAATCGAGGTTGAAACCTGTGAATCTGATTGACTGGCGGAGCTAGATGCTTGTGACAAGGAAACGGACTCACTGACCGAAACAGATTGAGAAGATGAAATGGATTCTGAAACTAGTGACTCTGAAGTTGAAATCGAGAAGTTTTGAGATTGTGAAGCAGATTCTGACGGTGTCATCTTCCGATAGTAATAATTCACACTCGTTAAGGGATATGAATCTACTATTTTTTTGATCGTTTGTTTGAAGTTGGAAAAACCATCTGCTCCTTGAGGTGTTGCATCTTCTCCAACGACCATGGTCGTATTTTTATCGAGGTATGCTGATTTTGGAAGTTCCGTGAATGGTTTTGGAACAGTATATTCTATTCCTGTTTTCTCATCAGTGTAAGTAGCTGTCTCCTTACTAGAGAACCAACCCGTAATATCCAATTCGAAATGTTGGTAATCTATTCGTCTTGGTGTGACATTCAGAAAATAGTCCTTGTTTTTACTTTCAACTTTACGAGTTCCACCTAAATCTGAAAGCTTATCCGTACTATCTTGTTTAAATTCTTTTTCATAAACAAGTGTATATACATCGGTTACCTGAGTATTGCCTACGTCACCACTACTAACATCATGGATTTTAGAAGGATCTAAAACATAGTAGCGAAGAGAATAATCACCATTTTGATTAAGGGTGACAACTTCACTTTTAATGAAATGCTCACGCGCATCCCCTAATAGTTCAATTCTTGATTTCCCATTCTTACTATTATCGAACACCCCACTTTTACGATTCGGGAACACGGTGTGCGCTGGGACCTGTACATAACCAGGAAATTCGCGTGGATTGGAAGCTGTATAATGCTGGCCTTCCAATCCGTAGATTCTATACTCTAGTAAGGATCTTTCTTTCCCCGTTGGTTCATATTGCCCATTAAACCATCTACCATTCGGGTCCACTTCTCTATAGAAGGTCGATTGTTGTCCCATCATAGATGGAATTTTGATACTAGGATACGTCCTAATCAATTGCCCCTGATTTTCAGGCGTCATGACATCATAAATACTCCGGAATAAGAAAGCCTGTTCCGGAATAAAATTCGTCATCATTCCAAAGGTCCCATTATCTGTAGAAGGTTCCGAATTAAAAACCTTGTTCCCAAAGGGAGCCTGACCAATCAGTACTTCTTTTGGTAATTGAATATCTTGGCCATATCCTTTTGGAGATACAGTTTGTGAAAAAATTTCAGCCCCATCTGATTTTCGGACAATGCGGAAATAAACATCCATTGCCTTATGCTTTTCCGGATCTATCTCACTGATATCAATCGACATGGTCGCATAGTAACCAAGTGACTCTCCTTGTTTATTCACAAAGTCCCAAATACCAAATGTATAACGATTGGTGTAGGGTTCACCTAAAAAATTTTTCAACTCTTCAGGCGAAAATCTTAAGAGATCTTTATCTAGATGAGGATCCTTAGCATATCCTGGTGTGTCAAGTGTAGGATCTTCTACACTCGCACCATTGGGATCTTCTGGGTTCGGGCTCATATCCAATACATCATCAGCCAAGTATGTTTCCTCAGCTAGAGGAGCCAACTGAGCAGAGATCGCAGGTTTCCCATCTACATTTGTATTTCCCACAAAACCTGCAGCTGTCAAGGTCGTCATCATCTCATCGACAGCTTTCTCCAAACGATCGCGCTGGTCAGCATAAGCTTGAGCACTGGCATTGGTGTGGATCAAGTTATTGCTTGCAGTCACTTCGGCCTGCACTTTGTTAATGACCGCTTCGACAACTGATCGGCGATCGTTGTCCGTCATTTTAGATGCGTAATTCCCTGCAATTTCTTGAAGCAATTCAGCTTCAGAGGTATTTTGTTCTAAAACAGTGGCTTCTTCTAAACTAGTCGGTTCATCAACAACTACCTCTGACTCTAGAGCTTGAGCAGACTCGCTAAGTGCCGTTGATAATGCAGTTGATCCAACTTCGCTCAAGGATAAAGATGCGGATTCACTGATCGAAGTAGATACACTCACAGATGTAGAAAGGCTAGTTGATCCTGAAACAGAGCTGGATTCTGAAGACTGGGTAGAGGTATTTCCTAAGACCACACTATCCACTTCTGCCAAGGTTTCCTCTTTTGTCTCAGAAACCGTTGGTGCAAGTGATGTTGCATCCTCCGCCTTAGCTGTCGTAGCAAGCACAGCACCACCAAAAACAGTCCCTACCGTAATCAAACCTTTTAAGAAGGCTTGGTTATGCTTTTGATTTTCTATTTGATCTTGCTGTACGTTGGCAATGATGGTCTCCTCCACTTGCCCACGCACCACGCGAAAGAGGCCTAGAGCAGCCGTTGATGCTCGAAGCCAATTTTTTCCTGATTTAATTAATTTGAAGCGTACGACACGATCTGTTTCACGAAAGTTTCCTTTTGAACGCTTAAATTGCATGATATTCCCCTTACATTGTAGTCATTATTAATTATACAGGAATACTACGTAGATTCAAGTAATTTGCTACAAAAAACTTCTATATTATTGTTTAATTTTCAAATTTTTTTGTAACACATTAAAAACACTTCATTCTACTAGTAAAAAAGTGAATCTCCTATGAGATTCACTCGAAAAAAATGATATTTCCTACTAGATCATTTCCCCTTCTTTTTACGTCGGATAAGTCCAGCAATTCCAGCTAACCCTGTAACAACCCCAAGAAGAGCTGATGTTACAGATCCTGTTTCGCCAGTATTTGGAAGCACTACAGACTGGCTGTGTTTTTGTGATCCACTTGCTGATTCTGATGCAGACAATGACTCTGAATGAGAAATTGATTGGCTCATTGAGTTAGAGTATGAACCGCTACCAGATGTTGATCCTGATTGTGATTGACTCACTGAAACTGAAGTACTTACTGATGTTGAAGTTGATTCAGGTGCAGAGGTACTCAATGATGCTGACTCAGATGCAGAGACTGATGTCGAAACTGAAACCGAAGTAGAGACTGACTGGCTTTCAGATACTGAACTGCTCAACGATGCTGACAATGATTCAGATGTCGAGATTGATTCAGACGTTGATGCTGATTCAGAGGCTGACGCTGACTCGGACGTAGAAACGGATTCAGATACAGAAACCGATTCGGACGTTGACACTGATTCTGATGTTGAAACCGATTCAGACACTGACACTGATTCTGATGCTGATACCGATTCAGACGTTGACACTGACTCAGATGCAGATGCTGATTCGGACGTAGACGCCGACTCTGATGTCGAAACTGAAACTGAAGTAGATGCCGATTCTGATGCAGACACTGACTCAGAGGTAGAAACTGATACTGACTCGGACGCAGATGCTGACTCAGAGGTAGAAACTGACTCGGACGTTGATGCTGATTCAGACGCTGAAACTGACTCAGAGGTTGAGACCGATTCAGAAGTTGAAACTGATTCAGACGTTGAGACTGACTCTGACGTCGAGACTGACTCTGACGTCGAGACCGATTCAGACGCTGAGACTGATTCGGATGTTGACACTGATTCAGATGTAGATACTGATTCAGACGTTGAAACTGATTCAGACGTTGAAACTGATTCAGACGTTGAAACTGATTCTGATGTAGATACTGATTCTGATGTAGATACTGATTCTGAGACTGAGACTGATTCAGACGTTGAAACTGATTCTGAAGTAGATACCGATTCAGATGCTGAAACTGACTCAGACGCTGACACTGATTCGGACGT
>NZ_KV794423.1:161076-162686 GCF_001808745.1 Streptococcus sp. HMSC057G03
GACGCTGACACTGATTCGGACGTTGAAACTGACTCCGATGTCGATGCTGACTCAGATACAGATACTGACATCGAAACTGAAACCGAAGTAGAGACTGACTGGCTTTCTGATACTGAATTGCTCAACGATGCTGACAATGATTCTGATGTCGAGATTGATTCAGACGTTGAAAGTGATTCAGAAGTAGACACTGATTCAGACGTTGAGGCTGACTCAGACGCAGAAGTTGATTCCGATGTTGAAACCGACTCAGAGGCTGACAATGATTCAGAGACTGAAACTGACTCAGATGTTGAGACTGAAACTGAAGTAGAAACTGACTGACTTTCTGATACTGAAGTGCTCAACGATGCTGACAATGATTCTGATGTCGAGATTGATTCTGATACAGAAACCGATTCAGACGTTGAAACTGATTCGGACTCTGAGACTGATTCTGATGTTGAAACTGATTCAGAAGCAGAGGCTGATTCTGATGCTGATACCGACTCAGATTCAGAGGCTGACGCTGATTCGGACGTAGATACTGACTCAGAGACTGAGACTGACTCAGACGTCGATACCGATTCAGAGGTTGAGACTGATTCTGATGTAGAGGCCGACTCAGAGGCTGATGCTGACTCAGATACAGAAACTGATTCAGACGTTGACACTGATTCTGATACAGAAACCGACTCGGACGTAGACACTGATTCGGATACAGAAACCGATGCAGACGCTGAGACTGATTCAGACGTTGAAACCAACTCAGAGGCTGAAATTGACTCGGATGTTGATACTGATTCAGAGGCTGAAACCGACTCAGACGTAGAGGCCGACTCAGAGACTGATGCTGACTCAGAGGCTGACGCTGACTCAGACGCTGATTCAGAAGTTGACGCTGACTCGGACGCAGAGGCTGATTCAGAGACTGAGAATGATTCTGATGTTGAAACTGACTCAGACGCTGAAACTGATTCAGAGGTTGAGACAGACTCGGATGCAGAAACCGACTTAGATGCAGAAACTGATTCGGATGTCGATTCCGATTCAGACGTAGACACTGATTCAGATACAGAAACCGACTCGGATGTTGATACTGACTCGGACGTTGAAACTGACTCAGACGTTGATACTGATTCGGATGTCGAGAGTGATTCAGAAGCAAATGCAGATTCGGATGTTGATACTGACTCAGACGCAGAAGCTGATTCGGATGTTGATACTGACTCAGACACAGAAGCTGATTCGGATGTTGATGCCGATTCGGAGACTGAAACTGACTCAGAGGCTGACGCTGATTCGGATGTTGACACTGATTCGGATGCAGATGCAGATGCCGATTCGGAGGTCGACACTGATTTGGATGTTGAAACCGACTCAGACGCTGAAACTGATTCAGAGGTTGAGACAGACTCGGATGCAGAAACCGACTCAGATGTAGAAACTGATTCTGAGGTTGAAACCGATTCGGATGCTGATGTTGATTCGGACGTTGAGACCGACTCAGAGGCTGAAACTAACTCAGAGGCTGACGCTGATTCAGAGGCTGACGCTGACTCAGATGCAGAAACTGATTCTGATGTAGATGCCGATTCGGACGTTGAAACTGACTCTGAAGCCGATACTGA
>NZ_KV794423.1:162786-169227 GCF_001808745.1 Streptococcus sp. HMSC057G03
GCCGATACTGATTCAGACGTTGAAACTGACTCGGACGTTGAGACTGATTCGGATGTTGACACTGATTCTGATGCAGATGCAGATGCAGATGCCGATTCTGAGGTCGACACTGATTTGGATGTTGAAACCGACTCAGAGGCTGAAATTGACTCGGATGTTGAGACAGACTCGGATGCAGAAACCGACTCGGATATTGAAACTGATTCGGATGCTGATACTGACTCAGAGGTAGAGGCTGATTCGGATGTTGAAACCGACTCAGACGTAGATACTGATTCAGAGGTTGATGCTGACTCGGACTTAGACACCGATTCTGAGGTAGACACCGATTCTGAGGTTAACGCTGACTCAGACGTCGAGACTGACTCAGAGGTCGAGACTGATTCAGAAGTTGACACTGACTCAGACGCAGAAGCTGATTCGGATGTTGACACTGACTCAGATGTAGATACCGACTCAGACGTCGAGACTGACTCAGATGTAGACACTGATTCTGACGTTGACACTGATTCCGACGCTGAGACTGACTCGGAATCTGATGCTGACTCAGAGGTTGATGCTGATTCAGAAGTTGACGCTGACTCGGACGCAGAGGCTGATTCAGAAGTTGACGCTGACTCGGACGCAGAGGCTGATTCTGACATTGAAACCGACTCTGAAGTCGAAACTGACACTGAAGCAGAGACTGACTGACTTTCAGATACTGAGGTGCTCAACGATGCTGACAATGATTCAGAGGTCGAGATTGACTCAGACGTTGAGACTGATTCAGATACAGAAACTGACTCAGAGGTAGATGCCAACTCTGAGGTTGAAATTGACTCAGACGTAGATACAGATTCAGAGACTGAAACTGACTCAGAGGTCGAGACTGATTCTGAGGTTGACGCTGACTCAGACGTCGATGCCGACTCAGACGTTGATACTGATTCTGACGTTGAAACCGACTCTGAGGTTGAGATTGATTCTGACGCTGACTCGGACACTGACACAGATTCAGACGCTGAGACTGACTCCGATGTTGATGCCGATTCAGAAGCAGACACTGATTCTGAGGCTGAAACTGACTCAGATGTAGAAACCGATTCGGATGTTGATACTGATTCTGATGTAGATGCTGACTCGGACGCTGAGACCGATTCAGAGGTTGATGCTGATTCAGAGGTTGATGCTGATTCTGAGGCTGAAACTGACTCAGAGGCTGATACTGATTCAGATGCAGAAACAGACTCGGAAGTCGATACTGATTTGGAAGTCGACACCGACTCAGACGTTGAAACCGACACCGAAGTAGAGGTTGATTGACTCTCTAATACGGAAGTGCTCAACGATGCTGATTTTCTAGCGGACTCACTCAAAGATACTGATGCAGACTCCGACTGCGATTGACTCACTGATTTTGAAGCCGACTCGCGAGTCGATTGACTTAGTGACGCTGATACCGACTGTGAAAGCGATGCTGAAACTGACTGACTCACTGAAACAGAGGCGCTCGTTGAAGCGGATGTCGAGCTTGAGATAGACTGGCTAACCACTTTGGATACACTTGCTGATACCGAAGCAGACTGCAAAGCACTGACACTTGCAGAAGCTGACTCCGAAACCTTCACAGATTCAGATTTTCTTGCCGATATAGATTGGCTCGTTGAAGCAGATTGAGAAATCTCCTTGCTCAATGATTGACTGCGAGATAGACTCGCTTGAGCGGATACACTTGCCGATGCTGATTGGCTTAGTGAAGCCGACAAACTTTGCGAGCGAACCGAGCTCAGTGACTGACTCAATGAAACGCTCTGCTGAGCCGATACACTCTGTGATTGCTTCGTACTTAAAGACTGACTGATCGATTGCGAAGTCTTCGTAGACGCACTCTGACTGTTTGATACAGACTGACTGTGATCGCTATCTGACAGTTTCACCGCTACGACATTGGTCGTACTATCTTTATAAGTAATGGTGACTGTACCATCACTATTAACCGTATAGGACTTAATCCGGTTGGCCACCTCTGGGTTGACTGCCGATACAGCTGCAATCACCTTGCTCTTATCTGCATCTGTCAATGCAGTTAGACTCGTCACCTGAATAGTGCTTGTCGGCGCCACACCTGGCGTACGATCAGCGAGACGCCCTTGGGTAATCCGAATCTCACCCAAACCATTTGGACGGTTCATATTGGACGCATTGTCAATAGCCGCAACGTTGCGTTGCCATGTATTCCGGTAGGTATGGTAAAGGTCATCCTTCAAATGAATGGTCGTTGTGATGGTTGCAGGGTTCGCACTGGTAGCCGTAATATCGCCCATGATCGGAGCAATATTACCAGTTCCGTACTGGCTACTACCAAAGAAATTCCCGTTCAAAGCATTGTCGTTCAGATCCGCCCGTGCAACGACTTTCATTTCTTTAAGCTTGCCACTGTCATCAGTAGCTGTAAAGGTCACAACCGCATCATCACCAGCGTAAATAATATAATTCTTCCCACCACCTTCAAGAGGGGTTGATTTCGGTTCCACACCATTGACGGTCAACTTAGCCGTCACTTCAGGACGTGTGGCATCTGTTACAGCAACCATGTTACTGGCATCGGAATAAACTGCATGGTCACCATACAGAATACGAGACTTAGCTGTTACTCCACCCGTTTGCAAGGGAGCATTCGGTGTTACGATCGCTTGTCCAGAAGCATCTGCCACAGCTGTTCCCACTTCGTCGTCATTATTGTATAGAACGACTGTAGAACCTGGCTCAGCTCCCGTCACCGTTACAGGCGTCTGTGTGTAAGCCTTATCCAATAATCTCGTTTCAACAGTTGGTGCTGCAAGTCGCTTCACTGGAGCCGTCACATCATTTGTAGTGTTATCTTTATAGGTAATGGTCACCACACCAGATGATGAAACGGAATAAGATTTAAAGTCCTTTGAAGTGGCAATATTGGGGTTAGCAGTCTTAAACGCTTCCCAAATCTTCTCTTTTTCAGCCTGGGCCAAGTTAGTAGTATCATTGACAAAAGTCGCTGTCGTCACAGCCGTAATCGGATTACGGATGCCATCATTTTGCGGCAAAACCTGAATGCGTAGCGTTCGTGTCACTGACTGCCTAGCCGTATTGGTCACTACAAAAGAAACATTATAAATTTTCCCAGGCGTTACGACCTCTGTCTGCCCAACAGTTCCCATGATATTAAAGGCCACTGCACTATTTTTCAAGGCCGACGTCTGAGGCACATTGATGCCATTCACACGATCGCTACCAGAAGCGTAGCCAATGCTCTTAATACTATTTCGTGTAGGAATGGTTTCCACAACATTATAAGCCTGATTAATGTAATCAGAGTTATAAACAGAAATCAAGGCATTGTTGGCTGGCCCTAAATTATACTGGGGTGCACGGAGACTGGTATCAGCATCTATACGATTCCCGTTACGTGGATCCCGTTGGCCAGATGTCGCACGAAGCACCGCATTGGCCAAGCGATTGCGAGCACTCTTTGCTTGACTTTCTACAGCATCGATTTGAATTGCGGGATTGGACAAATCAGTACGAATAGCTTCTAAAGCCAGATCTCCACTTTCAATAGCAGATTCCGTCCCAGGGATTTCCAAAGCCTGCGCACGATAGGTGTATAAATCCAAAGCCAAAACTTGCAGACGCTTCACCTGGTCTTCCGAGCGATTGTTTTGAGCCTCTGCTACCTTCTCGCTTGGCTCCGTTACACCCTCGTGAATCGAGTTATCCTCTGAGAGAGTGCTACTAGCGATTTCTGAAGTGGACGGACTCATTGATGCACTGACAACATGAGATTCGCTCAAAGATACCGATTGAGACAGAGAAAGGCTGTCACTAGCTGACTCTGAAAATGAGATAGATTCACTTATAGATTGACTGGCTGACACAGAATCTGAGTTTGACGTCGTCCCCAATACAAGACTATCCGAACCCGCTACACCGGTCGATGGGCTGATTTCAGACCCAACAGTCGCATTCATTTCATTTTCCTCAGCAAATACTGGATTGGCAACCGTTGTCGCCCCAGCCAGAGCACCTAGCACAACCATCCCTTTGACCAGATCTGCAGGCATAGAGTGTGATGATGCTTCATATTGAACCACGATATTTTCATCCACACCAGCTCGCATGACACGAAATAAGCCTAACCGAGAAACAGATGCCCGTACCCAATTCTTCCCTGATTTGATTAATTTATAACGCGTGATTCGCTCCGTTTCGCGAAAATCACCCTTCGAACGTTTAAAAAACATGTCCGCTCCTTAAATTTTAGATATCGAGTTATTATACACTAATTTTCCCCAAAAGTAACTAATTAAGACTAGTTTTTAACACAAATAACAGCATACAAAAAGAGAACCCGGAGGTTCTCTTTTTGGATCCTTTTTCATTTCCCACATACCTGAAATGACCGAATCAAATTAGGATAGAAGATTATTTTTCATCTTCCTTTTTGCGACGTCCAAGCGCTGCAACTCCTGCAACCCCTGCAACTGCTCCAAGAAGAGCTGAAGCTACAGATCCTGTTTCACCAGTATTTGGAAGTTGTTCAAGAGCTGGAGCTGGTTGAGCTGGTTGCTCAGGAACTGGGTTCACTGGTGTGTTTGGTGTTGGATCCATTGGTTTATTAGGTGTTGGATCTACCGGAGTATTTGGTGTTGGAGTTGGTGGCACTGGAGTGTTTGGTGTTGGAACGTTTGGAATCTTCACAAGTTTGTAAACATAAGTAACGTTCTTATCACCTTCGATGACTTTACCAGTTGTTGGGTCAGTTGTTGTCAAGTGACCTTCACCGTCAACTTTACCTACTGGGTAGTTACCTTGTGGGACCAATTCATAGACTTTACCATCTGCAGTTGTGATTGTCTTAGGACGGTTATCCACAACTGTATCGTAGTCTTTACCTACTGGTTGGTCTTTTTCATCCACTACTGAAGTCTTGATCGTGTTACCATTTTCATCTACATAGTGAACGTATACATTACCCTTAGGTTGTACAGGTTCTTCGACAAGTTTGTAGATGTAAGTAACGTCTTTACGTCCTTCAACCACTTTACCAGTTGTTGGGTCTGTTGATTCAAGGTGACCTTGAGTATCTACTTTACCAACTGTGTAGTTTCCGACTGGTACGATTTCGTAAGTTTTACCTTCGAATCTAATGTATTGTGGACGGTTGTCTTCAACAGTGTTGTAGTCTTTACCTACTGGTTGGTCTAACTCATCTGTTACTGATTCTTTAATGGTGTTACCTTCAGTATCTTTGTAGTGTACGTATACGCTACCCTTAGGTTGAGTTGGTTCTTCCTTCACTTCTTTGTAAACGTAAGTGATGATTGAACGTGGTTTATCAACTTTACCTTTAATTGGATCAGATGATTCTAAGTGTCCATCGCCATCAACTTTACCTACTGGGTAGTCACCTTTCGGTACGATCTTGTAAGTCTTACCGTCTGGAGTCTTGATAGTATTAGGTTTTTCACCTTCCTCAGTTGTGTTATATGGTGTGTCATATGGTGAGTTTGGTGTGTCTTGACGAGGTTTTTGAATTTCTTTACCATTTTCGTCTACGTAAGTGATGATGACGTCACCTTCTTTAGGTTTCGTTGGATCTTCTTTCAATTGGTAGACATATGTTACGTTCGTATCTTCTTCAGCAACTTTACCAGTTGTAGCATCATCACCTGTCCAGTGACCTTGATCGTCGACTTTACCTACTGGGTAGTTACCAGCTGGTACCAATTCGTATGTCTTACCTTGGAACTCGATCGTGCTTGGACGGTTGTCTACTACTGTATCGTAGTCCTTATCAACTGGTTGATCTTTTTCGTCAGTTACTGATTCTTTGATCTTGTTACCATTGACGTCAACATAGTGAACGTATACGTTACCCTTCACTTCTTTATAAACGTAAGTGATAGTTGATTTAGGTTTATCAACTTTACCTTTAATTGGATCAGATGATTCAAGGTGTCCGTCACCGTCAACTTTACCTACTGGGTAATCACCTTTTGGTACGATCTTGTATGTCTTACCATCTGGAGTCTTGATTGTGTTAGGTTTTTCACCTTCCTCAGTTGTGTTATATGGAGTATCATATGGTGAGTTTGGTGTATCTTGACGAGGATCTTTAATCACTTTACCTTTTGTATCTACATAAGTGATGATTACTTCACCTTGTTTAGGTGTTTCACTTTCAGAATTTGATGAAGAATTAGATGCTGATTGTGATACAGATGTAGAAAGCGATGTTGAAGCCGATGTGCTCAATGATGCTGATTGGCTTGCAGATACTGATGCTGATGCTGATGCCGATGTGCTCAATGATGCTGATTGGCTAGCAGATACTGATGCTGATTCAGAAGCTGATGTGCTCAATGACGCTGATTGACTAGCAGATACTGATGCTGATGCTGAAGCCGATGTGCTCAATGA
>NZ_KV794423.1:169327-182953 GCF_001808745.1 Streptococcus sp. HMSC057G03
GACTCAGATGCTGATGCGCTCAATGACGCTGACGCTGACTCAGATGCTGAAACAGATTCAGACGTTGATGTTGAAGCTGATACTGATGTTGACTCAGACGCTGATGTTGATTCAGAAACTGATTGGCTTGTTGAAGCTGATTGTGATTCTGAAATAGATTGCGATGCTGATTCAGATGCAGAAGCTGATTCGCTCAATGATGCTGATTGGCTCGCAGATACTGATGCTGATTCTGATGCCGATGTGCTCAATGATGCTGATTGACTTGCTGATACAGAAGCTGATGCTGAAGCCGATGTGCTCAATGATGCTGATTGACTTGCTGATACGCTTGCTGATGCTGAAGCCGATGCGCTCAATGATGCTGATTGACTTGCTGATACGCTTGCTGATGCTGAAGCCGATGTGCTCAATGACGCTGATTGACTAGCTGATACAGAAGCTGATTCTTGCGCTGACGTACTCAATGACGATGATTGACTCGCAGACACACTTGCTGATTCAACAGCTGATTGGCTCAATGATGTAGAAGCTGATTCAGACAATGATGTAGAAGCTTGTTCTGATACAGACCGTGAGTTAGATACAACTTCTGATTCTGATTGTGAAGCTGATGTTGTATCAGATGCTGAATTTGAACCTGAATCTGATTGTGATTCCACTTTCAACTTATAGATATAAGTAACATTCTTCTCACCTGAAGCCACTTTACCAGTCGTATCATCATCACCTGTCCAGTGACCTTGGCTGTCAACTTGACCTACTGGGTAATTACCAGCTTCTACAAGTTCGTAAGTTTTACCTTCAAATTTAATTTCTTTAGGACGATTATCTACTACAGTATCATAATCCTTCTCAAGTGGTTGATCTTGCTCATCAATAACAGATCCCATGATCGTATTTCCGTTAATATCTTTATAATGAACGAAGACACTTCCAACTTCCTCATAAACGTAAGTAATGGTTGATTTTGGTTTGTCAACTTTACCAGTAATAGGGTCTGAAGACTTCAAATGACCATTTTCATCAACATCTCCTACTGGGTAATCACCTTTAGGAACAATTTTATATGTCTTACCATCAGTGGTCTTGATGATATTTGGTTTTTCACCTTTTTCAGTTGTATCATATGGTGTATCATATGGTGATTTAGGTGTATCTTGACGAGATTTTTGGATTTCGTTACCTTTCGTATCTACATAAGTGATAACAACTTCACCTTCTTTTGGTGTTTCTTTCACTTTATAGATATACGTTATATTCTTATCTTCTTTAGCTACTGTTCCAATAATATCATCTGTACCTGTAACTGTAGAAAGATCAGATTTAACTAGATTACTTTCATCACCAACCTTACCAACAGTATAATCTCCTGCTTGAACACGTTCATAGGTCTTACCATTGTACTCAATTGTGTCTGGGCGATTATCTACTACTGTGTCATATGCTTTGTTGATAGGTTGTTTATCTTCATCTGTTACTGAAGGTTTGATTTCGTTACCTTCAGTATCTCTATAGTGAACGTAAACACTTCCTTTTTCGTCTGACTTAACAAAGTAATAATTTACATCAGTCGATGGTTTAACTGCAGATGGAACCGAGTAGTTATTTGAGAATGAAGCGAAACCTTCAAGATTTGTATAGGTAATGCTACCGTCTGGTTGTGTTACTTTAGATTTCGCAACGACATCGGCATTACGTCCAGCAATCAAGTTCCATTTATTATTTCCTTTACCAGCTGGTGATAATGATACATCTGGTGCAGACGTAAATGGTTTTGGATATCCTTCAGTCACTTTGGTTTCATCGTGCGTAAGGTTAACTTTTTCTGTAGTAGACTGCCAACCAGTAATTACAAGTGAATTGCTTCCTGCAGTTTCAACAACATCAATATAATAGTCACCATTTTTGCTGTTTACACGAGTAGTTTTTGATCCCGTTGAGTTCCATGTATCACCAGCTTTATTTACAGATGATGTGTAAATAAGTGTGTATTTAGATACATCTTCTGTACCAACATCACTTGCACTGAAGTTGCTTACTTGTGATGGATCAAGAGCATATAATTTCGTTACTGTTGAACCATTGGTATCTACAACTTCTGAAATACGTTTCACGTAGTAGTGGTTTGCTCCACCTTGAAGTTCAACCAATTTTTGACCAACAACTCCCTTACCAAGGATACCTGATGTTTTTTGAGTTGTGTCTGTTGTTGCTGGAACTTGTTCATACCCCTCAATATTACGGTTTCCTGAAGCTGTGAATTGTTGACCTGCAAGACCTGTTTGCGTATAGCTTGCAAGGACTGTTTCATTTCCAGTTGGTGTATAAGTTTGTCCTTTTGTGTACTTGCTGCTATCAACAACTTTATAGTAAGTAGTTTGATCAGCTTTCGCATAAGGAACAGAAGTTTGAACGTTTGGTTTATCTTCATTTTCGTTACCTGGGTAGTTGGTATCACGAATTTGAAGTGTTTCATACTCAAGGTTATCGTTTACTAATGAGAAGGTTACGTTACCTGGATCAGTTCCGTTAGCACCTGTATAAGTCAAAGTATTTGTTACATCAGAGTTATTGTTTGTGATGTAGTTTGGAAGAGAGATATTGCTTTCACCAGCATGAATAGTACGTGTGTAAGCTTCTGAACCATCCGATTTCTTCACAATACGTAAGTAAACATCTGGGTTAGCTGAAAGGCTACCAGTGATGGCAGAACGGTCTACTGAAAGAGTAGCATAGTAATCAAAGTTGGTTTTAGCACCAGTAGTATGGTTTGTTTTAAGGAATTGCCATACACCAAAAGTGAAGCGATCAGCGTTTGGATCCAAAGCATAACCAGATTTATTGAAGGCTGCATCTTCAATCGTTGCACCATTTGCATTTGAGATAACCGGCTTAGTAGCTACACTACCAGAAGTAGATGTTGAGATTGGTGCCAATTGTGCTGAAATTGCCGGAGCACCGTTTACTGTTGTGTTTCCAGTAAATCCTGCTGCAGTCAAGGTTGCCATCATGTCATCTACTGACTTGCTCAAACGTTCGCGTTGGTCTGCGTAAGATTGAGCTGAAGCATTGGCGTTGATCAAGCTGTTGCTTGCTGTCAATTCTGTTTGAACTTTAGCGATGGCAGCTTCAAGTGCTGCTTTCTTTTCTGGAGCTGAAACAGTTGCTGAGTAGTCTCCTGCAATCTTGTTCAACAATGCTGCTTCTGAAGTGTTTTGTTCCAAAACAACTTTATCTTCAGCTTTCGCTACTGTTGTAGTGCTTTCTACACTTGCTTCAGAGCCAGCTGCTACAGTTGATTCGCTTGAAGCTGCTGAAAGTTCTGCTGAACCTTGTTCGCTCAATGAAGCTGAGTGAGATACAGATACGCTTGTAGAGGTTGAAGCACTTGCAGATGCAGAAGCGCTAGCTGATTCTGTTGTTGACTCAGTTGTTGATTCTGTTGTTGATTCAGACTGAGATTCAGTTGTTGAAGTTGTACCAAGTACTGTACTTCCTTGTTCTACAAGAGCTTCACTTGAAAGCTCAGATGCAGTCGCAACGTCTGATCCTATTTCATCTGCTTTTGCAGTATTCGCTACTGTAGCTGCACCAAAAACAGCCCCAGCTGCTACGATCCCTTTGAGCAAGCCACGGCTTGTCATTTCTTTCACTGATACTGCGTCTTCACGCACTTCAGCTACAACAGTCTCTTCGACTTGACCACGAATGACTTTCAAAAGACCAAAGTTAGAAGTCGCAGCACGCAACCAGTTTTTACCTGATTTGATCAATTTGAAACGAGTCACACGATCCGTTTCACGGAATTCACCGTTCGAACGTTTAAAAAACATTTCTGTCTCCTTATTACATTTTTTATTTCCCTTACATTATAGACTAATGTGTCGATTTTTGGAAGCAATTATCCTTAATTATTGCTATTTTTTTATAATTTTTGTTTTAGATAGTAATAAAATCGTTTTCAGTAGGATCAATTTGTCAAACCGGGGCAATTTTTTGAAAAAATCCTATAATACTTTTACTTTAGAGGTAAAACAAAAAGCCCCATTTAATAGGGACTTTTCTGATAATTATCTGATTTTTTCCAACATACTTTCAATGTGTTGGATGGATTTTTCGCGTCCAAGTAAATAGATGGTATCTGGCAATTCAGGACCATGCATTTCACCTGAAACGGCGATACGGATTGGCATAAAGAGATTCTTCCCTTTGATCCCAGTTTCTTTTTGAACCGCTTTGATTTGTGGGAAGATATTTTCTGCCACAAACTCATCGTCTGACATGGCTTCCAATTTCGCTTTGAAGGCTTCAAGTACAGTCGGAACCGTTTCACCAGCCATGACTTCTTTTTCTGCATCTGTCAACTCTGGGAAGTCTGAGAAGAAGAGGTCTGTCAATGGAACGATTTCGTCCACTGACTTCATTTGTGGTTTGTAGAGTTCCACCAATTTCTCAGCCTTGTCTGTCAAACGTCCTGCTTCTTCGAGGAATGGTTTGGCCATTTCAAAGATAGTCGCAAGATCCGCATTCTTGATATACTCATTGCTCATCCAGTCCATTTTCTTTTGGTCGAAAGCAGCTGGAGACTTGCTGAGGCGATTTTCATCAAAGAGCTTGATCAGTTCTTCGCGAGAGAAGATTTCGTCTTCCCCACCAGGGTTCCAACCAAGAAGAGCGATAAAGTTAAAGACTGCTTCTGGAAGGTAACCTTTCTTCCGGTAATCTTCGATAAATTGAAGAGTGTTGGTGTCCCGTTTAGACAACTTCTTACCAGTTTCAGAGTTGATGATCAAAGTCATGTGTCCAAACTCAGGTGCTTCCCATCCAAGAGCCTCATAAACCATGAGTTGTTTTGGAGTGTTGGCGATGTGGTCATCTCCACGGATAACGTGAGAGATTTGCATATCGTGGTCATCGATCACAACGGCAAAGTTATAAGTTGGATAGCCATCTTTCTTTTGGATGACCCAGTCACCACCGATATTGCCACCTTCAAACTCGATATCGCCTTTGACCATGTCATGCCATTTGTAGATACCAGACTCATTCACCGCCAAACGAACCGTCGGGATGATGCCCGCTGCTTCACGTTCTGCAACGTAAGCTGCTTTTTCTTCTTCGCTCATCCCAAGGTATTCGTTGATGTAGCGAGGTGTTTCACCTGCTGCTTCTTGGCGTTCACGTTCAGCCGCTAACTCTTCTTCAGTGACGTAAGATTTGTAAGCTTTTCCTTCCGCCAAGAGTTGGTCGATGTATTTTTGATAAAGTGGTAGCCGTTCTGATTGGCGGTAGTTTTCATGCGTCTCAGGACTTTCATCCCAGTCCATTCCCAACCAACGAAGGTTTTCGAGCTGTGAACGTTCTCCGTCTTCGACGTGACGTTTGCGGTCTGTATCCTCGATACGGATGATAAAGGTTCCACCATGGTGACGCGCATACAAGTAGTTAAACAATGCTGTACGAGCATTTCCGATGTGTAGTAGCCCTGTTGGACTTGGTGCATAACGCACACGAATATCTTTTGCCATATTTCTCTCCTCTTATCTTGTTCGCTATTTCTAGCTCATTTTTCAATCGTTCCTATTATACCACAAAGAAAGCAGGACTGAAATGAATAAGTGACCTTTCTAGCCTTTCTTCCTATGTATAGGAAAAAAGCCAGAACAAATGCTCTGACTGATATCCAATCTATTTGGATCTTATTTTAACCGTTCTTCCAATTCAAAGTCAATTGGCAGGGTTTGTAAAAAGTGCTCCAACTCACGTTCCCAGTAGAACCATTCGTGCTTACCTGGGCTGTGGGTATAGGTGACATCCAAACCTAACTTTTCTAGTTCCTTGACTTCAAAATTATTGGCCTCATAGAGGAAATCCTGCTCCCCACACCAGATCCAGAGTTTGGTCTTCTTATCTGAAAACTTCTTGGCAGCAGTCTCTAGCGAATAGGGACTGGTCGTCCAATCCTCAATCTCTCCAAAGATCCCCTTCCAAAAAGCCGGTTGCTCCAAGTCATTGTTTTCAAAGTCCCGATCGTGGAAACTCAGAGCGCCGGAAAAGCTAGCCGCACGAGAGAAACGATTGGTCTTGAGAGCCAAGAGCATCGATCCATAGCCACCCATGGATAGACCAGCAATAAAGGTCTTCTCCCGTTTCTTGGTCATATTAGGGAAGAAGCGAGAAAGAGTCTCTGGCAATTCCTCCGCAATGGCTGTGTAGTAGTTGTAACCATACTGGGTATCTGTGTAAAAACCATTATTGGTATTAGGTAGGACCACGATCAGATTGGTATTGCGCAAAATGCGCTCCACATTGGTTCGCTTCAACCAAGAGTGGTGGTTGCCATTCATCCCGTGTAAGAGATAAAGGACTGGAATATCCGTATCCGCTGGATCTTCCACGCGCGATGCATCAGGATAAAGGACGGACACGCCCCACTCCATCTTCAAGGCTTCTGAATAATACTCAATCTGCATAACTGCCATTTGATTTCCTCTTTCTACTGTTAAAAACACTCGGCAAGCCTCGGGCCGCCAAGCGTTTCCATTTCTTCTATTATTTCACTTCCATCACGACTGGTAGGATGGCTGGACGGCGTTTGGTTTGTTCAAATAAGAACTTAGACAAGTTGTCGCGTACCAAACCTTTTAACTCACCCCAGTCAAAGCTGTCTTGCGCCAAATAGTCTTCAACGCTTTGGTTGACCAATTCGCAACTTTCACGAAGAATATCCCGACTCTTCTTGACATAGACAAAACCACGGGTGTGCACGCGCGCTTTGGAAATAATTTTCTTCTCTTTGCGATTCACCGTGATCGCCACGATAAAGATCCCGTCTTCTGACAAGACCTTGCGGTCACGAAGGACAATATTGCCCACATCACCAATGGCATTCCCATCGATCATGACATCTCCTGCTGAGACGCTACCGGCAGGAACGAAGTCACCTTTTTCATACTCCATTACCGTTCCGCGTTTTGGAATAAAGATGTTTTCAGGCAAGATACCGACTTCCATCGCTACTCGCGCATGGGCATCCAATTCGCGGTATTCCCCTTGGATCGGGAAGAGGTATTTAGGACGAAGAAGGTTGATCATCAACTGCAAGTCCCGTGCGTTTCCGTGACCAGACACGCGCAAGCTAGACGTGATCAATTTGACAACTCCACCTGCTTGGTAGACCATGTTTTCTACACGAGCTACCACTGCTTCTTTGGCAATCGATGGCGTTGTAACGATGTAGACCAAGTCTCCATCTTTGATTTCCACATAGCGGTGACGACCAATCGACATCTTGCGCAAGCCGTTGATCGGCTCACCCATCCGGCCTGTTTCCAAAATGATCAATTCATGATCCTCGAAACGGCTCATTTCTTTTGGCTTGATTAAGAGTTTTTCATTGGCAAGAGACAATTTGTTCAAGCGAATAGCTGTGCGGACGATGTTTTCCACATCAAACCCTGTCAAGACCACTCGACGTCCAGTCTCAGCCGCAGCATCAAAGACCTGCTGGATCCGAGAAAGGTTGCTGGCTACCGCCGCTACGATGACACGACCATCCCAGTCTGCAATCGTATCTAAGATAGCATCGCCTACTTCTTGCTCACTGGCAACTTGAATCTTGCTATCCGCATTAGCCGAATCACTCAAGAGAGCAAGCACGCCTTCGCGGCCAATCTCAGCTAGACGAGCAAAGTCTGTCGCGTATGACTCGCTGGCAGTTTGGTCAAATTTAAAGTCTCCTGTGTAGACGATATTGCCCTCAGGAGTGCCAATCACAATCCCGATACTTTCAGGGATGGAGTGGGTTGTTTGGAAGAAAGAGACGACGGCATCGCCAAAATCAATCTCAGAATTCTGATCGATGACATGGAAATCGTTGAATTTCTTCACACTGTCATTGCTTTTTACAAAGAGTTTAGCCAACTCAATGGTCAACTCGGTTCCGAATACAGGGACTTTCGCTTCCGCCAAAAGATATGGCAAGGCCCCAATGGCATCCGCGTGACCATGGGTCAAGAAAACACCCGCAATGCGGTCCTTGTTTTCAAATAGATAATCCATGTTTGGGATAACGACATCCACCCCAAGTTGCTCATTTTCTGGATACTTCAAACCTGCATCCAAGACAAAAATCGAATCGTTCACTTCGGCAACGTAGAGATTTTTCCCATTTTCTCGAACACCGCCAAGAGTGACTAATTTAATACTACTCACTGTTGTCTCCTTTAGTGTGATTATTTTAATACTTACGGTCCTTGGTCGCCCAAGTCGAATTACAGCTTTGCAAATACTTGCATATCCACTCTATTATACAATTTTTTTCTCTTTTTTTCAAAAAGCTTTCCACAGCAAAAAAGTCCTCTCATCTGAAGTAGATGAGAGGGCCTCTAGGCGCCTATTTTTAGGGGGAAAAGACCCTAAAGATGATAATCTCCCCGTTTATTTTCAATGATCCGCATGGCTGCCTTGATCACATGAAACTTGCCTAACAATTCCTCTAGGCGCTTACTATTTCGTTCGCTCAATTGGCCGTTCTTGACCGCTTGGGACAGGCGATAAAAATCATCCAAGTCCTCCCCAATGTTTTCAAACAACTCTTTGGCTTCCTTGAGTCGGTAGCGATTGACTAGGTGGTTCACATCTTTTTTGAAGGAAGCGACATTGCTTTCGTGAATGTCCGTATAGGCTTCCTCTTCTTCCTTAGATTCTTGGTAATTAACCGCCTTAAAGCAAGTGATGAACTCCCGACTTTTAATATTGCAGACAAAGATGACGCCATCACTGGCTACATAGGCTTCTGTGTTGGCGGGTTGAACCACATTACTATCATAAGGAGAGAGGGAGGAGAGGTGTTGGTTGATCCACTTATTCAAGTGCTGATCATCTACGCCAAAGCGCTCAAAAGCTCTTTGCCGAAAATGGTCCCGACAACTATATTCTTGCGCATACGACAATCCCATACTCTCACCTCCTCCTGAGTATTTTATAAAAATGGCCTCCAGTCTTACGGGACTAGAGGCCTGGTCTGCTTCACTGACTTGGTGCAATTAACCTTTTGGCTAACAAAACAATGTTTATGATGTTGATTTCATTTAATAGTATTTGTGTAAAATACCAGAGGTTTTCTTTGCTATCCTAAATCCAAATGATTAGTTTTCGACTGGACGCATCGAAGTTTGAAAACCTTTACAAAAAGCTTCTACCTACTATTTCCACGTTTTCTTATGTCTCCGGACAAACTAAGCAGGTTTGCCCGACCGTCCAACCGATCCGACACACACGACATGACTGCTCTTTTACGATAAGAGCATGAACAGATATCAGCAAAACAGGCCTAAAACGAAGTAACCTAAATTTCAACTCGATAAGGCATTGGTATCAATCCCTTCTTCATCTTTCTAACTATATTATACTCAGTAACCTAAGTAATTGCAAGCGATTTCAGCTGAAACTAGTTCCTATTTTTATGCGGTTTTATAGATGATTTAAGGAAAAGAAAAGAGGATGGGACAAAAGTCCTAGCCTCTCAATTATTTTTGGATTGTAGAGCAAGACGCAGTGGTTGAGTGGGCTCTACTACGCTGATTTCATCAGCTTTTACAGCCCTACTCAACTGTGCGGAGGTGGGACGACGAAATCGAATTCTAACGAATTACCGATTTCTGTCCCACTCTCTAGCATGCAGACAAACTACTTCTACATCAAACAACCTAAGTGATGTCGCTTCTGTCCTACTCCCTATTTTCACTTTATCCGCTACACCCTTTGTAAATTAGTAATTGAACACGCCCTAAATGCTGTGTGAAAAAGATAAATTCTCTTGTGAGCATCGCTCACTGCAAGAATTTCCTATTTTCACTTTGCATTTTACGGGCTTTGTATCTTAGTCTTTCTCAAACAATTGATAGTAGTCTGCGATGGTCATTTGGGCTTTTTCTTCTTGATTGAGGTCTTGGACGATGTGTCCGTCTTTCATGACAATCAAGCGATTTCCATATTTCAAAGCATCTTCCATATGGTGAGTGATCATAAGAGCTGTGAGGGCATCTTGTTTCACAAACTCATCCGTCAAGGTCATGAGCGCCTGACTGGTTTTGGGATCCAAGGCAGCAGTGTGTTCGTCTAGAAGCAAGAGTTCTGGACGTTTCAGTGTCGCCATCAACAGACTCAAGGCTTGTCGTTGCCCCCCTGATAGAAACTCAACGGCTGTATCGATATGATTTTCCAAGCCATTGCCGATCTTAGCAAGGACTGTTTGAAACTCTTCTTTATAGCTGGCCAAGTGACGCGGAATCAAGCCACGTTTTTCTCCGCGAAACTTCGCTACCAAGAGGTTTTCTGCTACTGTCATGCGAGGTGCCGTTCCCATTTTAGGATCTTGAAAGACCCGCGATAGGTACTTGGCTCTCTTTTCAGGAGAATAGTTGGTTACATCTTCCCCCAAAATATAAATCTTCCCACTGCTCACCGGAAGCGTCCCAGCAATGGTATTAAATAGGGTTGATTTTCCAGCTCCATTGCCCCCCAAAATCGTGATAAAATCATGCTCTCGAATTTCCAAGGAAACATCATCCAGAATGACTTTTTCTTCGTTCATCCCATTGCTCACGGCTTTGGTTACATTTTTTAATTCTACAATTGCTGTCATTTACTGAGTTTCGCTCCTTTCATGATTTTTCCCTTAAAGGTTGGAATCATCAGGCAGATAGCCAAGATCAAGGCACTGAAGATTCGAATATAGCTGGTATTGATGCCAAGCGCAATCACGGCCCAAATCAAAAATTGGTAGGCGATCGATCCGATCGCAATACTGAGCAAGCGCTCTGTCAAGGTGACATTTGAAAAGAGCACCTCTCCAATAATGAGGCTGGCAAGCCCGATAACGATAACACCAATTCCACGTGAAGCATCCGCATAGCCTTCTTGCTGGGCCATCAGTGCACCAGAAAGAGCAATAATCCCATTTGAAATGACCAAGCCCATCAATTCCATCCGGTCTGTGTTGATCCCAAAGCTCTTGGCCATATCTGGATTGTCCCCTGTCGCAATATAGGCTTGACCCAAGCGTGTATCCAAGAAGAAGATCAAACCAAGGATCACAAGCGTGACGAAAATCAAGCCAATCAGAATCTCATTGAACCCACTGGCAAAAGGAAGAAATTCCTGAATTTTTTTATAGCCCAGAAGTCCCAAATTGGCCCGCTGCATGACAAATAGAATGACCGAGTTACAAGACGTCATCACAAGGATCCCTGATAAGAGTGTTGGTATTCTCCCTTTTGTGTAGAGAAGACCCGTCGCAAGTCCTGCCAAGCACCCTGCTCCAATAGCAGCCAGCGTCGCAAGGAGTGGATTGACCCCTTTGGTAATCAAGGTCACCGCCACCGCTCCTCCAAGCGGGAAAGAACCTTCTGTCGTCATATCTGGAAAATCTAGAATTCGGAACGTCATAAAGATTCCTAACCCTAAAATGGCCCAAATCAAACCTTGTGAAACAATTGAATTAATCATAGTTTCTCCCTTCGATAATAGTAGTTTAATTGTAACATAAATAGGGAGGAGAACCTATAGGAAATTCACAATATTTCTTGGATCACCAGCTTTTTAAAAATAAAACGGAACCCTCCTGATTATTTGGAGCAGGAGGGTTCTATAAGCTTTTATAATTATGCAAAAAAGAAACCTGTGTTTGTTTCACAAGTCTGGTCTTAATAGGGTAACTGACGACAATAAGGGTGTGAAGTTCTACCACCCCAAACCCTACTGTAATTCCAATTCAAAGTGGCTTCATTCCCCTTGTTGCCGGCAGTTTGAAAGATCAAATTACTTTACTAGTATACTGTTTTATCATCTGCAAGTCAATGAAATTTTTCTGAAACTAGTTACAGAATTTCTAAAAAATTTTACTATTTACCTGTATATTTTTTTATTTTCCATAACAAAGAGGCCCTGCTCTTTCGAGCAAAGCCTCTTCCTGTTGGATCTAAAATTGTCACCTCATCAACAAAGATGTCGATGTCTCCTCAATTTTAGTCTTCACGTTTCTTGCGTTTTGCAAGTCCAGCGAGTCCAACCATACCAAGTGCAGCACCTAACAATGCAGCTGATACTGATTGTTCTTCACCAGTGTTAGGAAGTCCTGGAGCTGGTGGAGTTGTTGGTGTCGGTGGTGTTGGAGGAGTCGTTGGTGGTGTTGTTGGTGGTGTTGGAGGAGTTGGTGGCGTTGTTGGTGGTGTTGGTGGTGTATTAGGCGGTGTTGTTGGTGGTGTTGTTGGCGGAATAACAGTGTTGTTAAACTCTGTATCTTCTGGCAACTTAGTAGTAGCTACTAATACTTTACCTTCTTTATTCACCACGATACCAACGGTCGCAACCATCTTATCGTAAACAACGCTAGAATCTGTACCACGAATTTCTTCTACATGGTAGAGGTGAGTTCCTTCTTCACCACGTTTGAACTCAAGATTTGAGAAGGTAATCTTACCAGCCGCATCATTCTTCACAGTTTCGATCACATTACCTTTTTCGTCTTTCAGAACGAAGCTGAATTCACCAGCTTTCAATGTGCGTCCTTCCAATTTCTTAGTGAATTGGAATTGAACCTTAACTGGAATGTTGACTACACGTTTTTCAGTTGGTTTTTCTGGTTTTTCTACAGTCTTCTTAGTTGGATCGTATTGGTGTACGATTTGTGAAGCTGTATTTTCGATATCCACACCCTCTTGAGCAGATTGTTTAATTTCTGCAGGGATTTCAAACTTGTAGTAACGTCCGAAGGCCAACTTAGTTGTGTCGATCACTTGTGTATTTTCTGCATCGCCAAGTGACTTAGTCAAGTCCGCTTTAGAAGTTGCAGTAATCACACCGTTTTCAACCTTGATATCAAACTTAGCTGTTACATCTTCTCCTGTTACAGAGTCGTATGCCTTAATATCAGCTCCGTTGACAGTCAAGTTCGCACTGTCATATTTATCTGTAACACCAACAGATTGAATATTGTGTGCTTCAGTGAATTTAGTTGTATCCAACCATACTTGGTAGTATACTTTATCACCTTTCTTGAGTGTCTTCGTATTGATGTTTTGAGCTTCGTTGTTGGCAGTACCATCCGCATATGGGTTGGCATTTGTGTCCGCAACTTTATGTTCTAACTCGTTATCATCATCGAGAAGTTTCACACCTGTAAGATCGAATTTAGATTCGTTCAAGATGTATTTCTCTGGATTGAAATCAGGAGTTTCTGGAGGACGAACAGTATTATTGAATTCTTTATCTGCTGGATCCGTTACGTTAGTGATGAGAGCTTTCGCTGTTCCGTCATGTTTAACTTCTACAGTTACTACTGCTTTCATCGCATCGTAAGTGACAGTTCCGTCAGTACCTTTAACTTCTTCTACTGTGTAGTTGTGAACACCTTCTTGACCTTTCTTGAACTCAAGTTTAGAGAACTTAACGTTACCAGCCGCATCGTTCTTAACTGTTTCAACAACTTTACCTTCTGAATCTTTAAGTACGAAGCTGAATTCGTTCGCTTGCAATTTACGTCCTTCTAAACGTTTAGTGAAGTTGAATTCTACTTGTACTGGTACGCTGTTTACACGTTTTTCAGTTGGTTTGTTTGGT
>NZ_KV794423.1:183053-184609 GCF_001808745.1 Streptococcus sp. HMSC057G03
TAGTAGTTCACTACTTGAGCCGCAGTATTTTCGATGTCTACTCCGCCTTTAACGTCAGCTTTCACTGTAGCTGGGATATCAAACTTGTAGTAACGTCCGAATTCGAATTTAGTTGTGTCGATCACTTGTGTGTTTTCCGCATCGCCAAGTGACTTAGTGAAGCCATCTTTAAGAGTTGCAGTAATCACACCGTTGTTCACAGTAATATCGAATTTAGCTGTTACATCCGCACCAGTCTTACCATCGTATGCTTTAATAGCTGAAGCTTCAACGTCGACTTTTGCCTCATCGTAGTCATCTGTGATTCCTACTGATTGGATGTTGTCTTTGTTGTTTGCATCAAATTTAGTTGTGTCAAGCCATACTTGGTAAACCAATTTATCTTTTGGTTTAACAGTCTTAGTATTGATATTCGCAGCTTCGTTGTTAGATGCATCGTCCACATATGGGTTCGCATTGGTATCTGCGTACTTGTCTGCCAACTCTTTATCATCATCTAATAATGAAGTTCCAGTCAAATCAAATTCTTTTTCGTTTAGAACATATTTTTCTGGATTGAATTCTGGAGTTTCTGGAGGAGTTACACGGTTGTTAAATTCTTTATCCGCAATGTCGCCTACAGTTGCCACAAGAACTTTAGCAGTACCATCGTGTTTCACTGTGACTGTTACATTCGCTTTCATGGTGTCGTATGTAACGGTTGCGTCGCTTCCTTTAACTTCTTCTACTGTGTAGTTGTGTACGCCTTCTTGACCCTTCTTGAATTCAAGAGCTTTGAACTTAACGTTACCAGATGCATCATTGCTTACAGTTTCAAGAGTCTTACCTTCTGAATCTTTAAGCACGAAGCTGAATTCGTTAGCTTTCAGTTCACGGCCTTCCAAGCGTTTCGTGAAGTTGAATTCTACTTCAACTGGAACGTTGTTGACACGTTTTTCAGTTGGTTTGCTTGGTTTTTCAACTTTCTTAGTTGTTGGGTTGTAGTAGTTCACTACTTGAGCCGCAGTATTTTCAATATCTACACCGCCAGGAACGTCTGCGTTCACAGTTGCTGGAATGTCAAATTTATAGTAGCGTCCAAACTCGAACTTAGTAGTATCGATGATTTGAGTGTTTTCAGCATCACCAAGTGACTTAGTGAAGCCATCTTTGAGGTTAGCTGTGATTACACCGTTAGAGATTGAGATATCAAACTTAGATGTAACATCCGCACCTGATACTGAATCGTATGCCTTGATGTCTGAAGCATTCACAGTCAACTTAGTTTCATCGAAGTCATCTGTGATACCAACTGTTTGGATGTTATCTTTGTTAGCTGCGTCAAACTTAGTTGTATCCAACCATACTTGGTAATAAAGTTTTTGGCCACGTTTCACAGTCTTGGTGTTCAAGTTTTCTTCTTCGTTGTTTGATGCATCGTCCGCATATGGGTTAGCGTTTGTATCCGCAACCTTGTTAGCCAATTCTTTGTCATCATCAACGAGTTTTGTACCTGTTACATCAAATTTCGCTTCAGAAACAACATATTTCTCTGGTTGGAACTTAGGTTCTTCTGG
>NZ_KV794423.1:184709-186205 GCF_001808745.1 Streptococcus sp. HMSC057G03
CTTCCTTTAACTTCTTCTACTGTGTAGTTGTGAACGCCTTCTTGACCTTTCTTGAATTCAAGAGCTGAGAACTTAACGTTACCAGATGCATCATTGCTTACAGTTTCAACTTCTTTACCAGTTGAATCTTTAAGCACGAAGCTGAATTCGTTAGCTTTAAGTTCACGACCTTCCAAACGTTTCGTGAAGTTGAATTCTACTGGTACTGGAACGTTGTTGACACGTTTTTGAGTTGGTTTCTCTGGTGTTTCAACCTTCTTAGTTGTTGGGTTGTAGTAGTTTACAACTTGCGCTGCAGTATTTTCAATATCTACACCAGCAGCAACATCAGCTTTCACTGTTGTTGGAATGTCGAACTTGTAGTAACGTCCAAATTCAAATTTAGTTGTGTCGATAACTTGAGTATTTTCTGCATCTCCTAGAGACTTAGTGAAGCCAGCTTTAAGAGTTGCTGTGATTACTCCGTTATTAACTGTAATATCAAATTTATCTGTTACTTCTGCGCCTGTTACTGAATCGTAAGCTTTGATCTTAGTAGAATCAAGTTCCAACTTCGCTTCATCGTAGTCATCTGAGATTCCTACAGATTGGATGTTTTCTTTGTTAGTTGCTGAGAATTTAGTTGTATCCAACCATACTTGGTAAACCAACTTATCTCCACGGTTAACAGTCTTGGTATTGATGTTTTCTGCTTCGTTGTTGGTATCTTTGTCAGCATATGGGTTGGCATTTGTATCTGCATACTCATCTGTCAACTCATCATCATCGTCAGCAAGTTTTGATCCAGTGATATCAAATTTTTCTTTATTAAGAACGAACTTCTCTGGTTGGAACTTAGGTTCTTCTGGAGGAGTTACACGGTTGTTAAATTCTTTATCCGCAATGTCGCCTACAGTTGCCACAAGAACTTTAGCTGTTCCGTCGTGTGATACAGTGACTGTTACATTCGCTTTCATTGTGTCGTATGTAACGGTTGCGTCTGAGCCTTTAACTTCTTCTACTGTGTAGTTGTGTACGCCTTCTTGACCCTTCTTGAATTCAAGAGCTTTGAACTTAACGTTACCAGATGCATCATTGCTTACAGTTTCAACTTCTTTACCAGTTGAATCTTTAAGCACGAAGCTGAATTCGTTAGCTTTAAGCTCCCGACCTTCCAAGCGTTTCGTGAAGTTGAATCCTACTTCAACTGGAACGTTATTTACACGTTTTTCAGTTGGTTTGCTTGGTTTTTCAACTTTCTTAGTTGTTGGGTTGTAGTAGTTTACAACTTGAGCCGCAGTATTTTCAATATCTACACCACCAGGTACATCAGCTTTCACTGTTGTTGGGATGTCGAACTTGTAGTAACGGCCGAATTCGAATTTAGTTGTGTCGATCACTTGTGTGTTTTCTGCGTCGCCAAGTGACTTCGTGAAGCCATCTTTAAGGGTTGCAGTAATCACACCGTTGTTCACAGCAATATCGAATTTATCTGTTACTTCTGCGCCTGTTACTGA
>NZ_KV794423.1:186305-187024 GCF_001808745.1 Streptococcus sp. HMSC057G03
GAATCGTAAGCTTTGATCTTAGTAGAATCAAGATCCAACTTAGTTTCATCGTAGTCATCTGAGATACCTACTGATTGGATGTTGTCCTTGTTAGCTGCGTCGAATTTAGTTGTATCCAACCATACTTGGTAAACCAACTTGTCGCCACGTTTCACAGTCTTGGTATTCAAGTTTTGTTTTTCGTTATTTGATGCATCGTCCGCATATGGGTTCGCATTTGTATCTGCGTACTTGTCTGCTAACTCTTTATCATCATCAACGAGCTTGTCACCAGTGATATCGAATTTCTCTTCAGAAACAACGTATTTCTCTGGTTGGAACTTAGGTTCTTCTGGAGGAGTGACACGGTTGTTAAACTCTTTATCAGCAGCATCTGTTACATTCGCTACGATTGCTTTAGCTGTACCGTCGTGAGAAACCACAACTTTCACAGTTGCAACCATTGGGTCGTAAGAAACGGTGCTATCTGTACCACGAACTTCTTCTACAGTGTAGTTGTATGTCTTACCAAGATCATCTTTACCAAACTTAAGTTGAGTGAAGTTAACCTTACCAGTCGCATCATTCTTCACTGTTTCGACAACATTGCCATCTTTCTTAAGAACGAATGTGAATTCTTGATCTTTCAATTGACGACCTTCAAGAGATTTCGTGAATTTAAGATCAAGTGGAACTGGAACACTGTTGACACGTTTTTCAGTTGGTTTGTTTGGTTTTTC
>NZ_KV794423.1:187124-188167 GCF_001808745.1 Streptococcus sp. HMSC057G03
GTTTTTCAGTTGGTTTGTTTGGTTTTTCAACTGTCTTGCTTACTGGGTTGTAGTAGTTAACAACTTGCGCTGCTTTGTTTTCGATATCAGAACCAGCTACGACATCGTCTTTCACTGTTGCTGGGATATCAAATTTATAGTAGCGTCCAAATTCAAACTTAGTTGTATCAATGATTTGTGTATTTTCAGCGTCGCCAAGTGACTTAGTGAAGCCATCCTTAAGGTTAGCTGTCAGAACACCATTGTTATCAGAGATATCAAATTTAGTCGTAACATCTGCACCAGTAACTGAATCATAAACCTTGATATCTGAAGCATTAACAGTCAATTTATCCTTGTCGTAGTTATCTGTGATACCTACTGTTTGGATGTTATCTTTGTTGCTTGCGTCAAATTTAGTTGTATCCAACCATACTTGGTAGTAAAGTTTTTGACCACGTTCAACTGTCTTAGTATTCAAGTTTTCATCTTCGTTGTTGGCAGTTGTATCGACATATGGATTGGTGTTTGTTTCACCATATTTATCTGTCAATTCAGAATCGTCATCAACGAGCTTCGTACCTGTAATATCGAATTTCGCTTTAGAAACAACGTATTTCTCTGGTTGGAACTTGGGTTCTGTTGGAGGAGTTACCTTGTTGTTGAATTCTTTATCGGCAGGATCTGTCACGTTTGTGATCAAGGCTTTCGCAGTACCATCATGACTTACTTTAACAGTGACAACTGCTGACATTTCATCGTAAGTGACAGTTGAGTCTGTACCCTTAACCTCTGTTACAGTGTAAGTGTAAGTACCTTCTTGACCCTTCTGGTATTTAAGGGCAGTGACAGTTTTACCAGCTTTGTTTGTGTAGTCAACTGGAGTAAACTTGAAGTTGCCGTCTGCGTCGTTGGTTGCAGTCGCAATCACAACATTGTCGCTATCTTTCAACTCGAATGTGAATTCGTTAGCTTTAAGGTCGCGACCTTCCAATTTCTTAGTGAAGTTGAATTCTACTGAGATTGGAACATTGTTTACACGTTTTTCAGTTGGTTTGTTTGGT
>NZ_KV794423.1:188267-212457 GCF_001808745.1 Streptococcus sp. HMSC057G03
TAGTAGTTTACAACTTGAGCCGCAGTATTTTCGATATCTGCACCAGCTACGACATCGTCTTTCACTGTTGTTGGAATGTCGAACTTGTAGTAACGTCCAAATGCGAATTTAGTTGTATCGATCACTTGTGTGTTTTCTGCATCGCCAAGTGACTTAGTGAAGCCAGCTTTCAAGTTAGCAGTGATCACACCATTGTTCACAGTAATATCAAATTTATCTGTTACTTCTGCGCCTGTTACAGAGTCATAGGCTTTGATGTCAGCTGTATTAAGATTTAATTTAGCTTCATCATAGTTATCTGAGATACCAACTGTTTGGATGTTATCCTTGTTAGCTGCATCAAATTTAGTTGTATCCAACCATACTTGGTAAACCAATTTAGAACCACGTTCAACAGTCTTGGTATTCAAGTTTTCTGCTTCGTTGTTTGATGCATCGTCCGCATATGGGTTCGCATTTGTATCTGCGTACTTGTCTGCCAACTCTCTATCATCGTCAACGAGCTTGTCACCAGTGATATCGTATTTTTCTTTAGAAACAACGTATTTCTCTGGTTGGAACTTAGGTTCTGTTGGAGGAGTTACACGGTTGTTGAACTCTTTATCAGCGATTTCGCCAAGCTTAGCCACTAAAACTTTAGCTGTACCTTTGTGTTCAACAGTGATAGCTACAGTTGCTTTCATTGTGTCGTATGTCACAGTAGCATCTGTTCCTGCAACTTCTTCAACAGTGTAGTTGTGAACGCCTTCTTCACCCTTCTTGAATGTAAGAGCTGAGAACTTCACATTACCATCTTTATCGTTGCTTACAGTTTCAACAACTTTACCTGTTGAATCTTTCAATACGAAGCTGAATTCGTTAGCTTTAAGCTCACGACCTTCCAAACGTTTAGTGAAGTTGAATTCCACTTCAACTGGAACGTTATTTACACGTTTTTCAGTTGGTTTGCTTGGTTTTTCAACAGTTTTGCTTACAGGGTTGTAGTAGTTGACTACTTGAGCTCCAGTATTTTCGATGTCTGATCCACCTGGTACATCAGCTTTAACTGTTGCTGGGATATCAAATTTGTAGTAACGTCCAAAGGCGAATTTAGTTGTGTCAATGATTTGAGTGTTTTCTGCATCGCCAAGTGACTTCGTGAAGCCAGCTTTAAGAGTTGCAGTCATCACACCATTTTCAACCTTGATGTCGAATTTGTTTGTTACATCGTCACCAGTTACTGAGTCATATGCTTTGATTGCTGAACCATCTACATCAACTTTTGTTTCATCGAAGTCATCAGTAATTCCTACTGATTGAACGTTTTCTTTGTTAGTTGCTGAGAATTTAGTTGTATCTAACCATACTTGATAGTAGAGTTTATCTCCGCGGTTAACAGTCTTCGTATTGATGTTTTCTGCTTCATTGTTGTTTGTTTTATCAACATATGGATCAGTATTTGTTTCACCATATTTATCAGTCAACTCAGCATCATCATCAAGAAGTTTGTTATCAGTGATTGAGTATTTAGCTGTATTCAATACATACTTCTCTGGTTGGAACTTAGGTTCTGTTGGAGGTGTTACGGTATTGTTGAACTCTTTGTCAGCTGGTTCAGTTACGTTAGCGATCAAGGCTTTCGCTGTACCGTCGTGTGATACTGTTACAGTTACTTCTGCCTTCATAGTATCGTAAGTGACAGTTGCGTCTGTACCTTTCACCTCTGTTACAGAGTAAGTGTAAGTACCTTCTTGACCCTTCTTGTATTTAAGGGCAGTGACTTTTTCACCAGCTTTATTTGTGTACTCTACTGGAGAGAATTTAATCTTACCATCTGCATCGTTGGTTGCCGTTGCGATCACAACATTGTCGCTATCTTTCAACTCAAATGTAAATTCGCCAGCTGTTAGCTCACGACCTTCCAAACGTTTTGTGAAGTTGAATTCTGCAGTGATTGGTACACTGTTCACACGTTTTTGAGTTGGTTTTTCTGGAGTTTCTACAGATTTGCTTACTGGGTTGTAAACGTGAACGATTTGGTTGGCTTTGTTTTCGATGTCTACCCCACCTGCAACGTCTGCTTTAACAGTCGCTGGGATATCGAATTTATAGTAGCGACCAAATGCAAATTTAGTTGTGTCAATAACTTGAGTGTTATCAGCATCACCTAAAGATTTGTTCATTGATGCTTTAGATGTAGCTGTAATGACTCCGTTAGCTACTGTAATATCAAATTTGGATGTTACATCAACTCCTGTTACGCTATCGTATGCTTTAATATCAGCAGCGTTAACAGTTAATTTATCTGCATCGTATGTATCAGAGATACCTACAGATTGGATGTTGTTCTTGTCAGTGAAGTTCTTAGTATCCAACCATACTTGGTAGACCAATTTTTCACCGCGTTCAACAGTCTTGGTATTGATGTTTTCTGCTTCGTTGTTAGTAGTTTTATCAGCATATGGGTTTGCATTTGTATCTGCATACTCATCTGTCAATTCATCATCGTCGTCAACGAGTTTTGTACCAGTGATGTCAAATTTTTCTTTGTTCAGAACGAATTTTTCTGGTTGGAACTCAGGAGTCTCTGGAGGAGTGATCTTGTTGTTGAACTCTTTATCTGCTGTTCCATCAGTAGCGTTACCGTTGGCATCTACCCCACCTGTTGATGATACGTTGGTTACAGTTGTAAGAGCATGACCGTTCTTAGCAACTTCAACAGTGATTGTTGCTTTCATCGCGTCATACGTCATACCTACTTCTTTGGTTGCAGGGATTACTTCTTCTACAGTATAAGTATGAGTACCTACTTTAGTGTTGTCAAATGAAATTTCTGTAAAGGTTACAGTTCCATCTTTTTTGTTGGCAACCGTTTCAACTTCTTGACCGTTTGCATCTTTAAGGATGAACTTGAACTCACCATCTTTAAGCTCACGTCCAGCCAATTTCTTAGTGAAGTCAAATTTCACTTTAACAGGAGCTACAACGTAGTTGTTGAAGACTTTATCATCCGCGCTTGAGGCAAATCCACCAGTACCGCTATATTTAACTGAAGCTTCTAAGTCACCAGCAGCATTTTTCGTAACCTTTACAGTCATGGTTACTTCCATAGCATCATAGTCGACATCCTTATCTCTGCCAGCTAATTCAGTGATAGTGTATGTATAAGTACCTTCTTTTGTGAATGACAATTCTGAGAAGGTTGCCTTACCATCTTTATTTGTGACAGTTTCTTCCACACCAGGTGAAGATGAGTTTTCCTTAATCTTAAAGCTGAATTCACCATCTACAAGAGCACGGCCTGCCAATTGTTTTTCAACTTCTGGAGTTACTGTTACAGGTTCTTGTTTTACATAGTAGTAAACAGTTGGTTTATATGGTGTTAACGAGTTTAATAAGTCAACGTTTGTACCAATCTGTACATATGCACCATTTTCTAATTGACTATTAGGTGAAAGGTGTCCAATACCGTCTCCTAAGAATGGTACGAATACTGTTTTCTTAGGTGTATATCCAGCAGCAGTTTGGAAGTCAAATGGAACTTCTACTCCATTAGGATGGTTTACACCTTTATTATCAGTGAAAGCAATTGTGTTAAGAGGTGATTTCTTAACTACTAAATCTTGTGTATTGTATTCACCTGGTTTAATCGGCTTGGTTTCTGCCAACAACATGTAACCATCAGTGCTCAAGGTACCATCAGAACGTTTGCTTTGTTGTTTTGGATCTAGTAAGTAAACACGAACTACTACTGATCCATCTTCACCTACGATTTCTTTAATCCGTTTGATTCCTGCACGCTCAGCGTCCATGAATTTAGTACCAACTACGTAAGGACGACTTACAAAGCCAGTTGTCGAATCTGGATTTGCTGTTTGGTAAAGTTTGTATCCATCAAATTGACGCTCACCAGACGCTGTGAAATGTTGTCCTTCCATAGCTTTAGTTGCATATTTAGCTAAATCTACTTCTTTACCATTTGGTACGTAGTCTTGAACAGTTTTATCTGTTTTATTAGCGTTAAATGTAGCATTATTTTTATCGACTACTCTATAGTAAGTCGGTTTTTCGACAAATTTTGGAATTTTAGCGTTTGAATCAGTAATTGTACGACCGTTATAAGCTGGTTCTACAACGTTAATAATATCAGTTGATGTACGAGCATTATAAACATCTGTATATAATTTTTGTTCAGCTTCATTTTTTGGATTTACTAAAGCTTGAATACTTGCCCCAACTTCATAACCAAATTGAATGAATGGTTCGTCAGTTTTACCAGGTCCTGCTCCTAAACCTTTGTTGTAATCATATTTCACAGTTAATTGACCATTAGAGGCAGCAGTTGTAGTTGTGAATTTTTGAATACCGCTTGACGCAGAAAGAGTTCTAGTTTCTACTACATTACCAGTAGTTTTATCGATTAATTCAACAGTTGTTTCTGTAGAATCATCAAATCTTTTATACGCACGTGTATAATAATTTGTATTATATCGTTCATTAAAGCGAGTAAGGTCTATGATACTGTAAGTATACCAATCTCCTTCTTTTCTTGCGTACCCAGCTGGTACAGGTTGAGAACTAACAGTTGCTCCATTAGGATTTGTAATGGTTGGATCTACTGTTTCACCATCTTTTAAGTAAGTGCTTACGCTTACTGGGTTAGTATTGTGATCTGCAGAAACTGCTTCATTAGTAACAGCACGACGGCTACGACGACGGCTGCTTATTGCTAATGCTCCTGCATTTGTACGTTCTGCATTAGCATTTGCTACAGCCACAGTTGCATCTGCATCTGTACTTGCTGAACTTTCTGCTTGCGTACCAGTGATCGGAGCTGCTGAACTTACAGTAGCTGAAAAAGTAGTCGTTCCTGCTGGTGCAACTGCTTCTTCTCTTGCAGCTGCTCTTTCTGAGCTTTCACCTGCTGCAGCAGGAGTTGCAGTAGATTGAGCTGTGGTAGCCACTGTTGTAGAAGCTGGTTTAGAGCTTGACTCTTTTTTCTTCTCTACAGGTTTGCTGGTTTCTGATGACGCTGTCGTTTTTGGAGCTTCTTCAGATTTTTTAGTTTCAGCTTTAGCTGGTTTTGCTGCTTCTTCGGTTTTAGCTTCCTTGCTTTCTGTAGCATCTGATTTCTCAGCTACTTCAGATTTTTCAGTCGCTGAAGCTGGTGCTTCTGGAGTTGCAGCAGAATTAGAACGGTCTACTTTTGGTGCAGGTGCTCCCTCACCATAGACTGGGGAAGCACCAGGTGCTTCTGTTTGACTTGATTCTGTTGCAGCAGGTTGCGTTTCTGAAGCTGCTGTTTCTGCAGGTCCAGAGGCTGCTTTTGCTTCATCCGCTGACGCAGATTGAGCACCTGCAGCAAAGAGCGCTGTTCCTAAGAGAACAGAACAAACCCCAATGCTATATTTTCGTAAAGAAAAGCGTTGGCGTCTATTGAAAATATCCTTCATTTATAGGATCTCCTTTTTCATATTTCATGATTCCATGATACAAATAAAATTGTAACATTCTTGACATCAAGAGTCAATCTGTCGAAATAAAAATGTAACATTCTTGTTAAAATGTCATATTATACCACATATTTTTTAATATTTTGTGCCAAATTGTCACATTTTTTCCTATCCGGTTCACTTTTTTTACACTAAAAAAAGAATACGGGAAAACAGTGATTATTCTGTCTTCCTATACTCTTCTCTATGTTTATTTCACTTCTGAAATCAAACCAGTATCCACATCATACACAGCTCCTGAAATCACCACATCCTCTGGAATCAAAGGAGAAGCTTTTAAAAGCTCCATATCTTCACGGACGCTTTCTTCAACATCTTGAAAGGGTAGGAAATCACTATCTCCCACATCTACTCCCAGTTCTTTCTTTAGATGCTGCCGGAAACCTTCGTTTTCAAAGGTCTGTGCGCCACAGTCTGTATGGTGCAAGACCACAATTTCACGGGTTCCCATTTGCTGCTGGGAAATGACCAAGGAGCGAATCATATCCTCTGTCACGCGCCCTCCAGCATTCCGCAAAATGTGGGCATCTCCAAGAGCCAGACCTAGTGCCGGCGCCACGTGAAGACGGGAATCCATACAGGTCACAATGGCTACTTGTGTTTTTGGCTTAATCGGAAGACGGAGGTCTCCATGTAGCGCCACATAAGCTTGGTTGGCTGTTAAAAAATTATCAAAATAAGACATGGTCTCTCCTTTATTCCTTTGAAATTCAAATCATCTATTATTTTACCACATCCGATCCTTTCTGTCAGGGGATACCTCCTGTCATCTGTCACATCTGAAAAAAAGGGAGTGGGAAAGAACTCCAACTAATTAAAAAGAGTTCGTCTTCCCACCCCCGCACAGTTGATTAGGTCATCTTTGAAGATTGAAAAGCGAACAAAGATGCCAATCAACCACTGCGTCATGCTGTTATTACTATCAAACATCAAAGACTGGACAGTTTTTGCCCAGCCTCTTTTCAACTATTAAAATACTTTCTTCAAGACTTCAGACAGTGTGCTCACACCGACCACTTCGATCCCTGATGGTGTCGTGATCCCTGTCAGAGAATTTTTCGGAACATAAATCTTGGTAAAACCGAGCTTGGCAGCTTCATTGATCCGTTGTTCGATCCGATTGACCCGGCGGACTTCTCCTGTCAAGCCTAACTCTCCAACGAAACATTCCTGCGGGTTGGTCGGCTTGTCCTTGTAGCTGGAAGCAATGGCTACGGCTACGGCTAGGTCGATAGCCGGCTCATCCAACTTGACACCACCTGCAGACTTGAGATAGGCATCCTGATTTTGGAGCAAGAGGCCTGCACGTTTTTCTAGCACTGCCATGATGAGACTGGCCCGATTGAAATCAAGCCCCGTTGTCGTTCGCTTGGCATTTCCAAACATGGTTGGCGTCACCAAGGCCTGCACCTCCGCCAAAATCGGACGAGTCCCTTCCATTGTCACAACGATGGACGATCCAGTCGCCCCATCCAGGCGTTCTTCTAGAAAGACCTGACTAGGATTGAGGACTTCGACCAGGCCACCTGATTGCATTTCGAAGATCCCAATCTCATTGGTCGAGCCAAAGCGATTCTTGACTGCTCTCAGGATCCGGAAGGTATGGTGACGCTCGCCCTCAAAGTAGAGCACCGTATCTACCATATGCTCCAACATCCGAGGTCCTGCCAAGGTTCCTTCTTTGGTCACATGACCGACGATAAAGATGGCGATGTTATTGGTCTTGGCCAGCTGCATAAGTTCAGCTGTCACCTCGCGTACCTGAGATACTGACCCCTGCACCCCTGAAATTTCAGGAGACATAATGGTCTGAATAGAGTCAATGATGAGGAAGTTGGGTTGGATCCGCTCCACTTCTGCTCGCACGCTCTGCATATTGGTCTCGGCATAGAGGTAAAACTCACTGTCGATATCCCCCAAGCGCTCTGCTCGTAACTTAATCTGCTGGGCTGACTCCTCTCCACTGACGTAGAGAACCGTTCCCACTTGAGACAACTGGGTCGACACTTGAAGGAGGAGGGTCGATTTCCCAATCCCAGGATCCCCACCGATGAGGACGAGACTTCCTGGCACAACCCCGCCTCCAAGGACGCGGTTGAATTCCTCCATCTCGGTCTTAGTACGATGGACATTAATAGAAGTTACTTCAGCCAATTTCATAGGCTTAGTTTTCTCACCTGTCAAGGACACCCGGGCATTCTTAACTTCTGCAACTTCGACTTCCTCCACAAAAGAAGACCAAGAACCACAGTTAGGACAGCGCCCTAGGTATTTGGGTGAATTGTAGGCACAATTTTGACAAATAAATGTCGTTTTTTTCTTTGCGATGATAAACCTCTTTCTAAATCTCTATCTCACACTCAATCACTTGGCAAAAATCAATGGTTTCATTCGGTACAAATTGACGAATGAGCATGCGATGGGCTACAACTACCACAGTTTGATGTTCCCGATACTTAGCCATGCATTCTAGAAAACGAGACTTCATCTCTACAGCTGTCTCATATTGAACAGGAGAATTTGGGAGCAACTCCCCCTTGTTTTCTAAAAACAGACATCTAGCTGTCTCAAAGTTCTCTATACCTGTTTCATAAACCTGCCATTCGTGCAATAAAGGCTCTACCCTCAAAGGAAGGCCCGTAGCACAAGCCAGATAAGAAGCTGTTTCTAAAGCTCGCGTCACTGCTGAAGCTACTAGCAGATCAGCTGATTGGAACAAGGGGTTTTGGCAAAGGTCCTGAGCCTGTTTCCTTCCCTTCTCAGATAAGGGCGCCAAGTCTATCCCAAATCCCGTATAAGAACGCTCCTCTAACTCACGGTAATCTGGCTCTCCATGACGGATAAAAATAATTTTCATATTAAGATCCCCATAAAACTATTAATTCTCCTTGGTAGCTGACAAAACGGAAGCCTTAACACAGCCTTTGCCATCTACCCCTATAAACTCTATGCTTTTAGCACCGTTTTCCTCTAAAAAATCTTTTAAATCTGGATTAGTAAAGCAAGAAGCCCGACGCTTCTCAAAGATACGAGAAGATACAAGCAGCAAGCCGGTCGCAAATTTCTTCTTTCTGTCTTTTCTCCCCCGTCAAGGACACACGCGCATTCTTGACCTCTGCAACTTCGACTTCCTCCACAAAAGAAGACCAAGAACCACAGTTAGGACAGCGCCCTAGGTATTTGGGTGAATTGTAGGCACAATTTTGACAAATAAATGTCGTTTTTTTCTTTGCGATGATAAACCTCTTTCTAAATCTCTATCTCGCACTCAATCACTTGGCAAAAATCAATCTTCTCATTTGGCACAAACTGGCGCATGAGCATTCCGTGAGTTACAATGATAATAGTTTTATAATTTTTATATTTTTCCAAAGCTCTTAAAAAACGATGACGCATCTCTAGATCAGTTTCATAGCGATAAGGAGAATCTTCAGATAAACCTCCTTGATGTTTTAGATAATATTCATGAGCTACCAATGCACTAGTTAAATCAGAGTTAGTGCCATCTAAGTCTGGACGCCACTCATGAAAAAACGGCTCCACAAATAAGTCCAATCCTGTTTCAACTGCTATATAATGTGCTGTTTCTAAAGCCCTCGTCACAGACGATGAAATAATAATCTCTGCCTTTCCAAAACATGCGGTTTTAGCAACTTCTTTTGCCAGACTGCGACCTTTTCCTGTCAATGGTGCTAAATCACGACCAAAACCACTATAGAGTTGCGGATTTTCAAGTTTATCAAGCATACTATAATCTGGCTCCCCATGACGGACAAAGATAATCTTCATCTTAGTGCCCTGTTGACCCAAATCCACCGGTCCGTACGCCATCCGCCTCATCTCCATCTGCAATTAAAAATGGTGCAAAGACAGCCTGAACCACACGTTCCCCAACTTCAAGGACGACTTCCTGGTCGGTAATATTTTTCATCTGAGCAAAGATATGGCCTTCATTTCCTGGATTGCCATAGTAGTCTCCATCAATGACCCCCACAGAGTTGATCAAGACCAAGCCTTTTTTGCGAGGGTTGGACGAGCGGTCGTAGAGATAGAGCACCTCACCCGCTTGCATATAGGCCTTGACCCCAGTTGGAACGAGGACAATTTCTCCTGGTGCAATGACCGTGCGCTCGGCCACTTTTAAGTCGTAGCCAGCTGCGTGTGCTGTCTCCCGTTTTGGCAGCAAGTCCTGATTGGTATAGGTTGATACAAGTTCAAATCCACGAATTTTTGTCATCATGATTCCTCTTTCATTCTAAATAGTTTCTATCTCTTCTATTATACCATCACTTTGCCCTAGCGTCTCCCCTATACTACTATTCGTATTTTTTTAATAATGTCATTCATTTTTCTGCTCATTTTACGCACCTTTGGATATTTTATGACAGTTTCATGCATGTATTCTGAAAATTTTAGAAAGTAAATGAAAAAGCATTTTAATAGATAATTTGTGCAAAAATTCACTCTTTTTAGCTTGAAGCCACTCATTATTTTTGCTATAATTCCCTTTGTAGGGAATAATTTTAAAAGTAAAATATTTTACCCTATAAAATAATTTTATGGAGGTCGTGTCTCAGCACTCAATTCTTATTACCAACAGATAGGATTTGGACGTTCCTATCTTTAAGAGTAATCAGGCATTGATAACTAGGCACTAATTTTTTATGAAAAGGGAAGATAAGATGAAGAATAGAAATATTAAAATTTTCTCATTTGTCCTTTGTTTAGTGGCCATGCTTTTCGCTTTAGGTCTAAATCGCACTTCAGCAGAAACTCCTGGAGTGACCGTTAGCGGAAAATTGGTCGATACGATCAAAAATATCAAAGTTACCAATAATGAAGGTGGCAACCTTGATTGGGAATTAGCACAATGGGCAACATTCCGTATCAATGCTGATTTCGACTTGGCTGGTAAGGATGTCAAAGCTGGTGACACAACGGATATCACTGTTCCAGATGCGTTAATAATCAACTCTGACAATTTTGAAATTCGTGATATCAATACGAATGACATTATAGCCCATGCAAAGGTTGACGATGTCAAAAAGAAAATATCCTTAACTTACACGGATTATGTTGAAAATCATTCAGATACCCAAGGATCCTTCTTCTTCTATGCACGTATCGATTTCAAAAAACACCCTCAACAAGGGGAAATTCCTATTGAAATTACCGTCAATGGAGAAACCAAGATCGGCGGGAAGGTTACCTTTAAAGGTATCGGAGATGGAGATCCAAAAGTTTTAACAAAGACTAGTTGGGTTAATGAAGGTGATAAAAGAGAGGTCCAATATACTATTTCAGTCAATCGTGCAAAACAAAACATCAAAGGTGTAACGATTGAGGACCACTTGCAATTTACAAATGCTTCTTATGTAAAAGATAGCATTAAGGTTATCAAAGGTAAATTCTCTTTCGAAACTGGTGAATGGGTATTCTCAAACCGCGTTGATGTGACAGACCAACACAAGATTAAAGTTAGTGAAGATGGACAATCTTTCGTTGTCGAATTAGGGGACATTACAGAAGAAGACCAATATCGTATTTCTTATAACGTTCGTCTAAATTATGACCCTGTTGATGGTGAGTTATTGAAAAATGAAGCAACTCTTAAAGGTGTTGGTATTGAAAGCAAAAATATAACTAATGCTGCTGCAGTTCAAATTGCAGGTGGTGCTGGTGTTGGTTATGTATACTCAATCAACATCCATAAAGTCGATGATGCTAACCAACCGCTTAAAGGTGCTAAGTTTAGAGTTGTTCGTCAAGCTAATAATCAAGTTATTGGTGAGTTTGAATCAGACGAAAATGGTAATATTGCTGTTGGAAAACTCTTAAAAGATAAATATATCTTAACTGAAATTGAAGCCCCTTCAGGTCATATCATTAAAGAAGCTGATACTGTAGTTAATGTTGAAGATTTTGGTGCTGATCATTCAGTAACCAAAACGATTGTGAATCCGAAGGAAGAAACAACGACGACAACCACTACAACCACTACAACAACGACGACAACTACGTCTACAACGACTCAAGAGCCAACAACCACTACGACGACAACTCAAGAGCCGACTACGACTACGACAACAACTCCAGAGTCAACAACAACTTCAACGACAACTGAAGAACCTACAACAACGACAACTACGACTCAAGAGCCAACAACTACAACAACGACGACAGAAGGTCCAAAACCTACGCCGACAACCACTACAACTACAACGACGACTACAACTACGTCTGAAAAACCAGTGCCTACGCCGACTACGACAACAACTCCAGAGGGGCCAACAACGAGTACGACCAAACCTGGCACCCCAGGTGATTCTGGTACGACAACTTCAAACGGAGGTCGCAAGACATTCCTGCCAAAAACAGGTGAAGCAGTCGCTACTGGTGTCATCTTGATCGGTGTTGCTATCCTATCAGGAGCCGTCATCTTGAAACGCAAGATTTCTAATAACTAATCGTTCGCATGTACGGATCATATAAAAAAGAGGCTGGGACAAAAGTCCTAGCCTCTCAGTTGTTTTTCGATTGTCGAGCAAGACGCAGTGGTTGAGTGGGCTCTACTACGCTGATTTCATCAGCTTTACAGCCCTACTCAACTGTGCGGAGGTGGGACGACGAAATCGAATTCTAACGAATTACCGATTTCTGTCCCACTCTCTTTTTGTGTTGATAACTATTTTTGATTCTCTTAAATCCTATTGTTCTTCATCACTTCTACTTCGTCTCATTTGAATGACGAGGTAAGCAACGGAAACAATAGATAGCAAGGCACCCAGGATCACTCCTTTTTGTCTAAAGACGAATTCAACCTTATGATTTCCCTTTGAGATTGGGAACGATAAGAATGCATTCCATGCTTTTTCAGTTTTGACAAACTTCCCATCCACTTTCACTTTCCAGCCATCGCTGTATGGAATGGAAGTCATCATATAGTTACTATCATCTGTAATAGACACATCACCAACAATATGGGTATTTGAAAACTTGGTTACATGTAAACCTTGTTTCTTCCGGTTTTCTAATACCTGTTGAATTTGATCAACGTCAGCGCGATAAACACCTGCGTTGCTCATATCGATGTGATCTGTTCTAAATCTAAATTCAATAACGGTTTCTTGGTTTTCAGTTTGATCTGTCAACTGCCAAATTTGTCTTTGCGTGAAAATTTTAGCATTGAGCAACCATTTATTATTGAGTAAGACCGAGTAATCTTGGTTTTGGATCAAAGATGCAGGAGTAAAGAAATAATAGGTGTAATTAGTACGTGGAGTGACCTTATAACGAATAATGGCATCTTTTGACGAATCCGCTCTCTTATAGATGGCTTCTCCCGTTTCCTTATTGACCTTTTCTTCAATCACATTTTCGGTCTCGATCGAGCTGAACGCCAACGGTTTAAAGTACTCAACGGTATCATTATTGGCCTTTTGATGTCCCTCCATGGAGTTCAAAATAATATTCTGGTTAGCAAAGGCATTATTTGCACCAAATTGAATATTCCTTACCAGACTATTCGTCCCGTATGCAAGTGGGAAGGAATTTGGATTCTTATAGACGACATAACGCTTATCCTCATAGACCTTGTCAGTGAAATAGCGATGCAGATCAAAGCGGTCTGTAAATCGATAAAAGTACATCTTATCTGGATTGGCTTCAATCTCTTTGGGGTCAAAATCCTTGGCACTCATAAAGTAACGAACACCATATAAAGCATCTGTCAAAGGTGTCCCATTTGAATATTGAGTCGCCGCATTGACACCCAGATCTCCCATGAAAGCAAAGTGATCCATGGTGCTACGTTCCAAACTCGAGCTAAAGGTACTTAGACCCGGATAGGACACCAAAGAAGGAACTGTTCTGGAATAGGCAAAATCTGTGGCAATCCGATAGAATTTTTGATCTGCATTTTCTTGGATATTGTCTGTCACGCGCTTGACCGAAACGGTCGCATCTGCAAACTTGTGCACATCATCATACCCAAATGTTACTTGGGACAAATACGCATTATAGCCAAACTCGAAGATTGTGAGCACAGATACGACAATCATGGATAAACGTGAGATCTTAAAGTTTAGGATGAAGAGAATGCTCAAGTAGAGCATCGCTGTAATCCCCACTTGCGACAAGAGATAGCCTGTCTTTAATAAGACGGCAGCTAGTACTAGAAATACTGCTGCTAGAGCCATTCGAATCATTTTTTCCAATTGGCTCTTATGAGATTTTTCCCAATACGCATAGAAGATGAAGCAGGTAACCGCTGCTATTCCCAGAACACTTAGAATAGAGAACTTAGAGAGGAAACGGCTGATCGCTTGCGGTTGAGTCTTTGAGATAAAACTATACTGGTGGAAATAGAGATAAACTACCGACAAGAGCAAGCCTAAGCCGATGATGCAGTTGGTTCGTTTGGAAATAACGATCTTCTGCTTCATCGCTTGATAAGCTAGGACTAGCATAAAGAATGAAAACAGCCAAGAAAAACGGAAGAAGAAACCGGCTGGGTTTTGTCCCATATGCCATATCTTACTGACAAATTCATTGACAAAGGAAATCAGGAAAATGAGGGTAACAATTCCTGCAGCCCATTTTTTTGCTTTTCCAACTTTTTGCGATAGGAAATAAAAGATAAAACCAAGAAAACCGAGCGCTCCAATATAAATATTGGGAAGGTTGGGACCCGCTGACCAGCCTGATGTCGTATCAAAGCCACCAACAACCAACTTAGAAAGAATATCTAAGGGGTTAATTTGGAAGGCAAATGAGAAGGTCATGCCTCCTCCAACTTGCCCCTTACTTTCAATCAGGTTGAAAAATACAGGCAAGAGCAAGACTGAGGCTGTCGCAATCCCAATAATCGAATAGATCACTGCTTGTAGTAAAGGGATACTAAAGTTTTTAATCTTTGCCTTTAGATCTCCCTCAATCAGCAATCTTGGTGATACATAGTAGCAGGCATACAGAGCGATGAAAATGGAGATCATATAGCCCATGTAAAACTGAAGCAAGACCGTCAATCCCAGAGCAAAAGCATAGCGATAAGGAGATTTCCCATCTAATAATTCTTCCAAATACACAATCACAATTGGCAGCATGATCATGGCATCATAGAAGATGACGTTCATCTGATAGGAAACCAACATCCCTGACAAGGCATAGGCTGTCGAGAATAATGGAACCAACCATTTTCTAGATTCTAATCCTTTGTAGCGCTTGATTAAAAGGAAAGCAAAGGATAGACCGATTGCCCCGTAGCGGAGCCAAATAGTTAAAAATACTGCTGCCCCAAAATACTTTAGGGGAGCTAGAATGTAGATGATGTTGAAGGGACTCATTAAATAGTAGCCGAGCACACCGATCATATCTCCACCAAGAGACTTGGTGAAAGAATAACTCAAACTAGATAGATCCCCCGTCAAGATGGCATTTTTTAGCAAGCCAAAGAAACTGATATATTGCTGTCCAAAGTCAACAGCCATCAGACTCTTGCTTCCAAAAGGATACATCCCTATAAAAGCCCACACAATGAGCATGATGGTCATTGGGAGCAGGGCACTTGCAGCATAGAGAACTTTCTTTGGATGTTTTTTCCAAAACTCTTGCCAACGCATGAACCAGATTAACATGTTTTCTCCTATCTTCTTTAGCCGATATGATTTTTCTTCGCTTGTTCGATATTGGTCTCTTCAATGATGAAATGAGGACGACGCTTCACTTCGTAATAGATCTTGCCAATATACTCTCCAAGAATTCCGATGAAGATGAGTTGCACTCCGCTAAATAATATAATAGCCGCAATCGTTGTGAAATAACCACTCACATAATTCCCAGCAGCGAAGATATATTTCATCAACTCAAAAACTAGATATAAAAGAGCCAGCCCTAAACAGATGAAACCGAATTGAATACAAACACGGAGAGGACGATCATTAAAAGAAATAATTCCTTGAATCGCATAATTCAAAGATTTCTTAAAACCAAACTTGCTCTTTCCAGCCTTACGGGTTTCATTCTTATAAGGAATTACTTTCTCTTTAAAACCAATCCATTCATACAAACCTTTATTAAAGCGATTGTACTCTGGCATTGACACAAAGGCTTCCATCGCTTTTCGGCTAAGCAGTCTTAATTCAGATTTCCCGTCTGTTAGGTGCACATCCATAGAGCGATTTGACAAGAAGTAAAACAAACGTGCAAAGGAACTTCCTACAAAAGATTCTCCTTCACGAGTTCGTTGGCCACTAACAATATCATAGCCCTTATTATAAGCTTCTAAGAATAAGGGAATCAAGTATGGTGGATGCTGGAGATCCCCGTCCATGACCATCACCGCATCCCCACTGGCATATTTAAAACCAGCCAAGATACCACTCTCTCGTCCAAAATTTCGACTGAAACGGATATATTTGATGCGGTCGTTTTCTCTTGCAAATTCTTCAATTAACTCAAAGGTCTTGTCACTACTTCCATCATCGATGTAGAGAATTTCATAATCAGAGAGCTCTTTCCCTAACATTTGCTCAAGCTGATTAGAAATTTCACGATGGGTTTGAGGAAGTACCAGCTCCTCATTCAAGAGGGTTATTAAGATTGATAATTTCATCCCTTTTCTCCATAATACATTCCCAAAAAAGAGAGAGCTCATGCTCTCCCCTTATGTAGAAACTCATTGTTTATTTAATAGACAATTTTCGTTTCAATACGACTGCACCTGCTAACACAAAGGCTCCTGAGAATACAAATCCAGTTGCTGCAACTTCGCCTGTATTAGGAAGAAGCGCTTTACGCCCTCCTCCATTGTTTCCACCTTTTGGTCCTGGTTTTCCAGTCGTGGTCGTCGTGGTTGATCCTTCACTTCCTGGAGTCACCGGTTTCTCTGGAGTTGTCGTTGTTGTGGTGGTTGGTGTTGGTTCTACAGTAGTCGTTGTGGTTGTTGTTGGCTCTACAGTAGTCGTCGTAGTCGTTGACTCTCCTGTTGTTGTGGTTGAAGTAGTCGCCGGCTCTTCTGTTGTTGTAGTTGTAGTAGTCGTCGGCTCTTCTGTTGTCGTAGTTGAAGTAGTCGTCGGCTCTGCAGTAGTCGTTGTGGTTGTCGTTGGCTCTGCAGTAGTTGTTGTAGTTGTTGTTGGCTCTGGAGTTGTTGTTGTAGTTGTTGTTGGCTCCGGAGTTGTTGTTGTAGTCGTTGTTGGCTCTTCTGTTGTTGTAGTTGTTGTAGTTGTCGTTGGTTCTGCAGTAGTCGTTGTAGTTGTAGTGGTTGTAGTGGTCGTTGTTGTAGTGGTTGTCTTTTGGTCTACAATGGTTTTGTCGACTGGTTTATCTTTTGACTGAAATTCACTAGCTTCAACAACAGTATCCGCTGCCAAGTCATAACCTTCCGGAGCTGAAATTTCTTTGATGATATATTGGTCTCTCAAAAGGTTTTTGACAACAATCTCACCATCTTTATTTGTTTCAAACTCTCCAATCAGTTGATTGTTGGCTACACGAATGACTTGGAACTTAGCTCCTTTAAGAGACTTATTATTTTCGTCTACTTTATGGATCTTGATTCCAAAGTCGTAAGCTACTCCGGTTCCACCTGCAATTTGGATTTTGACAGCACTAGATGCATGGTTAATTTCAGAACCATTTCCAGAAATAGTCACATTATTTTCGATTTTTTCACCATCTACAGGCATGTAGCTCAAGTCTGCTGTATATTCAATCACAAAGTGATCATCTTTTGACAAGCTACCAAGGTTGACAGAAAACGAATTTCCTGAAACGTTAATGGCGTAATCATTGGTGACATCCGTTTTGTTCTCGAGCTTCCAGCCGTTGTCGTATTTAAAGGTCCCTTTATAAATTTTAAAGCTACCTTCTGTATAAGAGACTCCTGTAGATTTCAAGGTATCGGTAATCACTGCATTCGGAATAGCTTCCCCTGTTCGGTTAACAGAGATTCTAAAACCAATTTGCTTGTGTTCCTTGTTGACATCCCATCCTGATTTTGCGACGATATATTTTCCGCCTTGGCCCACTTCGCCGGCTTTTACCTTCCCTGTGAATTTGGTCTTATTATTCACCTTCACAGTAACTGGAACATCACCCTCTTTGGGATGTTTTTGTCTGTCTATCATTGAGTAGAAGAAGAAAGAACCTGACACATCATTTTTTGTTTCCACAAATTTTGTAAAGGTTAAAACAATCTTACCGGTTTCTTTATCTACCACTGCATTGGCAATCACCTTACCAGTTTTCTTATCCTTAATTTCAAAATTAGTAGAATCAATGATTAAGGGATTTTCTAATACTAACTCAGAAGTATCTCCCTCTTTAACATCTTTTCCTTCCAATGCGAATGTTGCATTCAGACGGAAAGTGTCAAATCGGCCAACCGGTCCTGTCAATTCTCCACCTTGATCATTTTGAATCTTAACTTCCGTAATCACATCGACTTTTTTAGACGTTTCCGCCTGTACAGTTTTAGAAAAAAGTGTCAATGACACAATCAATAGCGAACAAACTATTGACAAAAAAACTGCTAACTTTTTCATTTTTTCTCCCTTTCTAGGCTAATTTTTTATAAATCAACGCATATAATATAGCAAAACATAGTGAGAAAGTCAAGATTATTAAACAAAAAAACCATCTTTTGTATATTTAAGGGCTATTTGGCTTGTGAATTTTTTTAGTAACTCTTCCTCTTTCAAACAGTTATTTTTCCAAAATCAACACATCTTTTGTAGATAAGTTGCTTTCTTTATACCCTGATTCTTTATAGAGGTTTAGAGTGGCTGTTTCAGAATAACCATTTTTTTCCTCTTGCATTTCCCTTGGAACTACCACTATGTCAATATTAGAATCAAGCTTTTTGTCATTATGGTAGAAAAGATCATACAATTTTTCATGGCTGCGAAGACTCGGCGTATAGCCACCTGCTGCTAAGACCGCTTTATCTTTAGGGATAGCCTGCAGGGTCTTTTCGAGCCCATCAAAATAGTCTTTACGTGTTTGATAGTATTGGATTTCAAAATTCCAGTTATGCGTAAAACTATATAGAATGGCGCTTGAAAAAATGATGGAAGAAGCTAGTAGAGCCACCAAAATATTATCTGATGCCAACTGGTTCTTGCTTAATTGATCGATAGACAATAAAGCCATCAAAAACAGAAGCGTGACCGAACCATAGCTATACTGAAAACCAATATCATATTGGTAAGGCCAATCCATCAATAAATTAATGAGAAAAAGGGGCAACATCAGAAAATAGGTAGACCAACGTCGCTGAATCAGTGGTAAAAAGCTAAAAGGAAATAGGACCAAAAAGAGGTAGCCAAGTCGTTTCGCTGTAAATAGACTTCCCAAAACATAAAGCGGATTTAGGACTACATTTTTCACAACCATCAGGAGACCATTTTCGCCACTCAATAATAGATTATTGTATCGAGAAACCATAGCTCCCTCGCCATATCTTGCTAAGAGGAACATGGCAAATGCAAAATAAAGTATCGGTAAGGCAAACAGGCTGAGATACAACCACTTTTTAAACTTGGCCTCAAAGGTAAAACGATGTTGAAACGCAAAATAAAGTCCTAAGGACAGCACGTAGACAAAGGCATCCTCTTTCACAAAAAGGAGCAACAAGGTGAACAAGATAGTTCTTCCACGCCACTGAGAAATCAGGCTGTAGAACAACCAGAGTAGTAATGGTGGCAAAAAACAATTTTCATGCAAATGGAATCCACCACTCGTTGTCATAACCGGAGTCACAAAAAAGAGGGCAAGCACGAGTGGCGTCATGACTTTTGGCAATTGTATTTTCTTTAGAATCAAACAAAGCGGGATAACTGCAGAAAATACAATCACTGTTTGAGCGATATCTAACGTTTCCACATAAGGAAATAGCATATAGAAGGGCAAGATCAAATAATAAATTGGAGAAATATGGACTCCGAAATGCGATAAGGCCCTATCTCTTTCAAGGGTGGTGACTTGTGAAAAATCATGTCTCATTCTCTCAAACATCTGCGAAAAAATTCCAATATCAAAGGAAGAGACCGCATTGGCTTTAATCTTATAATAGGCCACAACCGATAGATAGAGCACGTAGAAAATACCACTGATTATTGTCACCACGGTGAGTCTGCGAACCCAGGTTTCATTGACTTTAGCCAAAGAAACCTTTGAGAGAAGAAAACCGATCAGGACAGCAACGACAACGGCTACTAATACTGGCCAAATCAAAGTGGGTAACTTCGATTCAGAAACCGTAAACGTAAAGATCCCCAGTTCCTTATCTTGAAGATTGGCACTGGTTTGTAGCAACAATTTCGGAAAAGACAAGACATCTACCGCTAAGAAGATATAAGCGATTTTTTCTTTTCCTAAATAAAAATATAGAAACAAGACCAGTGAGAGCAACACTAGGCCCAATGACATAAAGAGACTCGGACTTTTCAAAATAGAAATAAATAGGATACCTGCCACGAACCAGAGATTCAATTTTTGTATGCAGATATACTTCTTGCTCTCCGTCAAAAACCAAAGAATAGGATAACTAATGAACAAAGCAAGCACTGTATGGGTCCATCCCACTTTACCCAGTTCTAGAAATAATTCCTTTGTTGAAAAACTCAATAGATTGACCATCATGGCCACAAAATAAGAACCTAGAAGCAACCATAAATAGTTACGGTTCATTGTCTTAGCAAGTTTCATTTCTATCAATACCTCCCAATTGTAGTTCCTATTCTAGCACAAAACCCTTACTATTTCTAGATAGTAATAACCATACCAAAAGAGAGGCTGATACCAATTCAACCTCTCTTTTTCTTATAATTCCTGTAATAAATAACGGAAGAGTTCTAAATTCCCTTTTTCTTCATTGACCAAGTATTCTGGATGCCACTGCAAGCCCATAATCCGATGGCCGTCTACTGCTTCAATCGCTTCGATAGTGTGATCGCGCGGATCAAAGGCGGTCGCACGGAAATTTGGTGCAAGATCCTTGATACTTTGACGGTGGACGGAATTGATCCGACTAGCCTGACCAAAGAGTTGCTCCACCACACTACCTTTTTTAGTTTCGATAGAATGGGAAGTCCCAAACGGAAGTCCTTGCCAATGTCCCTCGATCTCTTGATTGAGTGTCCCTCCAAAAGCTACATTGATCAACTGAACCCCGCGGCAGATTCCTAGAACCGGTTTGTTTTGGCGAACTGCTTCCTTCAGTAGGGCAAGCTCAAATTGATCGCGTTCGATATTGTAATCATCGCTTTCGATGGTTTTTTCTTCGCCATAGAGACTAGGATCGACATTTTGGCCTCCACTTAAGATCAATTTGTCAATCGTTTCAACATAATCCTTAACCAAGGAAGGATCTCCCATCGGGATGACCATTGGAAGTCCACCTGCTTGACGGATCCCTTCCGCAAATTGACTAGACACGGAGGAATGAAGGTTTTTCCCTTCCGGGTCAACCGGACAGAGATTAGCGGATACTCCAACAATTGTTCTGCACATATTCATTCCTCCTTCATTTTAACTACTACTTATCTTACCACCCATTAGTGATAGTGTCTAATATGTATTTTTTAAAACCGTGATAGATTTTATTTATCACCCTCACCCTCCTCACAAAACAATTGATGATCATACAAGTTTTTTTACCTATATTATGTTAAAATAGAGAGGAAAATAGAATCGTCCTTCAAGGCACACATTAAGCCGTTTCGAAGGCGCAAGCGCTAGATTTCCTAGCCTTGTTGAAAAAATAGACATAGAAATGGAAGATACAATGGAAAAACAAACCGTTGCAGTATTGGGTCCTGGTTCATGGGGAACAGCCCTTTCACAAGTCCTCAATGATAACGGCCATGAAGTCCGTCTCTGGGGAAATATCCAAGAACAAATCGATGAAATTAATACCACTCATACCAATCAACGCTATTTCAAAGACATCGTTATTAGCGATCAAATTACCGCTACGACCGATCTGAAAGCAGCCTTGGACGGTGTGGATGCTATCCTTTTTGTCGTTCCTACAAAGGTGACCCGCTTGGTCGCTAAACAAGTCGCTGAAACACTGGATCACCCTGTCACAGTGATGCACGCTTCTAAAGGGCTCGAACCTGGTACACACGATCGGATTTCTCAAATCCTTGAAGAAGAAATCCCTGCTTCTCTTCGCAGTGAGGTAGTGGTCGTTTCTGGACCGAGTCACGCGGAAGAAACCATCGTACGGGACATCACCCTCATTACAGCAGCTTCAAAAGATTTAGAAGCTGCACGCTATGTTCAAGAACTCTTTAGCAATCACTACTTCCGCCTCTATACCAATACAGATGTTATCGGAGTGGAAACTGCTGGGGCCTTAAAAAATATCATCGCGGTCGGAGCTGGGGCCCTGCACGGTCTTGGTTATGGTGACAATGCCAAAGCAGCCATCATCACGCGCGGTCTCGCTGAAATCACGCGCCTTGGCGTTAAGCTCGAAGCTAGCCCATTGACCTATAGCGGTTTGTCTGGGGTTGGTGACCTGATCGTTACCGGAACTTCTGTTCACTCCCGTAACTGGCGAGCTGGGGATGCTCTCGGACGTGGCGAAAAATTGGAAGACATCGAAGCCAACATGGGTATGATCATTGAAGGGATCTCTACGACCAAAGTCGCCCACGAGCTGGCCCAAGAATTGGATGTCTACATGCCGATTACACAAGCCATTTACCAAGTCATCTATGAAGGAAAAGATATCCGCGAAGCCATCCACCACATGATGAGCAATGAATTTAAAGAAGAAAATGAGTGGAAATAAGTCAACCACCCTAACATCAATCCTACCTTTTAGAAAGGAAACTATATGACTAAAGTTAGAAAAGCAGTCATTCCTGCGGCTGGTTTGGGGACACGCTTCCTCCCAGCTACCAAAGCTTTGGCAAAGGAAATGTTGCCAATCGTTGACAAACCTACGATCCAATTCATCGTAGAAGAGGCTCTGAAATCTGGGATTGAAGAAATCCTTGTCGTAACAGGGAAGGCCAAACGTTCGATCGAAGACCATTTCGATTCTAACTTCGAATTGGAATACAATCTCGAGCAAAAAGGCAAGACTGACTTACTCAAGTTGGTCAATGATACAACAGCGATTAATCTTCATTTCATCCGCCAAAGTCACCCTCGAGGTTTAGGGGACGCTGTTCTTCAAGCCAAGGCCTTTGTTGGAAACGAGCCTTTTGTCGTTATGTTGGGAGATGATCTCATGGACATCACCAATGATGATGCCTTGCCATTGACCAAACAATTGATGAACGACTACGATGAAACCCATGCGTCAACCATCGCTGTAATGGAAGTCCCTCACGAAGAGGTTTCTTCTTACGGTGTGATTGCACCTCAAGGCGAAGGCATTAACGGTCTTTATAGCGTTGAAACTTTTGTCGAAAAACCAAACCCAGAGGACGCTCCAAGTGATCTCGCTATTATCGGACGCTACCTCTTGACTCCTGAAATCTTTGATATTCTTGCAAATCAAGAACCAGGTGCTGGCAATGAAATTCAATTGACAGATGCAATCGATACCCTCAATAAGACCCAACGAGTCTTTGCCCGTGAATTTAAAGGCCAACGCTACGATGTGGGTGACAAGTTTGGTTTTATGAAAACATCGATTGATTATGCTTTGAAGCATCCTCAAGTAAAAGATGACCTCAAACAGTATATCATTGATCTTGGAAAACAATTAGAAGCATCTGAACAAACTGCAGACTAAAAAAGAAGGAAGAGAGATTTCATTCTCACTTCCTTTTTTTGTTATATATTATAAACTGTATCGTTTAATGAGTTCTACGTTTTTCGATGTAGTAGCCAAATCCAAAAACTATCAAAAGAACTCCGCCTACCATTGTCGCAATGGAAATACTTTGACCGGTTGATGGTAATTTTTTCTCACCTTTCTTCACTTCAATTTTTGCTGCAGATTTATAAACTACACCATAAGTTGAGAAATGAGAGGTTGTAAATGTTACGGCTGACTTATCTTCATTTAGTTGGAATTGGAAGGATTCCAATTGACCATTTTCACCGATACCATAAACTGCTTCTACTTCTTTTTGGCTATTTACTGGAATGGTCACAACAGTTGGACTAATTTGATGTATAGGATTATTTTGGTTCGATAATTGAATATTATATGCCTTGTAATCTTTACCAGCTAGTTCTTTAACATCTTTCAAAACTTCAACAAGGAGACTATAGCCACCTTGAGCAAAATCAGGGTTTTGCAAGACGATACCTGTTGCCTGGTCTACTAAAATATATGAATTTGTTGGTAAAACTGGGCGACCAACGGTACTAACACTGTTGCTATTTGTAGGAACAACAGTAGTTGTACTACTTGGTGTTGTTTCTTCCTTGCTTGGCTCTGTACTTGTTTCAGTGCTTGGTTTCGTTTCTGCCTTGCTTGGTTCTGTACTTGATTCTGTGCTTGGGGTCGTTTCTGACTTGCTTGGTTCTGTACTTGACTCAGTGCTTGGTTTCGTTTCTTCCTTGCTTGGTTCTGTACTTGCTTCGGTGCTTGGTTTCGTTTCTTCCTTGCTTGGTTCTGTACTTGCTTCGGTGCTTGGTTTTGTTTCTTCCTTGCTTGGCTCGGTGCTTGGCTTCGTTTCTTCCTTACTTGGCTCGGTACTTGCTTCGGTGCTTGGTTTCGTTTCTTC
>NZ_KV794423.1:212557-224522 GCF_001808745.1 Streptococcus sp. HMSC057G03
TTGCTTGGTTCTGTACTTGCTTCGGTGCTTGGCTTCGTTTCTTCCTTGCTTGGTTCTGTACTTGACTCTGTGCTTGGCTTTGTTTCTTCCTTGCTTGGCTCGGTACTTGATTCTGTTGGATCCTTGTAGTCATCTGGTAAAGATGCACGGTATGGATCATCTGTACGACCTGCTTCTTTAAGAGTTGCAGATAATTCAGACTCATATTGCTTGAATTGTTTGAAGAGACGTTCAGACCGAGCTAAAGCATCCTCAGTCACTTTATCTTCAACCGCTTTTGCTACAGCTTCATCAGCTTTCAAGGCTGCATATTTGCTATCACTAACCTTCTGTTCAATGATCAATTGTTCTTCGAGAGCTTTCCAGTGATTTTGAATCGATTTCCCAAAGAGGTCTTGATTATTGATGGCCATCTGGTCAATATGCCATACTGTCCAATACCATGAATTCGGATCATAGGTAGCAGTTTGAGGTTTGAAAGCTTCATAAGTATCTTTTACATTTCCATAGAATGGAACATAAGGGGTATTCCGTGAAGGTCCCATGCCGAGCCATACAGTTCCACCAAATGATTTTGGAAGGTTTGGATTGATTTGATAGACATGGGCATCGATCACATTTTCGTTTCCTAAAGCATATTTGTATTGGTCTTTACGAACAGTATCGTTGCTACCATCATCACCTTGTTTCTTAACACCAATTTGATCATCTGGCACGAAGCGTCCATTTAAGTGTTCAAAACGGTTCCGTTGCAAAGCAAAAGCATCTTCTAAGGTGTATTTTTTGTTTGGATCGGTTGGTGAACGGAAGAGCTCATACTCATCATCCTCATAAGTGACTTTAGAGTCTGGATCTAGTAAGGTGATACCTGCATAGGTCCGTGAGCGGTCCCCTTCAGCATATTTTTCTGGTCCATAAGATTTAGCAATATGGAAATTGCCATCTTTATCAGTCTTGTAGTTGCCAGATTCCTTGGCTACTTTTTCTACATCTTTAGAGGCAATGACATTTTCAGTGTCATTCAAGTCTACATGGCCAAGGTAGTAGGTATTGGCAAAAACTGCATATTTATCTTCTGGCACCTTCACCGCTACATATTGGTGACCAGATAGAATTTCCATATACCAAGTTTCATTTTGGTCTGCAAAGACAACCACATTCCCTTCAGCTGAACCTTTTTCTTCGATGACTTTGGCCAGTAATTCAACCCCTTCACGGGCAGTTTTAACACGTGGCAAAATCACATCTAGCATAGCTGCTTCTGGTAGGCCATTCTCTTTCAAAGGATCCGTTGTCAAGACTTTCTTATTTGGGATTGCTGTTACTGTCGCAGTCATGGATACACCGGCTTCATTAAAACCGTGTTCCCCGAAAGCCCCGTTGCTACCGTCACCACGAGCAGAGTCATAAGTAGCTGTGTATTTCATTTCATTGACAGCATGCGGGTAGGTGAATCCGTTGGATTCATCCTCGATTTGATCTCCCTCATTATAGGTCTTGGCATCAACCACAACATAGTTTTTGTTGTGTTTTCCACCATTTGGATAATAAGGGTAGTCCTCTGTCCGACCAAAGAGAGTGGTCCCATCCTTGGTCAACTGGCGACCAATGATAAATCCACAGCAGGCCTGAACGGCTTGAATTGGTAGGAGTAAGAACGTCATCGCTATCAAAGCTAGTTTAAACAACCATTTCTTCATGGCAAATCTCCTTTATGTTTGAATGTTCCTTTATAGAAAAAGGTAGCATCCCTGATTTTTTATACCTTAAGTCTATCTTTTTTTTACCTCTTTTGCAAGCGCTTTCTAATTTGCGTTTTTATACCTTTTTACCCATGATTACCTTCTCTATGGACCTAGCAATAGTGGATTCACTTGACTCCTGCAAATATATTATAATAAATATATACAATTCTTTGCATTTCAAACAATTTTCTGTTAGTTTACGATTGCACTACATTTTTTAGGAAAAAAAGAGAGTGGGACAGAAATCGGTAATTCGTTAGAATTCGATTTCGTCGCCCCACCTCCGCACAGTTGTGTAGGGCTGTAAAAGCTGATGAAATCAGCGTAGTAGAGCCCAGTCAACCGCTGCGTCTTGCTCGACAATTCAAAGATAACTGAGAGGCTAGGACTTTTGTCCTAGCCTCTTCTTAAAATAGAGTCAAGATTTTACCTAAGAAATAAAGCAAAAGTAAGAGATAAGATAGGGCTGCACTCATCTGATAGGTTCGGTTCATAAAGCGAGCTTCCCCTCTAACTGGAAAGACATAAGCCAACATGACTCCAGCCACTAAGCCACCGATGTGCCCCGCCATACTGATTCCTGGCATGAAGCTAAAGATCAAATTGACCACAATCAAGCTGGTATAGGACTGACTCAAGTGGCGAATATAGGGACTTTGGACAATAAAGCGCAGAGCACCAATAGTCCCAAACAGTCCAAAGAGGGCTGTAGAAGCTCCTGCTGCAATCACATCTGGCGTAAAAATAGCAACAAAGACATTGCCCATCATGCCTGATAAGAGATAGAGAGCTAAGAAAGCCTTCGATCCAAAGAGATCTTCTGCCAAACGTCCCAAGTAATAGAGGGTGATTATATTGAGCACAAAATGTTCTAGGCCGATATGAACAAATGTAGCTGTCACGATTCGCCATAACTGGCTAGGATCGACTTTCACAACCTCTCCAATAATACCACCGCTATAGTAAATAGCAGCACCTGTTTGGTAGTCGCCTCCAAATCGGATAAACATGGAAAGAAAGACTGCCGTTGTCACTAACAACAAGAGGCTAGTCACAGGATAACGACGATCAAAGAGTAACTTCATAGACTAGCACCTCCTGAACTGCCTGATCAAAAGCATCTGGTTGGAACTCCTTCTGCTGGATGGAATAAATCGTACTAACCGTTTTTCCAGTAAAATCTGCTAAATAACGATCATAATAGCCACCACCATAGCCAATTCGGTAGCCTTTTGACTGGAAGACCAAGCCTGGTACATGGATCAGATCAATCTCTGACTGATCCACAAGCTTCCCTTTTTCATTGGGCTCCAGCAAACCAAAGCGTGTCTTTTCCAAAATGTCAGGATCGTATTCCACAAATTCCATTCGCCCTTGTGGATAGGTACGGGGAACACAGACGCGTTTTCCAAGTTGAAGAGCTGCTTGGATCAAGCCAGCTGTGGAAACTTCATGGTCAAAAGACAGATAGGTCGCAAGGGTCTTTGCCTCCTGAAAAGCTGGTAGCTCCAAGAGGCGTTGAGTCAGCTCTTCATCTGCTTGAGTTTTCACAGTTTGAGGCAGTGCTTTCATGGCTGCCATAGTTTCTTTTCGTAGTGTTTTCTTCATTCCCTACTCCTTTTGTCTAGCTTTAATTGTATCATTTTTTAGGAAAGATCCGAACAGTTTTTATACAACAAAGAAAAAATCCAACTCCAGACGGAGTTGAATCCATTCCTTATTGGTTGGCTTTCATTTTCAAAAATTTACCAATGTTTTCCACAGCAAAGGGAAGGGCGGCCTCATTGGGGCTCATCTTTGGATGGTGCAAGGCATAAGGGGTATCAATCCCCAACCAGAACATGACACCGGGGACCTTGCTCAAGAGAAAGCCGAAGTCTTCTCCTGTCATCGCAGGCAGAATATCAATCAGGTTCACGTCTTCCTCAGCTGTGAAAAAGTCCATGAGTTCTTTGGCCAATTCTGGTTGGTTTTCCACAGGCAGGTAGCCTCCTTGCTTGAGTTCCAGGTCCAATTTCACATCAAAGGCTGCTGCAACTCCTTCTGCAATGGCTTTGACCCGTTTTTGAGTCAAAAGATTCATCTCCATGGTCAAGGTCCGAATGGTCCCATGAAGGAAGGCTGTCTCAGCGATCACATTATTGGTTGTTCCTGCATGCATGGAACCAAAGGTCACCACAGCACCTTCAATCGGATCGACATTTCGACTCACGACCGATTGGACTTGGGTAATGAAGTAAGAGGCCGCTACAAGAGCGTCATTGGCCTCATGTGGAAAGGCCGCATGCCCTCCCTTTCCTGTAAAGGTGATCTTGACTTCACAGGTCCCTGCAAAAAGGGTACCCGTATTGGTCGCAATGTCCCCCACCTTCAAATCAGGGCGCACATGCAGACCATAAAATTCATCAGGAAGCCAGTCGCCAAAAGCATTGTCCTTATACATGAGCATCCCACCAGCTTCGTTTTCTTCAGCTGGTTGGAAGAGAAAGAGCAGGTTATTTTTTGGTTGCACTTGAACCAGTTGATCCAAAAGCCCAAGAGCTGTCGTCATGTGCATATCATGACCACAAGCATGCATCCGTCCTTCGTGCTTGGAAGCAAAATCAAGGCCCGTTTGTTCCACAATCGGTAAACCATCGATATCTGTCCGCCAGCCGATAGTTTTTTCAGGTGCAGCCCCATGGAGATAAACCAGGATCCCGGTCCGCCAAGTCCGTTGCTCAACAAAGTCCTTGCCCGCTGTGATCTCTGCGATTCGCTCTAAGAGGTAGGCTTGGGTTTCAAATTCTTCCAAGCCAATTTCAGGGATTTGGTGCAAATCCCGTCTGATTTTGATTAAGTCCAATGTCATAGTTGTCTTCTTTCTATTAGAATAGAGGCCTTGCGGCCTCTACTATCAATATGTTACAAATTACGCAAAGCGTCTTCGAGTGCTGTTTTTTGTTGTGTTTTTTCATCGATTTCCTTGATGATGCGAGCTGGGACACCCGCTACGACCACATTTTCAGGAACATCTTGAGTAACGATAGCTCCAGCGGCAACGACGGATCCGTTTCCTACTTGAACCCCTTCAATCACAACTGCATTGGCACCGACCAAGACATTATCACCGATCCGAACAGGCTCAGCAGAAGCTGGCTCAATGACACCCGCAAGAACGGCACCTGCACCGATGTGGCTGTTTTTACCAACAGTAGCACGACCACCAAGGATAGCCCCCATATCAATCATGGTTCCTGCACCGATTTCAGCACCGATATTGATCACAGCCCCCATCATCACGACAGCATTGTCTTCGATGGTCACTTGGTCACGGATAATAGCGCCCGGTTCGATACGCGCATTTAGATAGCGCTTATCAAGCAAGGGAACAGCTGAATTACGGCCATCTTGTTCGACCACATAATCCTTGTTCTCTGTTAAGTTGGCAAGAAGGGGCTCGATATCTTTCCAGTCACCGAACAACACATTGCCAAGCTTGGTGACAGAAGCTGGAACAGCTATTGCCAATTCCCCTTCAAAGGTTACTTTCACATTTGTTTTCTTTTCTGCATTTCCAATAAAAGCGATAATTTCTTGAGCAGACATTTTTTGTGCTGTCATGAGATTCTCCATTCATTTCAATTAAAGGTATCCATATTATACCACAATCCCAAAGAGATGAACACCTAAGGCGATGTGGATGTCGCCGGATCTTCGAGACCCTTGATTTCACTAATAGTTCGATTACTTCCAAAACGAATAATGACTGATCGCGAATCAGAAAGCTTATAGTAAAAGGTTAAGAAGGACTCTGAACCCAGCATACTCGACCAAGAAACACTGCTAGGAATTCCTACTGTATTCACAAGATCTGAATAGCTCGTTCCTATTTTCATATTGGCAAAATCTTCTCTGTTTAAGCTACCATTTTTATTGGCTAATCGCTCACTGTTTAAGTTTTTAAAATCAAGAGAAGATAAACGATCAACACCAATTTTTGAAAGTAAAACGGTTACGGAAGAAGGGGACCCTTCAGACTGATACTCCAATTGTGTCATAAAAGGACTGACACCACCTTCTTGGTAGGTTTCTTCTCCACTGCTAGCCTTCCCCAGTACAGCTACCACATCCTGTGGAGACAGAGAAGTTGAAGAGTAACGTTCTTGATCTCCCTCACTTAAACCAGGAATCAGGGAAATGGCCTTCTCATAGGTCACTTGAAACTGAAATTCCCTCTCCGGAGCAATCAAGCTACTCGTACCACCTCTCAAGGTTTCCTTTCTAGTTCCATAAGACAAGCTAGTGCTTCCATATTCACTAGTAGTAGAAGAAGGATGTTCCTCGCTATGAATACCTCCTGAAGCCAGATAGGCAAATAATCCCAGCATGGCCAATAAACCAAAAAAGGCTGCCAGCGAAGACCCTTCACTCTTAGAGGAAGGGGAGTAGGTTTTCGTCCTCTCCGATTGGGAGTCTAGTACCGTTTGTCTTGGTTCTGAATGCCTGCCTCCCCCTATTGAAGCAAGGTCAGCTTCTGAAATCAAGCGGCTCCCACCCTGGTGAGAGGAAGCTGCCTTGATGTCTGTCCGTTGATCGTCCAATGATATCTCCTTTCTTATACCAACACTAATTTCTTGGCTTTTTTCTTGAATTCCATCACCACTTCTGGCTGCCCTGGTAGCTGGTAAGTCGCGCGATAGCCCATTCCGCCATCTGGCATTTCCCCCCAGACCAAGCGTTGAGGATTTCCTAGTTGCTGAATAAGCTGGGCGAATTCTGTACCTTTTTTCTCTTTTTCAGTAGTGATTTCTTTCTCACTGCTTGTCTTCTCTTTTGCGTCCAACAAATTTGTCGCATCCACTGTCGTCAAGCGATACCCCTGGTCTTTTTCCTGTTCAAACCACAAGGCTACACTTTTCTTTCCCTGATCGGTTTGCTTAGCCGCATAGGTCAAGACGAGAACCGTTTTATCCCCTTGAGCTGTCTTTGTATACTTAACTTTTTGGGCTTTCCCCCATTCCGTCACAACTGTTTCCAAGCGGGTTCCTGGTTGCTGAGTCTGCTTGAGACGAACTTTCAAATTCGCCACAGCTTCGATGGTCCATTTAAACTGCTTGATTTCTTGTTCCTTGCTGACCAAATTCTGATAATCCTTTGGCTGGAAATGGGCAAGTGTTTGGTCCTCCTTGGTATCGGTTCCTTGCTCTTGCACCTGGATGCTTGCAATCGCAAGTAACACTCCTAAAACAAAACACAAAAACGGCAGCAAGAGTTCTTTTCGATTCTTTTTCATCCACTCGATCATCTGCTTCACCCCTTCTTCGTCAAACGATACTGACCAGTCTGGTCACGTTCAAAGGTTAAAGAGACCAGTCCATCTGTCACCTGATAAGACAGGGCTAGGACTTGCTTGTCCTTTTCAGAGGTCAAACTAAGAGAATTGGGAAGACCTGATTTTTTCAAGACATCTTCTACTGCTGTCCCCTTTTCCTTTTTTCCATCTAGTGTCTGATAGCCTGTAAAATCTACCAGTTTTACGTTCTTTTTGCTCTGATAGTGAGACGACTTTGGTGCAAATCCTTGAATCGAGCTCAAATAAAAATCATCATCCTGCTTTTGAAATTCTATGGTATAAGGATAGAGCCCCTTCACAGAAGCCCCATAGCCTAACTGGACTTGTGCTCCAAAACTCGTATCTTCTTGTGTAAAGCTCGCTGCTTTTCCAAATTTTTTGACGAATGCAGACAAAGTCACCCAACTTTTTTGTACCTTTCCTTCTCCCCTTGCAAGCTCTAATGACAACAAGTCTTCTAGAGCCGGCTCTTTTGAAGAAGGAGCGACAAATTGTTGGCTTGCTTCTTGCATTCGAGATAGGCTCAGCAAACGGTCTTTTGGTAAGGTTTTAACCGGATGAATCATAAACACCAAGCAAGCCCCAACGACAAAAGCTAGCAAAGCCCCTGCAGCTTTTTGGAGGATCCGCTTATGACGTTCTATCCACTGTTTCATTTCTTCCATCCTTCATGCTCTTTCTATTCAAACTCTTTCTATTGTATAGAAAATTAGCGTATTTGTCTCGTCTTATCCCAAAAAAGAGGCGCTTGCCTCTTTCTTGTCTTATCCTTTTAATAGCTGTCTTTACTACTCAAGAGGAAATCTCCATTTTCTTGGCGAATAAAGGTCAAATCTACATAGTCCCCGTTTTTCTTTTGGAAGTCCATGACCAACTCTATCTCGTCTGAATCATCAGATGAACTCACCGTCAGATTGACCGCATCACCGTATTTTTCTAAAAGCTCTTTGTAAGAGGTTCCTCCAGCACCGGTCTCACTATTTCCAACTTTGAATCCATCTGCAAAGTTGTCCTCAACCGTAAGATTTTTCCCAAATTGATTAAATTCAAATTTGACAAGCTGTAATTCTTTTCCTCTCTTAGAGTAGGTCGCTTTTACCTCTTTATTATAAGAGTTATCATCCCAGAATAATTTCAATTCCCCACTATCAAATTGAACGGAACTAGCCTTTCCATAAGCGTCGACCATTTCCTCAGGAGTCTCCCCAGAATCCTTTCCCGTCAAAAACTGAAGTTGCTCGATATCAGATTGTTCCCAGCTAAAATTGGCTTCCGCGTCTTCAGAAGTCAATTGCTCCAAATCGATATTGGAAGAAGAACCAGATTGGTTGCCTGACCAAGAAGTCTGCTTTCTAGATGGTGACGTACTAGGGCTAGCATGACCAATCAAATAGCCACTGACACCACCGATAAGAATCCCAACTAAAATCCCAAGGGCAAAACGAATCGCCTTCTTGTCTGCAGTATCCATCGGTCTTCCAACAGGAGAAAGAGGAGCTTGTGGAATAGGTGTCTCAGGAACAGGCACTGTCTGCGGACCAATTGGTTCAGCTGCCATATTTTGAGGAGCTTGTGGTGCAGGCTGGAATGGAGGAGTCGGTTGGGGAGCAACAACTACATCCGGATGTTCTCCAACAGTTGCTTCATCCATCTTTGGAGGCTCCACTGTTTCTGAAACAGCTGGCTCGTCTGCTTCTTCTTTCATTGCTTCCGTCTCCGTCACTGAAAGGCCACTAGCTTCTGGAACGACCAAGTCTTCGGCTTCTTCTTTTGGGACAAAGGCTGGCGCAGCCACATCAAATTGAGGCGCACCCTCTACGGGAGTATGTTTCATAAATTGTTCTTGATCTTTCTCGGACATTTCGAATTCTCCTTTTTATTCTTCTCTTCTACTATAACATAAAACCAAGCAAGGACCAACTCCTGTCTTGATAGACTAAAAAAGATCGGAGAGATATCCGACCTTTTAGATGCTTATCTTAAAATTTCTTGCGAAGGGAGACAATAGCAAGCCCTGCAAGTGAGAGCAAGCCCAATGTTGCCAAAACGACACCTGTTTCTTGACCTGTTTTTGGCAATAAACGGCCAACGACAGATTTGCTTGAGTCGCTTGAATTTGAGGAAGAACTAGAAGAAGAGCTTGAGCTCGATGAAGAAGTTGAACTTGAGGAATTTGAAGATGAGCTGCTTGAAGATGAGCTCGATGAGCTACTTGAGCTAGAAGACGAACTACTTGAGCTACTTGAACTAGAAGATGAGCTACTTGAGCTTGAAGATGGGCTTGTTGTACTTGGTGAAGTGGATCCTCCTGTCTCAGAACCGTTATAGCCTGCAATGAAATTACGATAAATTGGGTTTGAACTTGCAAGTGAATCCACCATCAAGCGTCCTGACCCATCGTAAGCAAGGGACACTGTTACTTCCCCTTCTCCATTATCCAACTGTTTAAAGCGACCATCATCTTTTGTGGTTTGACGAATGTAGAGTTTAACAGTTCCAGAATTCAGTCCAGAGAGATCCACATCATCAAATTCGATCGTCCCATCTGCTGTATTTTGCCCTTTAGCAACGGTCTCTTCTTCGCCACCTTCAGATTTGTAAATCAATGCAAATTGGTAGGCTCCTGCATCATGCGCACTTTCTTTCTTGCCTTCACGCGCTCCCACTACATCGACACGACCTGTTTTCAATTTCAAAGAAAGCTGATTCGATTCAAAACCTTCATAAGTTGGTTGTTGAACAAGGTCTAGCTGACCATTTTTGTACTCATAAATCGCAGCTTTTGTATTCGCAGAAACCGGGTGAGCAACAGCCATTCCACCAAGCATAGATGAAAGTAACAAGAATTTAGCCAAGTTCTTTTTCATAATTTTCATTCCCTTTTCAATTATTTTCATTCATCTTTTATTTTATATTATGAAACAACAAATGACAACTTTTATATTCAAATAACTTTTTATATTAAAGGATTTGAGTATAAAATCCGTGCCGGTAACTATTGCTCTTCTAGAAACCCTATAGTATCAGTAGTTTAGCAATGAGATAACCATATGATCAGGAGAAATAACTAGCTAGTGTTTTTATAGTTGAATCTAAGGGGAAATTTTATGAAACTATTTTGCAGACAAAAAAACGACCTCTTACGAGATCGTTTTGTCTATTGATTAAAGACGAGCGTTGAGTTCTGCTCCAAGTTCTTCAAATCCTGGTTTACCAAGAAGGGCAAACATATTTTTCTTGTAAGCTTCAACACCTGGTTGGTCAAATGGGTTGATCGCATTCAAGTAACCTGAAAGGGCGATTGCCAATTCGAAGAAGTAGATGGCATAACCAAGAGTGAAGGCATCTTGCTCAGGAAGAGTTACGTACATGTTTGGTACGTCACCGTCTGTGTGGGCAAGAAGAACACCGTCAGTTGCTTTTTTGTTAACGAAGTCAACGTCTTTTCCTTGAAGATAACCAAGTCCGTCAAGGTCTTCTTCCAAAGTAGGGATGATCACGTTCTTACGTGGTTTGTCCACACGGACAACTGTTTCAAACATGATACGAGTTCCTTCTTGGATAAATTGACCTAATGAGTGCAAGTCTGTTGAGAAGTTAGCTGAAGTTGGGTAGATCCCTTTTTGGTCTTTTCCTTCTGACTCACCAGCCAATTGTTTCCACCATTCTGAGAAGTATTGAAGAGATGGCTCGTAGTTTACCAAGATTTCAGTAGCGTATCCTTTACGGTAAAGGATGTTACGAACTGCTGCGTATTGGTAAGCTTCGTTTTCAGAAAGTTTGTCTGAAGTGTAGTCTTTACGGGCAGCATTCGCACCTTCCATAAGGGCTTTGATATCAGCACCTGATGCAGCAATTGGAAGCAATCCAACTGGTGTCAAAACTGAGAAGCGTCCACCGATATCATCTGGAACTACAAATGTTTCCCAAGCATTGGCATCTGCTTCCACTTTTACAGCACCTTTAGCACGGTCAGTTGTTGCGTAGATCCGTTTGTTGGCTTCTTCTTGGCCGTATTTCTTCACCAAGAGTTCTTTGAAGACACGGAAAGCGATGGCTGGTTCAGTTGTTGTACCTGATTTAGAAATCACATTGACTGAGAAATCTTTATCTGAAACATACTCTACCAAGTCAGCAAGGTAAGTAGATGAGATTGAGTTTCCAGCATAAAGGATTTGTGGAGCTTTGCGTTCTTCTTTTGTTTGCAAGTTTGCAAAGTGGTGGTTCAAGAAGTCAATGGCTGCTTTCGCACCAAGGTATGATCCACCGATACCGATTACGACCAAAACATCGCTGTCTGATTTGATTTGTTCAGCAGCTTTCAAGATTCGGTCAAATTCTTCACGGTCATAATTTTCAGGAAGGTCCAACCAACCTAGGAAGTCACTACCAGCACCTGTTCCTTTACGGATCAATTCATCAGCTGCAGTCACTTGTGGTTGCATGTATTCCACTTCATGTGGGGCAACAAATTTACCCAAAACTTTTGAGTAGTCAAATTTAATATGAGACATGTTATTCCTCCAAATTTTGTTCTTCTCTATGATATCGCTTTACACGGATTAAATCAAGGGAAACCAATCTATAAAACGTTTTCATTTGCTAATTTTTTTATTTTCACAAATCAAGCAACGACGCAATAGCAATCGTTTGCATATTTGTACTATTTTGGGCTAAAAAATCAAAAAAAGAAGCTTCTCACGAAACTCTATTTTTTTCTTTTATTCTTTGGATATGAAAGTCATTTCTACATGACTCTGGTGAATGATAGCCCTCACGTCGCTTTGCTCCTCAGGGTCAATATCTCTAAGCTCGGTCGCGCCTTACGGGCTAATTTCATTTTACGCTATAGTCCTCACGTCGCTTCGCTCCTCAGGATCAATAT
>NZ_KV794423.1:224622-287324 GCF_001808745.1 Streptococcus sp. HMSC057G03
ATCTCTAAGCTCGGTTGCGCCTTACAGGCTTACCTCACTAAGAGCTATAGAAAAAAGAGCACACAGTTCACTTCGCTTAGGGCTGCTGGATTCCTCCCCTGACCCGCTTCACGCAGAACTGTTGCTCCGATAGGTATTATATCATAATTTGTGGATTTTGCAAAGGTCCGGTTTTTATTCTTGTGTTTCGGCCTTGGCTGCGAGCTTGGCTTGTTTTTTTCGTTCTCGGCCTTGGCGGAAAAAGGTCTGCATAATGGCTGCACATTCTGCTTCCAAGATTCCTGTTTCTACTTCCACCCGGTGATTGAGACGTTCATCTGTCAAAATGTCGTAGAGACTCCCTGCTCCACCAAACTTCTGATTGGTCGCACCGTAGACTACCTGAGGGATCCGGGCCAGCCCGATGGCACCACTGCACATGACACAGGGTTCAATGGTCACAAATAGGGTGGTATCCAGCAAACGCCAGCTCTCTTCGTGCTGATTGGCTTCTTCGATCGCCATTACCTCCGCATGCATGACCGCTCGCTGCAATTCTTCTCGCGCGTTGTGCCCACGTCCAATGATCTCGCCGTCTTTGACAATGACACAGCCAATGGGTATTTCCTCATGGGCCAAGGCGATCTCTGCCTCTTTTAAAGCCTCTCGCATAAAAGCTTCTTTCTCTTCTAGGGTATAGTCTCTCACTTGTACACTCACTTACTTTTTATGTTCTTGTTCTATTATATGATGAAGCCAGAAAAAAAGCCACCAATGGGTGACTTCTTATAGGGAGATATTATGAAAAAAAGTTTGGATTCTAAACAAAGTTGGGAGGTCTTTGTTTATGGTCTTAGTATAGACCACAGGGCTTAAAGTATTCTTAAGACTCAAAAAAGTTGAGAGAGACTCCCAACTTTTATTGAATTATTTACTTGACCAGACACTTTCCAGGATATTGGTTTGGTCACGATCTGGTCCGACTGAGAAGGTTGAAATGCGCACACCAACCAACTCACCGATCCGGCGAACATAATTGCGGGCATTTTCTGGAAGCTCATCCAAGTGACGGACACCGGTGATGTCTTCTGACCAACCTGGTAATTCTTCATAGATTGGTTTGCAACGTTTGAGTTGCTCCAAGCTTGCTGGGTAGTGGTCAATGCGTTCTCCATCCAAGTCGTAAGCCACACAGATCTTCACTGTATCCAAACCTGACAGAACGTCGATGGAGTTCAAGCTGAGGTTGGTAATTCCTGACACACGACGGCTATGGCGCATGACAACTGAGTCAAACCAACCGACACGACGTGGACGACCGGTTGTTGTCCCATACTCATGGCCGACTTCACGGATCCGATCACCCACTTCATCAAAGAGTTCTGTAGGGAATGGTCCGTCACCGACACGGCTGGTATAGGCTTTACATACACCGACAACCTTGTCGATCTTGCTTGGGCCGACACCTGATCCGATGGTCACTCCACCTGCAACAGGGTTTGAAGAGGTTACAAATGGATAAGTTCCTTGGTCGATATCCAACATAACCCCTTGTGCTCCTTCAAAGAGCACGCGCTTGCCGTTATCCAAAGCATCGTTCAAGATAACAGAAGTATCGGTTACATATTGTTTGATTTGTTGACCATATTCATAGTATTCTTCGAAGATATCGTCAAATGAAAGAGGCTCTGCATCATAGAGTTTGGTAAATTGACGGTTCTTTTCTTCCAAGTTGATGCGAAGGCGTTCTGCGAAGACGTCGCGGTCCAAAAGGTCCGCAATCCGGATTCCCACACGCGCAGCCTTGTCCATGTAGGCTGGTCCAATCCCTTTAATCGTCGTTCCGATCTTGTTGTCTCCCTTAGACTCTTCTTGGAGACGGTCTAATTCGATATGGTAAGGGAGGATGACATGGGCGCGGTCTGAAATGCGCAAACTGTCTGTTGTCACACCTTCTTCATGAAGATAAGCCAACTCTTTGACCAATGATTTAGGATTGATCACCACGCCGTTTCCGATGACAGAAATCTTTTCAGGGAAGAAGATACCTGAAGGAATCAAGTGCAACTTGAACTTTTTGCCATCAATCACGATGGTGTGACCGGCATTGTCCCCACCTTGGTAGCGAGCAATGACTTCTGCATTGGCTGATAGGAAGTCTGTAATCTTCCCTTTTCCTTCATCTCCCCACTGGGTTCCTACAACAACTACTGATGTCATATCTTTGTCTGAGCTATATAGCTCGTCCTTTCTTGAAAAGCAGGCAGGAATCTCACCTGCGATTATGTTTTATACCTCATTATATGAAAAATTTGACAATTTTTCAAGGAGGGTTCATCATTTCATTTGTTTTTTCTCTTATGTAGACGAATTACATTTTTACAAAATATGTATTTTCTGAATTTTAGTACTTAATTTAAAATAAAAGTTCGGAATTTTTGTAAAATCGTAGCGGAAATTTGCTTTCTTTTTCCGTTTGTAATAGACTAAAATAACTACCATAGGACGGTGAAACGATGACGATTAATCAATTACTGCAGAAACTGGATACATCAAGCCCTATTCTCCAAGCGACCTTTGGTCTGGAGAGGGAAAATCTGCGAGTTACAACTGATGGACACTTAGCTCAAACTGCTCATCCGAGTCAGCTTGGTTCCCGCAATTTCCACCCGACCATCCAAACAGACTTCAGCGAACAACAACTGGAACTAATTACACCTATTGCTCACTCTACTAAGGAAGCGCGGCGCTTACTGGGAGCTATCAGCGATGTGGCAGGCCGCTCAATTGACCAGAGTGAATGCCTGTGGCCTCTGTCCATGCCACCGCAGCTGACTGAAGAAGATATTATCATCGCCCGTCTGGAAAACGAATACGAACGCCACTACCGAGAGGGTTTAGCGAAAAAATATGGCAAAAAACTACAGGCCATCTCTGGCATCCACTACAACATGGAGCTAGGGAAAGATCTGGTCGCTGCTCTCTTTCAAGTCAGCTCCTATCATTTACTCAAGGACTTTAAAAATGACCTCTATCTCAAACTGGCTCGAAACTTTCTGCGTTTCCGATGGCTCTTAACCTATCTCTACGGTGCTGCTCCTCTGGCAGAAGCCGGCTTCTACAGTCAGGAATACCCGCAGCCTATCCGCTCTTTTCGCAACAGCAACTATGGCTATGTCAATGACGAGAATATTCAGGTGTCCTACACTTCTTTGGAGCAATATGTAACCGATATTGACAACTACGTTCAGTCTGGCGAGCTCAGTGCTGAAAAAGAATTTTACTCAGCCGTTCGCTTCCGTGGACAGAAGCACAATCGCGCCTATCTGGAGCAGGGTATCACCTATCTGGAATTCCGCTGCTTCGATCTCAATCCTTTTGACCATTTGGGCATTAGCCAAGAGACCTTAGATACTGTCCATCTCTTTTTACTGGGCCTGCTCTGGCTAGATGATGTAGAAAATGTTGATGCAGTATTAAAAGCTGCCCATGATTTGAACCAGAAAATTGCTTGTAGCCACCCGCTGACTGCCCTGCCAGATGAGGCAGACAGCTCAGCCCTTCTCCAAGCCATGGAAGAGCTCATCCAGCATTTTGAACTGCCAACTTACTATCAAACTTTGCTGGACCAGATGAGAGAGGCTCTCTTACATCCTCAGCTGACACTGTCAGGACAGCTCCTGCCCCATATCCAGCAAGATTCCTTAACAGCTTTTGGTCTAGAAAAAGCAGAAGAATACCACCGCTATGCCTGGACTGCTCCTTATGCCCTCAAAGGCTACGAAAATATGGAACTGTCCACCCAGATGCTGCTCTTTGATGCTATTCAAAAGGGGCTGAATGTTGAAATTTTAGATGAAAAGGACCAATTTCTCAAGCTTTGGCATGGTAGTCATGTAGAATATGTCAAGAACGGCAATATGACCTCCAAGGATAACTATGTCATCCCTTTGGCTATGGCCAATAAAACAGTCACCAAAAAGATTTTGGCAGCAGCTGACTTTCCCGTTCCGGCTGGAGCAGAATTTTCTTCTCTTGAAGAGGGACTGGCCTACTACCCTTTGATTAAGAACCGAGAAATTGTTGTCAAACCCAAGTCAACCAACTTCGGACTGGGCATCTCTATCTTCCAAGAGCCAGCTAGCCTGGAAGCTTATCACAAGGCTCTGGAGATTGCTTTTTCAGAAGATGTCGCCGTCTTAGTGGAGGAATTTATCGCTGGAACGGAGTACCGTTTCTTTGTCTTAGACGGACAATGCCAAGCAGTCCTCTTGCGAGTGGCGGCCAATGTCGTCGGAGACGGTCAGCATACCGTGAGAGAATTGATTGCCATCAAAAATGACAATCCTCTGCGGGGCCGAGATCATCGTTCACCGCTTGAAATCATTGAACTGGGGGACATTGAACTGCTCATGCTGGACCAGCAAGGCTATGGACCAGATGATATCCTGCCTGCTGGAGTCAAGGTTGACTTGCGGCGCAATTCCAACATTTCTACTGGCGGAGACTCGATTGATGTCACAGACAGCATGCACCCATCTTATAAGGAACTCGCTGCGGACACGGCAAAGGCTATGGGAGCCTGGGCCTGTGGCGTTGATCTCATCATCCCTGACAGCTCTGCTATTTCCACAAAGGAAAATCCCAACTGTACCTGCATCGAGCTCAACTTCAATCCTTCTATGTATATGCACACCTATTGTGCTGAGGGGCCGGGACAAAGCATTACTCCGAAAATACTAGCTAAACTTTTCCCAGAAATGGACCTATAAAGTAAGAAAACGCAGAAGATGTCTCTGCGTTTTTGTTTTGTAACCGAGGTAGAGTTTTAGATGATAACCTAAAAAGATTAAGCATGGTCCTCCTACAAGTTTAAAATAGCAAGTCATTTGCTGTAAAATCATCCTCTAACAAGCAAATTTCAAACCTCTCCTGCATATAGCAGAGGAAATCTTCCCTTTTTCCTAAAAAGAATCATAGGTCGCGAATACAAGGCTAGTATCATCTGAACAAGTTCCAGCCAGTTACTGTTGGCTTCCATAGCCCACCATCTCAACCGCTTTAAAACTGCCTCGGGTTAAAAATTCATACGGAACCCCTAATGCATCAGCTACCGCCAAACCATAGACTGCCGTTTTCAAAGATTGGTTCATGTTAGCCTCCTTTGTTTTATTATACTATTTTTGGTCTTAAAATTCTTCCTAATCCCCAAAAACAAGCGCAGGCCCGCGCTTGTTTTTCTATTTTATGCTAAAATAGTAGGTATGGACAAAATTATTAAAACTATCTCAGAAAGCGGCGCTTTTCGTGCCTATGTACTAGACAGTACAGAAACCGTACGAACAGCCCAAGAAAAACATCATACACAAGCTAGCTCCACGGTCGCACTTGGCCGTACCCTCATTGCCAGTCAAATCTTGGCAGCAAACGAGAAAGGAGATACTAAAATTACGGTCAAAGTCCTTGGGACTAGCTCACTTGGAGCCATCATCACCGTGGCAGATACCAAGGGAAATGTTAAAGGCTACGTACAAAATCCTGGAGTGGATATCAAGAAGACGGCAACTGGTGAAGTCCTGGTGGGACCATTTGTCGGAAACGGAGAATTCCTGGTCATCACTGACTATGGTACGGGAAATCCTTATAACTCCATGACCCCCCTTGTGACCGGTGAAATCGGAGAAGACCTGGCCTTTTATCTGACGGAAAGCCAACAAACACCTTCTGCAGTTGGACTCAATGTCCTTTTGGATGACGAAGACAAGGTCAAGGTGGCGGGTGGCTTCTTGCTCCAGGTCTTGCCAAATGCCAAGGAAGAAGAAATCGCGCGCTTTGAAAAACGCATCCAAGAAATGCCTGCCATCTCCACACTGTTGGAGTCCGAAGACCATATTGAAGCTCTTCTTACCGCTATCTATGGGGATGAACCTTTCAAACGCCTCTCTGAAGAAGAACTTCGCTTCCAGTGCGACTGCAGCCGTGAGCGTTTCTTGAACGCTTTAGCAAGTCTGCCAGCTAGTGATCTGAAAGAGATGAAAGATGAAGATCACGGTGCAGAGATTACCTGCCAATTCTGCCAAACACACTACCACTTTGACGAAAATGACTTGGAGGAACTCATTCGTGACAAATCTTAATACGCCATTTATGATCGGGGATGTCGAAATCCCTAACCGTACCGTCCTAGCCCCAATGGCCGGAGTGACCAACTCAGCTTTCCGTACCATTGCCAAAGAACTAGGGGCAGGGCTCGTTGTGATGGAAATGGTCTCTGACAAGGGAATCCAGTACAACAATGAAAAGACGCTTCACATGCTCCATATCGATGAAGGAGAAAATCCTGTATCGATCCAACTCTTTGGAAGTGACGAAGATAGCCTCGCACGCGCAGCTGAATTTATCCAAGAAAATACCAAGACCGATATCGTCGATATCAACATGGGCTGCCCGGTGAATAAAATCGTCAAGAACGAGGCTGGTGCGATGTGGCTCAAGGACCCAGACAAGATATACTCCATCATCAACAAGGTTCAATCCGTCCTTGATATCCCCCTCACTGTTAAAATGCGGACGGGTTGGTCGGATCCTTCTCTAGCAGTTGAGAACGCCCTCGCTGCTGAAGCTGCAGGTGTCTCTGCCCTCGCTATGCATGGACGAACTCGGGAGCAAATGTATACGGGGCATGCGGATCTTGAGACCCTTCACAAGGTTGCACAAGCTCTGACTAAGATTCCATTTATCGCAAACGGAGATATCCGTACGGTTCAAGATGCGAAGCAACGCATTGAAGAAGTCGGTGCTGATGCGGTCATGATTGGTCGCGCTGCTATGGGCAATCCTTATCTCTTCAACCAAATCAATCACTACTTTGAAACAGGAGAAATCCTGCCTGATTTGACTTTTGAAGACAAGATGAAAATTGCTTACGAACACTTGAAACGCTTGATCGATCTCAAAGGTGAGCACATTGCCGTTCGTGAATTCCGTGGCCTCGCCCCTCACTACCTCCGTGGTACCTCAGGTGCAGCCAAACTCCGTGGCGCCATCTCCCAAGCTAGCACCCTGGCAGAGATTGAAGAACTCTTACAATTAAACGCATAGAAATAATAAAAGCAGGACCTCACATGAGGTCCTGTTTAGAATTATGACAAAGTCATCTTAGAAACTTTCCTCAGGTGAGTACGGACGTCAGCGAACTTCGAAGAAGTTCCATGACTTAGTTTTGGGCCTAAGGTTCCAAAACTCCCGAGTGTCTGAAACAATTGTGTTTCAGACACTTTTCTCACGGCGGAAAGTTTCAGTGTATATTTGAACAATCCTAATAGTATATATCAGTTTAATTTTTTTGCATCACCTAGATTGCTTAATATTAAAAACAATTTGTCTACAATCTATATAGGATCTCATGTGAGGTCCTATTATAGATTATCTGTTTGCAGGCCGAGTTGTTTGACTCTAGCGGTGTAGTAAGTCATGATCAAAAAGAGGTTGGCTGTGATCAGCCAGATGGACCATTGGTGGATGAAATGCATGAGGATGGCCACGCTAATAGCTCCCGCGACAAAACTTCCAACGACAATCCCGTAGTTCATGGCCTGACGCCGATACTCGACCAAATCTCCTTCACCTCGAGCGATTCGGTACAAAGCCGTCAGCATCTTGCGATAATTTCCGGAAGTCATAAAGATCACATAAGGGTGATTTTCGATGAGGCTCCCTGTAAAGGTCAACATCATCATCCCTGTCCCAAAAGCAATAAAGGGAACTTCTACAGGTGGCATGACAGACACCAAGGGAATCAGGAGTGTCACCACAAACAAAGGAAGCAACATCTTGGTCCGCCAAAAGGCTGTCTTGCGATACTCTTTGATATGGAGGGCAACCACAAAGCCGATCGAGAAAAATAAAATAGATGAAAAACGCATGATGGTATTTTCGATACGGGGATCGTGCCAATCAGCGATGAGAAGCAGGAGGTTCCCCGTTTGGGTCGCGACCAAACTCCGGTAATGCATGTGGCAAAAAACATCGAGGCCCCCTCCGATAAAACCAAGCAGAGCCCCCATCAGTCGTGTATTTTGTGGTAAAATTATTTTTTCTTCCATAGTCTTGTCTCTTTTGATTTCAATTATGATTATTATACCACTTTGCACCAGAGCTGAGTATTGAAAATCAATCATAACCACTCATCAAACAAGTGGTTTACGTCAGGACTATGATTCTAGATAATTAGAATTTCCCTATCACTGTATAGTGCTAAGAGAATCATATTAATAACCTTCGTGATTCCTGAAAGAAAGTTCAAAATAATTCAGTTATCCTGTTTTCTTTTTTCATGGTAGTGACCTCTTAAAAACATTGTTTGCCTTCTTTAAAGAGTTGATAGAGAGTATAGATATAAATGAGACTAAAAATAATACAGATGGTTAGAAATAGGAGATATCTCCAATCCATAGAATTCGTTATCAGTTGTGGGAGAGATACGAGGATAAAGCAGAGAGATGCGTTCAAGAAGCGTATTTTTTTTGATGTGATTTTCTGAAATCTTTGTCCCTTATTCAAGACTGGAAGAACTAAAAGGAAAATGATCAGAAAAGGACGCGTAACTTGGCCATAGACTAGGAAAAAGGTAACAAAGATGCTAACTAAAATATGACTGAAAATTAAAGTTTGTAATGATTTCATAAGCTTCCTCCTAATCGTCGTCCTGATCTTCCTTGGCTTTTCGAATGCGAAGCCAGACGATAATTTGCATCACCAATCCGAAGAAGAAAGCTGCGAAAAGGATTGATATAAAATGACCTAGATTGAAAAGAGAGGTGAAAAAGTTTTTGCTATTATCCGTTAAGACATTGAGAAGTGGTATTCCAAAGAACATAAAAACTCCATAGAGCAGACCAGCTTTAATGCCAGGATAGCGTAGCTGTTTGCTTTCTTTTTGGCTTAACATATCAGGATCGATAGCAGTAATACCTGTTTTTTTAGTTTGAGTGCTGACATAGATAGCACAAACCATAGAAACCAGAAAGATAATGATTGGATAACCAAAAGCGACAACTTGGGGATATTTATAAGCAAGGATAAAGGGAATAAGATTGCCAAATATCATCAGGTAAAAGAGGACCATAAAGACTTTATTTCCAATGCGATCCGCCTCGCGTCGTTTGTGTTCATCAAGTGGTCCAGAAATGCCATATGTGCGTTTAATCAGTTTTTCAGTAAAGGTTTCTTTTTCCATTTTTTTCTCCTTTTGTTAAAAATCATCTTCCCAAAAAAGACTGTTGAGGTCCGTTTGGAGGCTACGAGCGAGATTGAGACAGAGTTCCAGGCTCGGATTGTACTTGTCGTTTTCAATCATATTGATGGTTTGCCTCGAGACACCGATATCCTTAGCAAGTTCGAGTTGAGACATGCCCAATTCCTTGCGGAATTCTTTCACACGGTTCATGTTTCCTCCTATTAAATGAATGTCGTATATATTTGACTATAGTATAGTATTATGAACATAAAATGTCAACTATTTTTGACATATTTTTAAATATTTCTTACCAGAACAAAAAAATCCCTCCAGCTACTAATAGTAACTGGAGAGATTTCCTGAAAGAACCCTGCTCGATCTACTGTTTTAGGCGATAGGTCTTGCGTGGTTTTTTCTTAGGCACTCGCTTGACACCCACTTCTTCCACGAATTCTCCGAATTTTACGAGGAAGTTATTGCTAACGATGGGACGTCCGGGATTGATCAGATTGACCAACTCAGTTGCTTCATAAACGGTGAAGGGCTCCTCTAACAGATAGAGGAAGGTTGGATTCCAGTCCAGACGCCCCTGAATCCGCTTGATCGATTCTTGAATTATCTGGTAGTGGTCAAAGGCAAAATCAGAAGCAGCTAAGGGTTCTCCATCGAGCAAACACTGGGACTTTTTGAAATCGACATCGAGAAAAACGACTTCCTTGGCATCGTCACCTGCATGAGCTAAGTCTACTGCTTCTGCTGGCAGATAGACCAGATGGGCAATGGTAATGACCCAGCCTCTGGGGTCCCGCCCAGGGGTGGAAACTGTCATGAGCTGCTCCACCTTATTCACTGGCAGATCGAGCCCAACTTCTTCTTTAACCTCTCGAATGCAGGCATGGGTCGCATCTTCATCCTTGTTCACAAAGCCCCCCACCAAAGCTAGACGATGTTGATAAGGGTGGGCTTTGCGGCGAATGGCTAAAAGCTTGAGCTTGCCTTCAACAAAACAGTAGGCCACCATATCGGCTGTGACACTGGGGGTTTCATAAGTTGGCAGGTCTTGCTCCTTGTACCACTTGAGAAAGTCCGCTTCACTAGCGATCGTCTCAAAATACTCTTTCTCCGTCATTCCTGCTGGAATTGAGAGACTTGCCATCTAAGCCACCTCCTTCTTGAGGGCTTTGGTCCATTCTAAGAAGAAGGGAACGCTGGAAAGAAGCAGGAGATAGATCCATTGAAAGGCTGTGCGGCCTACAAAAAGGTCCTTCCACAGGAGTTTCATAATATTGACAAAGCCTTGCTTTTTCGCTTCTTGGTGAACATTTTTAAAGTCTTGGCTAAAAGTTGCTAATTTTTCAGATAGATTTTTCATAAGCTGCTCCTTAGTCGGCTTGGTAAATGGCATCGATCACCTTCTTGGCTTCTTCGTAGTTGCCGAGGTAGTCTGATGCGAGGAAAGTGGTCGGAATGTTTCCTAGGTATTGCTGGCGCAATTGGTCTAGGTAATTTGAAAAGCTGGTGCGGATCTCTTCGTCAGCCATGGTCATATCTCGGAAACCATCATTGACATAAGAGCCGATCGGCTGTACAAAGAGGATCAAATCCCATTTTTCTTTGGAGAGAATACTGACAAAGAGGTTGTCGAAGGTATCGGTCATGCTGGTATCTTGGCCTTCGACTTCCATATAGTAGTCGTAATAACCCTTGGTCACCAGGGAATTGGTATCTGCGATGACAAGGCCTCGATTGGCACTACTATCGATGAGCTTAGAGGTTTGATCATACTGTCCTAAGAGTAGGTAATAGTAATCTTTTGGCGTGAGTTCATCATCCCGCACATTGTTCTTGATCTGGTATTCACGGGCATACTCAAGACTAACAGGTGCATCGTAAAAGCGAGCCAAGTCCTTTGCAAGGGTCGTTTTCCCGTTGCTGGCGCTCCCCATGATCAAGACTTTTTTCGTGAACTGGCGACGGAAGGGCTGGGCAATGTATTTCCAGTATTTGCTGGGATTTTCCCGGATCATGGTAGCAGAGATCCCGAAGCGACGCTCTTCTAAGTGAACTTCAAACCTTCTAGCTTCCAACTCTTCCTTGTAGGCTTTCTCCCCTACATAAAAGATCAACTCTTCTGTCTCTGTTTGATACTGGATGGTGTTTAGGGCTGTCTGTAACCAAGGCTCCCAGCCCAAGGGATAACGAGGAAGTTCTGTCTCATCTAACTTATAGACTTGGGTCAACTCATCATTTGAGAAGGCTTCACGGATATAACGGAAGCGTTTTTGTAAGGTCAGTCCCACTTCTTCACCACGATCCCCTTCATAACCAGATACAATGACACGAACGCGATCACACTGACGCTTGGCCCGCTGGATCAGGTCAATATGCCCTTGATGAAGAGGCGCAAAGGTTCCAAAAACCAGGGCAATTCTTTCTTTTTTCATATGAACTCCTTTTTATAATTTTTTATAAATAGATTTCCTTTATATTTTTATTATAAACTATATTTTCTATCTGTCAGTAGTTTTTTATAAAAAAATATATTTTTCTTCAAATCAACAAAAAAAGATCTGAAAAGAGAAGCTTATCCTTTCAGATCTTTCGAATTTTATTCACGAGTGAGGGAGTGGCTAACACCGTCTTTAAGAACCGTCACACTAGATACAGAGCCATCTTTTCCAACTACGATATCTAGAGTCGCCGCAGACCCATCGCCTGCTGAGAGATTAGCATGGTAATGACCATCATCCAAGGTATAGTTATAAGCGCTGATACCATAGGCTACGGGTTGGCCCCCAGGAAGTTGGATGGTCACTTGACCACCTTGGCCAATAGTGACTCCAGTGTCGCGTTTGTCAGACCAATTCCCAGCTGCTGCAGAGAAATCCCCTGCTGCCACAGAATAGACTCCCTTGTATTGGGCATTCTCCGTCGCAGAAGCTTGCTTCTTAGCCTGGGCATGGCCGTCTTCTAGACTTGGCAATTTTGCTTTCGCTGGTGTTGCTGGAGTGGCTACTTCTTTTGTTTCTTTTGTTACGGGTGCTGCTGGTGTCGCTTCTTTAGCTGGAGCAGGTGTTTGACTAGCTGCTGCTTGGTTATTTTTGCTACCAACAGTATGACTTTCTTCTGATTTGCTATCAGAGGATGAAGAGGCAATCGGATCTTTACTAGTGATCACTTTTTTCTTAGAAGAAGAGCTGGTTTGTTTAACCAGACTGGTCTTTGAACTGCTTGCTTCTGAAGTTTTTTCTTCTTTATTCCCGCCACAAGCTCCTAGGAAAAGACTAGCTGTCAAAGCTAGGGCTGCTAGGGAAATGATTTTTTTGTTTTTCATAACAGAACCTCTTTTTTGTAACATTTGTAATATTTTGTAACATTATTGTAACACTGTTATATGAGGCTGTCAATAGTTTCTCAAATATTTTTCTAATTTGAAAGAAATTTTAGGTAAGTTCCTAAACTTTGCAAAAAAAAGCCGGACATACTGTCCAGCTTTTCTTATTTATACACTTCTTGATAGAATTCGATCTTGTCCCCTTTTTTAACGGTGGTTTCAGCAGCACCTTTTGGAGCCATTTCGCCATTGATCTTGTACATCCAGTAAAGACCTTTGGCTTCATCTTGGCTGTGACCGTCAATCGAGGTGATCATGCCATTTTTTTCTTCAATCTTGTAGTTGGCTTTGAGCACTTTCATGAGGTTGCTCTCTTCTGCTACTTTCAAGGTTTTCGATTGCGCTTTTTGACCTTCTGGCGTCACGCTAATCGTAATCGAAATTTCGTTTTTCTTGGCAACTTCTGTGCTAGAAGCACTTGTTTGATTGTTTGTGCTATGAGACGGAGCGCAACTCGCTAAAAGAAGAGCTGCAAGTAAGGTCATCAAGCTAGAAATGGTTTTTTTCAACATAAAATCTCCTAAAGATTTGATAGATAATGGGATAGAAAATGATCGTCGACAGAGCATGGGCAAGGTTAAAACTAAAACCATTGACCAAAGCATAGGTCCACCAAGGAATATGGTATATCAAGGCATAAACACTATCGATCAAGACCCCATAAGCAAAGGACAGTAGGCCTACAAAAAGGATCTGAAGGACAAAGGGCAACCACTTGTAACTGATGCGCCAAATGAGCATCAAACAGCCAAAGGCAACAATCTGAAAGAACACAATCAGGCTCATCCCCAGGAAAAAGGCGGAGACAAACATGGTGATCATCATCACAAGAAAAGCAAAGCTATACCCTTCAAATATCACCAAGAGAAAAAAGATGGCAGAAATAGGTTGGACATTTGGGAAAGGGGCAAAAGCCTGACGTAGAGCGACACAAAGGGCCGCCAAAAGCGAAATACGGGTTAATCGCTGAAGCGTCATGACATCCTCCTAGACAATCTCAAACTTGATCGTTCCGGCTGTCGTTCCAACCTTGATCGTTTGTCCTTCTTGGGCTTGGCCTTTCAGCAATAGCTCTGCTAGTTGATCTTCCACTTCGGTCTGCAAGACACGACGCAGTGGGCGAGCTCCCATTTCTGGATCGTAGCCTTTGGTTGCTAGCAACTTGAGCGCTGAAGGCTGGAATTTGAGGGTCATGCCTTGTTCGGCCAAGGTCGCGATGAGCGGTTTGACCATGACTTTCACCACCTGCTGCATGTCCTCGCTGGATAGGCTATGGAAGACCACCTTTTCATCAATCCGGTTGATAAACTCTGGACGATAGGTCTTCTTCAACTCTTCAAACATGCGTTTTTCCATATTAGCTTGATCAAAGCGGATATCTTTGGCACCAAAGCCAACTGTCTTATCATCCCGAAGGGCTGTTGCTCCCAGGTTTGAGGTCATGATGATAATGGTATTGGAGAAGTCAATCTTCCGGCCTTTACTATCGGTTAAGACTCCGTCATCCAAGACTTGCAAAAGGACATTGAAAATATCTGGATGGGCTTTTTCCACCTCATCAAATAAGAGGACCGAATACGGTTTGTTGCGGACTTTCTCGGTCAACTCGCCTCCTTCTTCGTAGCCCACATAGCCTGGAGGGGCACCGTTGAGGCGGCTCGCTGCGAATTTTTCCATATACTCACTCATATCAAAACGGATGAGGGCCGATTCATCATCAAACAGAACTTCCGCCAAAGCTTTGGCTAGCTCTGTTTTTCCGACACCGGTAGGTCCCAGGAACATGAAAGAACCGATCGGACGCTTGTTGCTACGGATACCTGATTGATTGCGTCGAATAGCCCGACTGATACTCGAAACGGCTTGGTCTTGACCAATCACGCGCTTGTGCAATTCTGTTTCTAAGTTGAGGTACTTCTTGGCATCGGTTTGAGTCAGTTTTTGAGTTGGAATACCAGATAATTGGCTCAAGGTCACTAAGACATCTTGGTCAGTGACTTCTTTTTTGTAGACAATGGGAGCGGCCTCTACTTGTAAGAGTTGGGCTGCTTTCTTCCACTTGCCGTCCATCAAGGCCCGATCCAAGGCGGTCAACTCTTCTTTTACGTGACCGTTGGAATCGCGGTTTTGTACAGTAGCTGCCGCTTCATCCAAGAGATCAATGGCTGAATCTGGCAATTGACGGCTGGTCAAATAGCGGTGAGCATATTTGACAGCTGTTTCGATCGCTTCATCGGTAATGGTCACATGATGGTGGTCCTGGTAGGTTTCTTTCAAGCCTTGGAGAATTTGGATGCTATCTGCAACACTTGGCTCTTCAATGGTGACTTTCGCAAAACGCCGAGAAAGGGCTGCATCTTTTTCGATATGCTTTTGGTACTCATCTTGAGTCGTTGCTCCAACTGTACGCAAGGTTCCCCGTGCCAGGGCTGGTTTTAGAATATTGGCTGCGTCTAAGGTCGAATCAATACCGGATCCTGACCCCATAATGGTATGCAGTTCATCGATAAAGAGAATCACGTGACCGTCTTCTTCGATGTCCTGGATGATATTGTTCATCCGTTCTTCAAAGTCCCCACGGAAGCGCGTCCCTGCAACGACATTCATGAGATCCAATTCTAAGACACGCATCTGTGCGATTTCAGCTGGAACATTGCCACTAGCGACACGCTGAGCCAGACCTAAGGCAAGGGCGGTTTTTCCGACCCCTGCTTCTCCCACCAATACAGGATTGTTCTTCGTCTTGCGGCTGAGGATTTGGATCATGCGTGAAATCTCTGCATCCCGGCCGATCACAGGTTCAAGCTGGCCTGCACGCGCCATTTCTGTCAAATCACGGGTATAATCTTCAAGACCTCCACTGGTGCTTGGTGGCATACCCATCATATTTCCCATGGTTTGGCGGTTAGGGTTTTGAGCCCGATAAAGACTCCGGATGGCTTTGATATCATTCTTGTCCCAGCCTGCCTTGTCTTCAAGATTCTTTCGAAGGGAGGCAATAGGAACTCCCTTGTCTTGCTCTGTAAAGGCAAAGCCGGCAAACTCCATGACTTGGATCGCCAAGGTCCCACGGTCTGCTAGAAGAGAGAGGAGCACATGCTCTGTTCCCAAGGTCTTGGCATGAAGGACCTGGGCAATCTCTCTTGCGTGTTTCATAATGGCTTCCATCCGATAAGAAAATGGGAAGATTTCATACCGATTGTCGCTTTGAAAAGCTTGGCCTGTAATATGCTCCGCTGCATCCTGAAACTCATCGATCTGCATAGGATAATCGTTCAGTACAGAACCTGCCACGCTATAGGGATTATTGGCCATAGCCGTCAGGAGATGCCAAGTATCTAAGGTATGCCCCTGATAGTGGCCTGCTAGTATTTGGGCCGCTTCTATACTTTCTAACAGTGCTGTTGAATAGTTCATCTAGTCGGTATTTCCTTTTCTATCTACTTGTTGAATGATTTTTTTCAGCATACTTGCTCGTAGGATGAGAGCATCTCGACCTAGGACCTCATCGGAGGTCGTCGCAAGCAAGAGCTGAGTCTCACGTTGTGTCAATAATTTTTCTTCATAGAGCATCTGGAGGATATCATTAAAGACCTGCTGGCTGATGGTCTCTCCAATATTGGCTGCCAAGTCTTGGAGCATCTGATGATGATCTGAAAACTGGACCTTGCCAATGCGGATATAGCCCCCACCACCGCGCTTGCTCTCTACAATATAGCCTCGGCTCTCGGTAAAGCGGGTCTTAATGACATAGTTAATCTGACTGGGTACGACCTGAAAGACATCGGCTAACTCACTTCTTTTGAGCTCTGCCATGCCAGCTTGAGCCAGCAAGGCCTTGATATAAGCTTCAATGCTATCAGATGTGTTCTTATTTGCCATGATGCTCCTTTCTGGCTTGTTTATTTCTAGATGGATGCTCTGTTCTTGGCCCATAAAAAATGGCCTTGGAGTGTTCCTTCTCATCATTGACCTTATTTGACTATTATACAATTTTTACGGCTGTAAATAAAGCAAAGACTCCATGGAAATAGGAATCTCTTAAGAATACAAAGCAAAAGAGGCTAGTGAGAACTAACCTCTTATGCAAAGAATGAACTACTCTTTGCGACGAGCGAATTTGGCGCCTCCGCCCAAGAAACCTAGACCAAGAAGGCCTAACCAAGCAAAGAAACCACCTTCTTTTGTACCGGTTTGAGGTAGTTTTCCTTCCGATTGTAGAGAAGGACTTTCAACCACTTCTTTTTCCGGATGGTCTGAAGTCAAAACAGAAACTGCTTCTGGGGTTTTCGGTTGGAAGTGGACTGGTCTTTCTTTTTCTTTTTTGTCTTCTGCTTGAGAAAGAGTCGCAACTTCTGGCTGCTCCTTACTTGGAGTGACAGGAGTGGTTGGAGTCGGCATATCAGCTATCAACGGACTTTCTTCCGCTTCCTTCGTTCCGACTTCTGTGATCTGGTCCTGAGCCTCCACTTCGACAAAGGCATCGACTTCTGTCCGAATTTCTTTGCCTTCTTCTTGTCGAACCTCGATTAATTTCAAGCGGCGTCCGACCTTCCCTGCTTGAAGGATCCGGCTTTCGCCCTTAGCCAAGCCCTTGTTCTCACGTGTTTGACTCTCAAATGGAATCTCCTCTGCTTCGATGAGAAGTTCAGGTTTTTCAAGAATCAAATCCCGAACACCTTGATCTGGGCGTGTCTGCGTCAGCGGTTCATAATTGTGAGTATCTTCTAAGATGGTTTCAAGGGCTTCGACTTGATTAGCTGCAGCAACCAAATCTGGTCGCTCTTGATCCAACAACTGAGTCAAGTCCGTCAATTGTCCTTGAACCGTCGGTTTGAGGTCTGCTTTCAAGCGATCGAGAGAAGTAGCTTTGATCTTTTCTACTCCTTCTCTGATGATCTGTTGCAGCTCTTCTTGACTGAGCAACTGGCTATCTTTCCCTGAGAGGACAAATCGGTCCACCTGGATGGCTCTGGATGACTGAGGATCATTGAGAGCCGGATCCAGATGCAGGCGTAGCTGGTGGTAGCCTTTTGCTAGACCTTGTAGATTGACCAAACTCTGGTCGAGCTTGCGTTGGTCTCCATAGCCACTGAAATAATGATCGCCTTCGATCTCATAATCATGGCCCCGACCTTCTTCGAAGGCCATTTCTTTTCCATCCAGGGTGACGCTGTAGAGACCATGACTTGGGTCGACTACTCCTCGGACCTCCACACCAGTGCCCTTAAAGGTAATGGTCACTTCAATGTGTTTCTTGCCTTCCTCATCGGTCACTTGGTTAAAGCTGGACCAAGATTCTGTGCCATTTGAGAAGTCTTTGTTGTCCGTCTCATGGTGCCAACCCTCACTGTAATGCAGTTTTGGATCTTGATCATCCACTTCTTTGCGATTTTCTGGAAGCAGGTCCTCGTTCATTACTTGGACTGTCAGTTCCGGAATAAAGCCGACCAGACTTCCTTGATCTGGATGCAACAATTTGACCTTAAAGTCATAGACATCGGTCGCTTTCCCTGCAAAATCAAGGGTTGGAACTTGGACTGTTTTTTCTGTCTCGCCATCTGCGAACTCAAGGGTGACGTTGGTATCTTTGTAGACCTTGCCATGAACCCCTGTTCCTGGTTCTGTGATTAATTTAAGACTGGCACTTCCTTTAGAGCCACCTTTTCTCTTGACGAGGATTTGCGCTGGGTCGCCTTTCTTAACAGCTAGAGTTGGCTGAGCAAACTCAAAGAGACCCTTTTCTTGGTTATTGAGGGCATAAATCCCTTCCGTTGCGATCGCATCTCCCTTGCTATTGACCAAGGTCAAGGTATGAGATCCTGCTGCCAAGTCCGGTGTTTCATAGACCTTTTGGCTACGTTTGCGGCTTGGGCTTTGGGTATTGACGGTCGCTAGCTTTTGTCCATCGACATAGACATCCATTTCCCCATGACCAGGGTCGACAGTTGCAACCACATATGCCTTAGTGCCTTCAAACTGATAGGTCACCGAAGCTCCCTTTTCCTTGGTCCACATAGAGGTACCTCGAACGCCTTCTCCCTCTTCATTCCACTGACCATTGGCCCGGTCAGCAGTCCGGTCAGAATGATAAGTCAAACCAAGCGGATATCCATCAGTTTCTTCAATGCTAGCTGGCGTCTTATAGACAGAGACTCCGTTCAAGATTGGAGTGGCTTGGGCATCAGTGATGGACACCCGGATATAGCGACTATCAACTGGTTGCCCTTTGATTAATCGGCGGTATCCCACAGTTGAGCCAGCTCCATAAGGAACCCATTGCCCATTCACTGCCACATCAATGGTGAAGCCAGAAATCCGTTGGCCTTTCTCGATGGTTTCTTTGAGCTCTACCACATCAAAGTGTTGCTCTTTTCCAAGATCCAGGACAAAAGATCCGGTCTTGGCATCATCAGCCGGGGCCCAACTGGTCTTTTCATCGCCATCTGTCAAATGGCTAGCCTTGTAGAGAGAATTGCGTCGTGTCGAGTCAGCTTCGACCAAAGCTCCTGCCGCATAGTTCACACTGTAGAGTTGGTCCAAGGTCTGGCGGAATTCTTTCAAACGGGCTACATCGGCCTCCGCAAATTTTCCGTCTTGATTGGGTGGAATATTAAGCAGAAGCGGGGTGCCACGGCCGACCGATTTGAAGTAAATGTCCATCAATTCGCGCAAGGACTTAGGTTCTTGATTGTCATGGTAGAACCAGCCGGAGCGGATAGAGACATCGGCTTCTCCCACTGAGTATTGCTTCCCTTCCGGATCCCCGTGATTGAGGTAGCTATTGGATGGATTGTTGCGGATCTTATCTGGATTGACCTTTTGCCAAACAGGATCTCCGGCAATCCCCTTTTCATTTCCAATCCAACGAACATTGGTCGGCTCAGCTGAGAAGATGGCAATATCCCCTTGGGCCTTGCGAATGGCTTCAAACCACTTGTCAAAGGTATAGGTGACTTTTTGAGCCCCATCGCCACGCGCACCATCCATCCAGACTTCTACGAACTTGCCTTTGTTTCCATATTTAGGATCTTCAAGGATTTCTTTGAGCTGGTTGAGGTAGTATTCATTGTATTGGTCCTCTGTATCCACATGGTAGAGAGGGCTGTGAGCATCCCAAGGTGAGAGATAGACCCCCATGTCCATGTCATACTTGCTGGCAGAAGCAGAAACCTCGGCTAGAACATCGCCTTTTCCATCCTTCCAACCACTTTTAGCAATGGTATGGTCGGTGTATTTAGAAGGGTACAAGAGGAAGCCATCGTGGTGCTTGACGACCATGATGGTCCGTTTGAAGCCCGCCTCTTTCAGGGTTTTGATCCACTGATCGGTATCCAGATGCTCTGGATAGAAATAATAAGGATCTTCTTGCCCATCTCCCCACTCACGATCGTAGTAAGTATTCATCCCAAAGTGGATGAAAGCTGCTAGCTCTTCGCGGTGGTATTGCATCTGAGCCTTGCTTGGAAGTGGTCCGTAATCCGCAATCTCAGTCTCCTCATCTAGAGAAGTGGCTGGTTGGCTTGCTTCTGTCCCTTGACTGACTGTGCGATTTTCTTTCTCGCTAGTAGCTACTGAGGCATGCTCTGATTCTTCTTGGTGCTCGTTCACAGTTTTCTCCTCCTTTCCTTGATCTCCTGTATTGCTCGTTTCAACCCGTTCTTCACGCGGTTCACTATTCTCAGCTTGTTCCTCTGCGTAACTGGTAGTAGCTCCTAAAAAACAAGTCGCTACGACTACCGAGCAGACGCCTACCGAGAGTTTACGAATGCCAAATCGATTTCTCTGATCAACTAATCTTTTTCCCATATTCCATTCCTTTATGTCACCAGGTAAAGAGGGTGGGGTTTCCCCATCCTCTTTCTGTTACCTGTGAACTTTTCACCGTATTTTGCTGGCTTATCCAGCTTTTTACTTGGCCTTATTGGCTCTTTTTTTCTGATCGTCCAGCACAGCACTGGCAAGGCCTGCCGCTAAGATTCCAGCAACGAGGCTTGCGACGCTTTCTTCCGTTCCTGTATTTGGTAATCTACCTTCGGAAACTGGAGCAGCTGAAACTGCTGGTGTTTGAGTTTCTTTCTCGACTTCCTTCACTACTGCATCTATCCCTTCCTGACGCACTGCTTTGACCTCAAGAGATGCTTGAGGAGTTGGGGTAGCTACTGGTCCTTCTGAAACATGAGGGCGCTCTGGGTTCGGAAGCGGTTGTGGTTCTGGTTGCGGTTCTGGTTGCGGTTCTGGCTGTGGCTCTGGCTGCGGTTGCGGTTGCGGCTGTGGTTGCGGCTGTGGCTCTGGTTGTGGAGTGTCTGGAAGTACCTCTTTCGTGCCTACCTCTGTGATTTCTGCCACTGGATCTAGCTCTACAAAGGCATCTAGTTCCTTCCGGCTTTCCACACCATTTTCTTGAGAAACTTCCACCAAGCGTAATTTACGGCCTTTTTGACCTTCTTGAACCACACGTTTCTCACCTTTTGGAAGATCCGCATTTGGACGTTCTAGGCGTTCAAAGTCCATCTCTTCTGGCTCAATCACCAACTCTGGTTTGGTATGGACCAGATTCTTAACCCCTTCTTCAGGAATGGCTGAGCCTGTAGGTGCTTTTGCGGAGAGAGAAAGTTGATATACTTTTTCGAGCTTGCCATCTTCTGAGACAACCTTGACAAGAACAGGGGCATTGGCACTTTTAGCATCGATGACCGTAACGGCTGTTCCATTCTTGCCTTGTGCTGAAACGATTGGACGTTCTCCCTCATACTCTAGATGATAATCTGTCACATCTGGTTTAAAACCTTCTAGGTCTTTGCCATTCACTTGGATCGTAACGTCAGTTGTTGCCTGGGCCGCTTCTGTTGGAGCATAGGCGCTCAATTCAATGATTCCAATTCCTTTAAGATTTTCATCACGAACCATTCTTAAACGGATGGCTTTGGTTCTAGTTTCATTGAAGCTGAGGTTAGAGATATAGCCAGCTTCAAAGTCATAATCCAAGCTATAAGGAATTTCTTCCCAGTTAGAGGCTTGGTTAAATGGATGATCTGGAAGATTCTTCAGATTGCCATAATCATCCGGAACCTCAAAGTCTGGACCAATGTAGCGTTCAAGAACGGTTTTCGTTGGCAAGCCTGTTTCTTGATCCGCAAAGAAGTCGACCGCTACTTTATTGACCAAACGCTCTGTTACCTGGCCATTTTTCTTGAAGATGAGACCAGCAAAGGCTTCGGTTTGATCCGGTTCTCTCTTCCAGTTGGTCCAACGGTAATACTCGTTGTAGCCACCATCGTTGATGTAATCGATATAGTCGATTTGATTTGGATCGAGATCATTGGTTTCACTGGCAAATGCCCTGGTATCATCTGCATTGTAATCACGGTTTACAGAAAGGTTTTCTCCTGTCTTTTCTGACACCCGGACGGTCAGCTGAGCTCTCAGATCATAGCCAATGACTTTTCCTTCCAGCGTGAAGCTTCCTTCATGAGAAAGCGCATCAGCTGGGACAGCCTGCCAATCCACCGTAAGCTCCTTGCGTTCATAGCCTGTATCCCCTTTGAAGTAGACACCTACGGTAGATGGTAGAACCAGATCTTGACCGACTTTCACAAAGCGGCTACCTGCTTCCACTGCTACTGGGGCAGCTTGTTTCAGTTTTTCTGCATCACTTGTGAGATGGAGGCGATATTCTTGTAAGATGGTACCATCTTCCGCTTTATGGATGACACGGATTGGCTCCCCTTCATGGACACTTGGCACAACCGTTGCAAGACCGTGATGGCTGGCTGTCGCTTCCACTTGTGGATAAGCCCGATCACGCGCATCGATGTAGTAATCGGTCACACTTGGGTTGACACCTGGCAAGACATCGCCATTAACACGAATGGTCAACTGGCTCTTCTCTTCTGCCGCAACCTTATTGGCAAATATCTGAATCTCTGAAATAGAGCTTCCACGCTTGCCTTCTGGCGTCTTCATACGGATACGAACAGCATAGGTGTCGACTTTATCAAAACTGAAATGATTCATCTTACCAGCTGCTACCGGTTTTTCAACGGTTAGGTTGCTAACTTCTTTCCAGTTGGCTGGATTGTTAAATGGATGGTCTGTTTCGTCTTTGACACGATTTGGATTGCTTGGAACCGTTGGGATTTGTTCCCCTGTATAGTACTCAATCACATATTCACTTGGAGCCCCAACACCGTGGTCTTCGTGGAAACCAACATGGAGGTTATCCACTGCTCGCTTGGTCAAGATACCAGAATCCCCAAACAAGATCCCAACCGAATCTTCCGCATTGTTACGACCCCAGTTGGTCCAACGGTTAGCTGGAGCATCGGTAAAGGAGATGACCTTATCATTGACCTTAGCAACTGGATCTGCATCGTTAGAGTCACTTGCAAAAGCGAGTGGCAAGACAGATCCTGTCCATTGCTCTGCAACGTTAGCACCCTTAACTGTATTTGCAGAAACACGAATATGAAGACGTGTTGGAAGATCCGTTCCTTCTACACGACCGGCTAGGACAACTTCTCCTTCTTTGGCCAAGAGTTGCGGATCGACCGCATCCCAGGCCACCTTAGCAGTATAGGTCTTACCATTAGAGTGATAGGTCCGCACGCTTTCTGGAAGAGCTGGTTTTTCGCCGACTGGAGTGGTGGTGCTGACTTCTTCTACAGCGATAATACCTTCAACCGTCACTTGAGCTTGGGCTTCTTTTTCCACACCCTCTACATGACCTGTGACTGTAAAGCTATGGTAATCCTTGACTTGATCTGCGGTCACAGCATCCCAGGTCACGCGTTTTTCTTTAGGGAATCCCTTGTCATACTCGACCAAGACGGTCTCTGGAAGAGCTGGCAAAACGTTTCGATCCGTACTAATCCGTACAGGACGTACCTTCACAACCGTCTTTTCTTCTGGATTTGGCGTGATGGTAAAGCTGACTTCTCCCGTTTGTCCTTGGAAGTTAGCTTCTAAATGAACCAATCCTGCTTCCCGCAATTCTAAACCTTTATTGGTTGCGACGGCTTTTCCTTGGCTACCAGCTCTTGTCTTCACATCGATTTGATCTGCTTTGAGACTTGCCTGGCTGCCATCTTGGTAATGGGCAATGACTTCAAGTGGTACCGTTTGGTCTTCCTTGAGTTCCTGTCCTTCTGGCAGACGCAATTCCAAGCGCTCGATCTGTGGACTTTCTTCTTGGAATTGGACCACATAGGTCTGTACAGCTCCCGTATCCTTAGCAGTCACAAAGATTTGGGCTTTCAAACCATTTTCGCGATTAGCTTGTAGGACCGTCACTTGAGCATTTTCTGCACTAGCTGTGACTTGACCTGGCTCTTGACCATAAGCGAGGGAACGGAAAATGGTATGGTTGCCACTACCAAATTTTGGAAGGGCTACCCCATCTATCTGAACCATTGGTTTCTTAGCCTTGGCTACATCTCCTCCTGCAACCACTAGTGTCGCTTGGACCGTTTCCCCATTGCCTAGGAGTCCTGTCGCCTTCAAGCGTGCTCCCGGTGTAGACAATTGATCTTCTTGACCAGCTTCCAAGGTCCATTGATCGACCTCATAGTGGGCAGTGGTCCCATCAGTGAAGACTAATTGCACAGCCTTATCCACTGTTGCTAGATCTGCTCCCTGTGGGATTTGTTTGATGACTGGAAGTACTTGTTCCACGCCGATCACATCGACCAGAGCTTCGACCGTGCGTCCTTGAACATGACCTGTCACACGGACTTGGCCAGCACGACTATAGTCTGCTGCATCCCATTCAACGGCTTCTTCTTGGGCCTTGCCATCGCTATAGACCACATTGACCTTACTTGGCAAGGTTGGCTCTTCTCCTAGATAAGCACTTTGTCGAACAGGTTCCACACCTAATACAGTGCGTTCTGCTTGGTCCTTCTTACCTGTAAAGAGGCTGACTTGGTCTGATTGCAAGCGATCTGAGTCTGCATACAGAGTAAAGGCACCTGCCTGCTCAGTTGATTTGACAATCACAACCCCTTTGCCGTTGAAGGCTTTGCGTTGCCATGAGCCATCTTCCTGCGCTTTGTAGCGTTCACGGCTGGCTTGCTCCCCATTATCGACACCGACAATTTGGCCTTGTCCATGCAAATGGAAATGCACCAAATTATTGGCAGTTGGTACGACACGACCTTCTTCATCGACGATTTCATAGGTAATATAGGTCAAATCCTTACCGTCCGCTGCGATCGCGTGTTCTTCTTTCAACAAACGAACACCCGCAGCCTTGCCGGCTGTTTCGACTTGATCTTTCGCAATCACTTCTCCCGCTTCGTTGCGCGCAATAGCTTCCACCTTACCTGGTACATATGGGACCAACCACTCTAGATAAAGTTCATCCGGATTTGCCCCTTCTTGATAGGTCCGGCCATCAGCTGTGGTCTTCTTGGTAAAGGTCTTCACTCCTTGTGATTCCCCATTGACAATCAATTCCACACTGTGGGCATTGGAGAAGGTCCGAACAGGAATCCGTCCTTCTTCATCCATGACACGATTGGCTAATTCTGGATTGTCCCAGTTCCAATGCGGCAAGAGATGGACCATCGGATGTTTCTCAGCCGATACCCATTGACTTTGGTAAAGGTAAAAATCATTCTTTGGAAGGCCGGCAGTATCGACAATACCGAAATAAGAACTTTTCACAGGTGTATCATTTTGGTTGTGCCATGGGGTTGGCTCACCGATATAGTCCGTACCAGTCCAAATAAATTGCCCTGCATAGCCGGCATGATCGCGGTCAAAGGTCCAAGAGGCGGTTGCAGTCCGACCCCAACCAACCCGGTCATTGCCGTAGTCTGATTGTTCATAATGGCGGTCTTCTTGGTTACTACCGACCCATTCTCTTTCAGGGTGATAGTATGAGCCCCGTGTCCGCGTTGCAGAAGAGGTTTCAGAACCATAAATGAGCCAGTTTGGATGTTTCGCCCGTAAGCTTTCATAGTTGGCTTCTGAATAGTTAAATCCAACCGCATCAAGCTCTGCTGCTACCTTTTCATGGCCTCCTGATCCATCACCAAAGCGGAATTTATCAGCTCCCATGGTGACATAGCGGGTTGCATCCACGTCCTTGATGGTCTTGACCAAGCGACGAACAGTTGCGACAGATTTGTCTGAACCATCTGCTTCACCGACTTCGTTACCGATTGACCACATGACAATGGCTGGATTGTTCTTGCCCCGCTCTACCATGGTTCGTAGATCGTAATCGGACCAAGTATCCCCCTTACGAGCTTCTGGGTGAGTGGCATCTTTTTCAAAGAAACGACCATAATCGTATTGTTTCTTACCACCATACCAGGTATCAAAGGCTTCTTCTTGGACCATCAAGCCCAACTCAGCAGCAATTTTTAAGGTTTGTTCACTGGCTGGGTTGTGGGTCGTCCGAATCGCATTGACCCCCATGTCTTTCATCTGTTTGAGACGACGGTATTCAGCCTTGTAATTTTCCTCAGCTCCAAGAGCCCCGTGGTCATGGTGAAGGGATACTCCGTGGAATTTCGTCGCCACCCCATTGAGGAAGAAGCCACCTTCTGGCGTCCAGTTGAGATAGCGATAACCAAAGCGTTCCTTTTGCACATCGACCAACTGCGAATCCCGATAAACCCGCGTATACAAGGTATAGAGAGCTGGATGATCCGTTTTCACATCCCAGAGGGTTGGTTTTTCAACATGCAAGGTTTGAGAAAGGTTGATCGCTTGACCTGCTAGAACAGCTTGTGCTTCACTGCGCGTTTTTTCGCTCACCACTTGGCCATTTTGATCGACAATTTCATATTCCGCATAAATACTATGAGCTTGATCATCTTGGTTGACAATGCGGCTCTTCACCACTGTATCTACTGCCCCATTTTGCTGTTTTTCTAATTGAGGGGTCGTAATCGTAGTCCCATACTGCGCTAAATGAACCTTGTCCGTTACACTCAGCTTAACATCCCGGTAAATTCCGCTACCAGAATACCAACGGCTACTTGGTTGTTGATTGACCACATGAACGGCGATGGTATTCTCGCTTCCATCCGCATTCAAATAAGGAGTAATATCATAAGAAAAGGCATTGTAGCCATTTGGATAATGACCGACGAATTGTCCGTTTACATAGACTTTGGAATCCATATAAACCCCGCCAAATTCCAAGCGGACCTTCTTATCTAGATCCTTGTCGTCCAACCGGAAGGTCTTACGGTACCAAGCATCCCCACCGTTTAATTGACCGCCTTCATTTTGAGCAGGAGAGTTGTGATCGAAATCAAAGAAAATAGACCAGTCATGAGGAAGATCTAATTTTTTCCAATCCTTGACATCCACTTGACGCCCTTCTGCACCAGGAGCTGCATTTAATTTAAAATACCAATCTTTATTAAAATCACGTTCTCGATCTTGCACAATATCCTCCGCTACACGATTTTGATCTGGAGCAGCAGTTTCTTCCGTTCCTGTAGCACGCTCAGATGAAGTAGAAACAGGCTGGCCCTCTCCTTGAGGGGCTGGCTTTTCCTCAGCTCTGGTAGGGGTGATGACAGCTGGAGCTTCTGAAACTCTTGCACCAGCTCCAGGAACTTCCGCTTCTGAGTTTTCCGTCACAACACTTGGTGTCTCCATCGAAGTCGGTTCACTTTCGAGGGCTGGCTTTTCTTCCGCATGGACCCTTGAAAGTCCCAAGGCAGAAATCCCAATCACAACAGAACAAGCTCCAACTGAGAGCTTACGAATACTAAAAACAGGACGCTTTTCAAAAAAAGACTTTCCCATAAAAACCTCCTCTTAGGATTAACTATTCAATTTGTAAGCGCTTTCTTATGCCTGCGAATGCTTACAGAAAATCACATATTAACTATACCAAAAAAATAGGAGCGATAGGCCTCGATTTCGCTCCAACTATAGTTAGATTAAGAATTCCTTTAATTAGTACAAACAAGCTTTTTTTGTTACCTACCCGTAATAAAAATATGATAAAATGATTCAACTAATATAAAAAAATGAGGTTTACCTATGAGTGAAAAAATAGAATATAAAAAAGAAAAAATTTCTTATTCCTATTCTATCGTTCCTATAATCGTGATGATTTTAATTTTTCTATTTCAAGCAATCCAATCAGGTTCTCAAGTAAAATCAACTCCCCAAGGGACCTTCTCTAGTTCAAGGCAAGAACTTCACTACTCTTCAACCCAGAATCAAATCACGTCCGCAAGGAATACCGAAGCCTCTCAGCTTTCAAGTTCAAGAAATAATGATGATTTTCTTTTTCTTTTTCTTGTATTCACCGGATTTTCTATCGCTTCCTTCTTACTTATCGCCTGCTACAATGGGATGACAGCAATTGAGCCTCCCCTCCTCACTATCACTGATGATGCTATCTATACTATTGGAAATGCATATCGAAACCAGTTACAGATGAAATATAGCGACATCCATAAAATAGAATACAAAATAAAAACTAGCTCCGCTAACGATGTTACTTATACAGATCGCTTTCTTTATTTTTATGATAAGAAGGACAAACTACTCGACAAGGTGAATTTTTCAAATGCAGAAGGAGCCGATTTTAATACAATACAAAAGCAAATTAAAGAACGCGCACCTCACATCGAATGGATTTATCCTTCCTAAATAAATTTCTACTAATTTTTCCCACTAGAAAAAACACCAAAAAAATAGAAGCCAATGGCTTCTATTTTTTTTATGATCTTATAATCCTGGTTCTTGACCAAGTTCAGCTGCCACCATCCAAATGTTCTTTTCAAGTTCTGCTTTAGCCCCAACAAAGATATCGTTGGTTACATCGTCGCCTTCAGCGTCGGTAACATCCAAAGCTTTTTGGTAAAGGCCGTCAAGGTAATGAAAGATTTCAAGAACACGTGTCAAGCTTTCTTCTACATTTTTCGTAAATGTTCCACGGCGTTCTTCAATATTGCTGTGTTCCAAAAATTCAGTCATGCTAGAATATGGCGCGCCACCAAGAGTGATCAAGCGTTCGCTCACTTCATCCAAGGTTGCATCCAAGCTGTCCATGTATTCGTCCATCTTTGGATGCCAAACCATAAAGCCACGTCCACGCATATACCAGTGTACTTGGTGAAGGGCAATGTGAGCGACGTAGAGATCTGCTACGACTTGGTTCAAGAGGGCTTTTGTTTCTGGAAGAGTTTCTTTATTAGAAGGTGCAAAAGTTGCTACATCAGTAGCTGCTTCATGTTTCATAGTTGTCATATCGTTTCTCCTTTTTTATAATGATTCTAATTAACTATGTCTCTATTATATGCTTCCTCATTCAGAAAGTCAAGATAAAAGATTTAAAAAGTTCATTCCAAAGCTGGAATAGTTGTCAATTGAAGGAAGATACGATAGAATGAAGAAGACTAATCGAAAGGCTTGACTAATGAAATATATCTTTACCTTCCTGATCTCCATGGTTCCCCTTGTTGAATTGCGCGGGGCCATCCCTTTTGCCATTGCAAATGGTATTCCCTTATGGACAGCGCTCCTGATCGGAGTGATCGGAAATCTTCTCCCTGTCCCTCTGATCTTCTTCTTCGCCCGCCATATCCTCACTTGGGGGGCAAAAAAAACGATCATCGGAGGCTTTTTTAGCTGGTGTCTCAATAAGGGCCATAGAGGCGGACAGAAATTAGAAAAAGCTGCAGGAGACAAGGGAATCTTCTGGGCCTTATTGCTCTTTGTGGGAATCCCTCTTCCGGGAACTGGTGCCTGGACCGGAGCTCTTGCGGCCTCCATCCTTGACTGGGACTTCAAACGCAGTAGCCTCGCAGTCATGCTCGGAGTGATCCTAGCCGGCCTCATCATGGGGACCCTGTCCCTGCTTCTAGGAATCGATACCTTCGCACATTAAGCAAAAGGCTGAAGCAACGGCTTCAGTTTTTCCACACAAAAAAGAGGTTCCCTTCGAAACCTCTTATTTTTTTATTCTTAGTTGTTAAGAGCTGCTGCCATTGTAGCTGCAACTTCTGCTTCAAAGTCATTTGAAGCTTTTTCAATACCTTCACCAACTTCAAAACGAACGAATTCGATAACTGAAGCATTTACTGATTCAAGGTAAGCTTCAACTGTCTTGCTGTCATCCATGATGTAGACTTGTGCAAGAAGAGTGTAGGCTTGGTCAACTTTTGTGTTGTCCAAGAAGAAGCGATCCATTTTACCTGGGATGATTTTATCCCAGATTTTTTCTGGTTTACCTTCAGCTGCCAATTCAGCTTTGATATCTTCTTCAGCTTGAGCAACCACTTCGTCAGTCAATTGTGCTTTTGAACCGAATTTCAAGTGTGGAAGAGCTGGTTTACCAACCATTGCACGGCTTTCGTTATCTTGGTCGATGACGTGGTTCAATTGTGCCAATTCATCTTTCACGAATTGTTCATCCAATTCTTTGTATGAAAGAACAGTTGGTTTCATTGCAGCGATGTGCATTGAGATTTGTTTAGCAAGTACTTCGTCTCCACCTTCGATCACAGAGATAACACCGATACGTCCACCGTTGTGTTGGTAAGCACCGAAGTGTTGTGCATCTGTTTTTTCAAGCAAAGCAAAACGACGGAATGAAATCTTTTCACCGATTGTAGCTGTTGCAGATACATATGCAGCTTCAAGAGTTTCACCTGAAGGCATTGTCAAAGCAAGAGCTTCTTCGTTGTTAGCTGGTTTACCTTCAGCGATCACTTTCGCTGTTGCGTTTACCAATTCAACGAATTGAGCGTTTTTCGCAACGAAGTCAGTTTCAGCATTTACTTCAACTACTGCTGCAACGTTACCATTGACATAAACACCAGTCAAACCTTCAGCGGCAACACGGTCAGCTTTCTTAGCTGCTTTAGCCATACCTTTTTCGCGAAGCAATTCGATCGCTTTTTCGATATCACCTTCAACTTCAACCAATGCCTTTTTAGCGTCCATGACACCGGCACCAGATTTTTCACGCAATTCTTTTACAAGCTTAGCTGTAATTTCTGCCATTTTTGTTCTCCTATATTTTTTAATAAAATAAGAGGGTCGGGCTGAGCCCTGCCCTCTTAGGTTCGTTACTTATTGAATGAAATTAAGCGTTGTCGCCTTCTACAACTTCAACGATTTCTTCGATTGAATCAGCTTGACCTTCAGTAGCTGCCAATTCAGCTTCTACTGTAGCAACACTGTCTTCACCTTGACGTCCTTCGATAACAGCGTCAGCCATTTTCGCAGTGATCAATTTAACAGCACGGATAGCGTCATCGTTCGCTGGGATGATAACATCGATATCATCTGGGTCAGTGTTTGTGTCGACCATCGCTACAACTGGGATACCCAATTTCTTAGCTTCTTTAACAGCGATTTGTTCTTTATGTGGATCCACAACGTACATTACGTCTGGGATACGAGGCATGTCTTCGATACCGCCCAAGAATTTTTCAAGACGAGCGCGTTGTTTGTTCAACAATGCAACTTCTTTCTTAGGAAGAACTTCAAAAGTTCCATCTTCTTCCATGCGTTTGATTTCTTTCAAACGAGCGATACGTTTTTGGATTGTTCCCCAGTTAGTAAGAGTTCCACCCAACCAACGGTGGTTGATAAAGTATTGACCTGCACGAACAGCTTCTTCTGCAACAGCATCAGCAGCTTGTTTCTTAGTACCTACGAACAAGATCACTGCATCGTTTGCAGCTGCATCACGCATGAAGTCGTATGCTTGGTCTGCGTATTTTACAGTTTGTTGCAAGTCGATCACGTGGATTCCGTTACGTTCTGTGAAGATGTACTTAGCCATCTTAGGGTTCCAGCGACGAGTTTGGTGACCGAAGTGTACACCAGCCTCAAGAAGTTGTTTCATTGAAATTACTGCCATGAGTAGTTTCTCCTTTTTTGTTTTTTTCTCCTCTCTCAGACGTCAACTTGCAGCACAACCACAAGGGCAACGGTGCCACAATGGATCCGAGATGAGTATTTGCTGTCTTAGACAACTCTATAAGTATAGCAGAAATCACTAGAATTCGCAAGCTATTTGAGAGATTTTTTCAGCATTCCCCATCTGCAATGATTTGAAGCAAAAAGTTTTTCTTGACCTATCTTTATTTTTAGGTTACAATATTATATGTTATGGCGGTATAGCCAAGTGGTAAGGCACGGCTCTGCAAAAGCTTGATCGTCGGTTCAAATCCGTCTACCGCCTTGATAATAAAATTTTTTATCATCTTTTATCTTTTAAAAATTCCCCTAGCAATAGGGGGTTTTTTTGTTGCCATTTGCTCCATTCCTTGATTATTGATATAATAAAACCTCGCCTGATCGGCGAAGCACATTAGAAAGGGTATTTATGAAAAACATTCATTTCTTTACGATCGGTCTTCTTTCACTAGTGACACTAGCCGCTTGCTCACCTGCCAATTCTGCGCAACAAGCAAAAACAGCTTCTAGCTCTAGAAAACCGATCAAACAATCTTCTACCAAAACATCATCTAGTAAATCGTCAAGCACTTCTTCATACAGCAGTAGCTCAGATGATTTTTCAGGTCGCTTCAGCTTGGATCCAGATGATGGCGCATCTCTCCAATATGTGCCAGGAGCTGCATCCATTCCTGAGATCGAAAAGCTCAAGAACCTCCACCCTACCACCGGTTTTGTATTGAGAACCGAAGATGGACAAGAGGTTGGTGGGCCAAAAGAAAGAAGCAGTTACGATGACGTAGTTGCAGCCTTTGGTCAACCCGTAAGTAGTACAGACAGTGCGAATCCTGGTGATGGAGTCAATGTTTGGGCAACAGACAATGGCGATATCATGGCTTTCTTCCGCAATAATGTGTTAACAGATATCACCTTCCGACTAAGAGGGGGCGATGCCAACCACCAGTCTACTAGCAGCATTTCCAAATCCGATACACCAAAAACGGCCCTCGAACGTCTCGGAAAACCCTATACCATTATGCGTTCAGAAAATGGGACCAGCTATGTCTATAAAGATAGCAACGGAGATGAATCTAGCTTTTCTACACAAGGAAATAAGATCTTCAATGTCACGTCTGCTGCAGAAACCAAGCAGTTAAAAAAGATCACTGGCCTGGATAAAAATCAATAACGATCCATACAAAGAACCCTCCAAGTTTTTCTTGGAGGGTTCTTTTTTTCTTACAATTCAGCAATTTGGTTCAAATTCACTTCTGCAACCGTATCGTTACCGAACATAGAAATGACCATTTTCACCTTGTTGTTATCAATTTCAGTGATCTTACCAGTATAGTCTGTGAAGGCACCGTCGATGATACGAACCGTATCGCCCACCTTGACATCCAAATCAAACTCTTGAACGGTTTGACCCATAGAGAGCAAGATGCTGCGGATTTCTTCTTCCAACAATGGAGTTGGTTTTGAACGGTTCCCGTGTGATCCGACGAAACCAGTAACGTTCGGTGTATTCCGAACGACAAACCAAGCTTCATCTGTCATGACCATTTCAACCAAGACATAACCTGGGAAGCGGTTTTCTTCGATTTCTTTGGTTTTACCGTTTTTCTCAACTTGTACGGTTTGAGTTGGAATCTCTACGCGCAAGATGTTTTCTAACATATTGTAAGTTTGCGCACGTTGCAAAAGATTCTCTTTTACCTTGTTTTCATATCCTGAGTAGGTTTGTAGTACAAACCAGCCTTTATCAAAACTGTCCATTTGGGCATCCTTTCTTTCTGTTTAGCCTGCTCGAGCTTTTGTGAACATACTAAAAAAAGCCTCTTGGCTTTCCTTTTCCTAGCTTCATTATACCACATTTTGCAGGAATGCAAAGAGGTTTGCTGATTTATTTTTAAGAAAAGGCAATAAAAAATGGGACCCAGAGGGTCCCACCTGGCTTCTTTTCTTAAAAGAAATTGATCATGTGCAATAGGCCACGTGCAATGACTTTGTCGAACAAATAAATCAATGCAACAAAGAAAGCGGTGTACTCAATCACTGAGATAAAGTTTTTCCATCTTTCCTTGCGATTTGGCCAAGTTGTATCTTTTAGTAAGACGAAAATATCTTTAATGAATTTCACAACTCTCTCCTATCGTGTTTCTTTATGGATGGTATACTTACTGCAATGTTTGCAGAATTTATTGACTTCTAGACGTGTTGGTTTTGGCGTCCCACTCAACTTAATGGAGTAATTGCGTGACCCACAAACCGTACACGCTAGACTTGCTTTTTTTAATGCCATAACGCCTCCGTTCACCCCATTATAGCAAGTTTTCCACGTTTTGACAAGAACAGAAAATCTCCTGTCAAGAAAAAAGCAAATCTAAAGCGTTATCACTCTGGTTTTCTCCTCATTTTTGGTAAAATAAAACAAAAGGAGACGAATATGAAAAGTGATCATCTAAAAGAAAGTAGAAATATCGAAGACCGCCGAGGGCAAAGCTACTCCCAGTCTTCAGGCAATAGTAATCTTGGCGGAGGCATTTTACAGATCTTACTATCGCCGGGGAGCTTCAAAAGTAAGATCGTCCTCATCCTTCTTCTGGTTCTTCTAGGAGGTGGTGGCGCTAGCCTTGGGGGTCTCTTTGGAAATGGGACTTCTTCTCAACCTTACCAATCCACCCAAGTCACGCGCACCAACAAGACCCATGTCGACGATGCAGATGCCGAGTTCGTCAGCAAGGTCCTTGGAACAACAGAAGATCATTGGCACAAGGTCTTTCAAGCTGAAGGACGTACTTACCATGAGCCCAAACTAGTCTTCTATACCGGACGGACACAGACAGGCTGTGGGGTTGGGCAAGCATCGGCTGGTCCTTTCTACTGTCCAACCGACAAAAAGATTTATTTGGATATGAGCTTCTACAAGGAATTAACAACCAAATACAAGGCTAGCGGTGACTTCGCCATGGCCTACGTGATCGCTCACGAAGTCGGCCACCACGTACAAAACGAGCTGGGAATCCTTGGCAAATACCATCGGATGCAACAAGGTCTTTCTGAAAAGGAACGAAATGCTATCAGTGTCCGCATCGAGCTACAAGCCGATTACCTAGCCGGTGTCTGGGCCCGCTCCATTCAAGACCGAAACCTTTTGGATATCGGCGATATCGAAGAAGCCATGAATGCAGCTCATGCGGTCGGTGACGACACACTCCAGGAGCAAGCCTACGGCTACTCGGTGCCAGATAGCTTTACCCACGGAACCTCCGAGCAACGCATGCGCTGGTTCAAACGAGGCTACCAGTACGGGGATCTCCAACACGGCGATACCTTTAGCTTGTCAGATAGTGAACTCTAATTAAAAACGATTCAGAAGAATTTCTGAATCGTTTTTTTGATTAGAAACCAAGCCAACCTTTAAAGGTATCCCAGGCGTTTTTCGCTTTTCCTGGAATATCGGCCTCGTCGATTGCTTTTTTCGCATCATCGACCATATTCGACGCCTTTTCTTTGACATCCTCAAAGAAACCTTTGTCTTCTTTGCTGTCTGTTTCTGTCGTTTCTTCTCCGACTGGCGCAATGCCATTTTCAGCATAAGAGTTCTTCACCGAATCAAACTGGGTACCGTCTGTATAAGGCAGGACACTGTTGGCAACATTGCGGAAGATCTCTGACGCCGTTCCGGCACTACTATCGGTCAGGTAATGACCTTCATCGGTCGTTGGGAAACCAAGCCATTGACTGATGACCACATCTGGCGTGTAGCCGATCACCCATTGATCTCCAGAGAGGTCCTTGTTAAAGCTGGTCTCTGTCGTACCTGTTTTCCCTGCCATAGTATAGCCATAAGGCGCAGCGTTAACCCCCGTACCATTACTAAAGGTTCCCAGCATCATATTGGTCATCTTATCCGTTGTGGATCCACTAAGCACCCGGGTTGATTTCTGACTGTGGCTCTTGACCACTTGGCCACTGGCATTTTCGATCTTGGTAATGAGGTGAGCATCATTCATGACCCCGCCATTGGCGAAGGTTCCATAGGCTTGGGCCATCTGCATCGGATTGGTTGTCACACCAGCTCCCAAGGCAACAGCAAGCGATTTGTCCACCTTATCCATGTTGAGACCGAATTTTTTTCCGTACTCAAAGACCGTATTGAGGCCCAATTCATTAGCGGTCGCTACTGCTGGAAGGTTGAGGGATTCTGCCAAGGCCTGGTACATCGGTACCGTTGGGCTCGACTGAATTCCTGCATAGTTATTGACTTCATAACTTCCGTATTGGGTGGTACTATTATCCAGTTCCTTATTGGTCGACCAACCTTCTGCAACAGCTGGGCTATAGACCACCAAAGGTTTGATGGTTGATCCCGGACTACGGGCAGCCTGGGTGGCATAGTTGTAAGTACGGAAACCTGGATTTTGATCGCTTCCGACGCGTCCTACGAGAGCCCGAACCCCTCCGGTCTTAGGATCGAGGGCCACACTACCAGACTCTGCGCGCGTGCCGTCTTCCGCTACCGGGAAGAGGGCTGTATTGTCATAGATTACCTGCATGCTTGCTTGGTAATTTTGATCCAGCTCGGTGTAGATCCGGTAGCCATTTTTGACAATGTCTTCTTCGGTGAGACCGTATTCGTTGACCGCTTCATTGATGACCGCATCAAAATAGGATGGGTAGCGGTAGTCCTCTGACTTGCCTTCATAGGCATCGACTAGCTGGCCATGGATATCAACAGCAGCAGATTGATCGGCTGTTGCCTGGTCAATATAGCCGGCCGCTACCATATTTTGAAGGACTGTATTGCGGCGGTTGGTCGCATTCTCTACTGAATAGAGCGGGTTATAGATCTCCGGTCCCTTGAGCATGCCTGCGAGAACCGCTGACTGATCTAGGCTTAATTGACTGGCTGAAACCCCAAAATACTTCTTGGAAGCATCCTCAATTCCCCAAACCCCATTTCCAAAATAGGCATTGTTGAGGTACATGGTGAGGATTTCTTTTTTACTGTATTTCTTATTGATTTCAAGCGCCAGGAAGAATTCCTTGGCCTTACGCTCCACCGTCTGGTCCTGAGACAGGTAAGCATTCTTGGCTAGCTGCTGGGTGATGGTCGACCCACCACCTGAGCGACCCAGGGTCAAAATCGCTAAAAAGAAGCGACCATAGTTGATCCCGCTATTCTTGTAAAAGCTCCGGTCCTCTGTTGCGACCACGGCATTTTGCAGATTCTCACTAATAGCATCGAGTTCGACGTAGGTTCCTTTTTGCCCGGTCAAACTTCCAGCCTGGTCCCCATTCTTATCATAGATAATAGTGGTCGCCTTGAGTGCATTCTGCAAATCCTTGACGTTGGTCGTCTTAGCAAGATAGAAGAGATAGCCCCCTGTCAAGAGGCTAAAGCCTAGCCCAATGATTAGGAGGATCTTGGTCAAATGGAAGCGGCGCCAAAAACGACGGAAGGGATGCTGAGAGAGAGGCTTGCTTCTGTGCTTGCCTGAGCGACTATAGGTTGGCTCCACTGTCTCTTCCGGTAGTTCCGTGTCTGGCACTTCTTCTGCCACCGCTTTGGGCGGATGATCCTTTCTAAAAAAAGTGATCAGGTTTTCAAATAATTCTTTTATTCTATTCATACCTGTTATTGTAACACCTTATCCTTGTCCTAGCAAGAAAAGATAGCTCATCCCCTTCTCCCATTTAGTTTTCTTTAAGCTTAGATTTTGCTACAATAGGGTCATGAACTATCAATTTACCATTCCACAATCCTTTCCCCAGATGACTGTGAAAGAGTTGCTTGAGGACTACTTCCTCATTCCCCGTAAGATCCGGCATTTTTTACGAACCAAGAAACACGTCTTGGTCAATGGCGAGACCATCAACTGGCAGAGCCCCGTTCAAAAAGGAGACCAGATCCAGCTGATCTTTGACGCAGACGATTACCCTGAAAAAGAGCTCCCAGCCGGAGACCCGAGTCTGGTCGAAGAACTCTATCAGGATGAGCATGTCATCATCGTCAATAAGCTTGAAGGCATGAAAACCCATGCCAATGAGCCGACAGAAATTGCTCTTCTCAACCATGTTTCCAGCTATGTTGGATCTACCTGCTACGTCGTGCACCGCTTAGACAAGGAAACCAGCGGAGCGATTTTATTTGCCAAAAATCCTTTTATCCTGCCCATTCTCAACCGCATTTTAGAAGATAAAAACATCCAACGCGAGTACTGGGCCTTTATCCAAGGCAGCTTAGCACAAAAAACTATCGTCTACAAGGATAAAATCGGACGCGATCGCCACGATCGGCGCAAGCGCCTGGTCGATCCACGCAAGGGACAGTATGCAGAAACTCAGGTGACGCAACTGAAAAAAATCGGACGAAACAGCCTGGTCAAATGCCAGCTCAAAACGGGGCGTACCCATCAGATCCGGGTTCATCTCTCCCATCATGGCCACCCGATTGTCGGGGATCCTCTCTATAACCCTGCACGCGGAGAGCGACTCATGCTCCATGCTCACCGCTTGACCTTCACCAATCCATTAACCCTTGAAACCATCCAAGTCGAGGCCCCTTCCAAGAGTTTCGAAGAAGGGTTGAAAAAATAAGAAAAGAAGCCTGCGGCTTCTTTTTTTTATTGATAGCGAGGAGTTGCAAATCCACGGATATTGCCATGTCCGATCCGATAGGTATTACGACGGACTTGGTTGTTGGAGTTTCCTTCAATGGTATGAATGATTCCGTTTGAGACGCTTTCGACAATTCCGATGTGATCCGCAAAGCCATTGTTTTGTTGGCTATTTTGATCCCAGTTAAAGGTGATGATGTCCCCTGCTTTTGGTGTAGTGGTACCATCCTCATTCCAAATACCCAAGCGTTTGAAAATCTGGATGTGACGTTCGACTCCACATTCACGGCCAATCAAACCGCTCAAACCTTCCCGCTGGAAGACTGTTGTGACAAAGATATCACACCAGTCATCGGTCGTCTTCACTGCATAACCAACTGGAAGTGGTTTAACACTGTTATAATCATTGATCAATTGTTGGTGAGCTGCAGTGCCGCCACGAACGCCCACTAGACTAGCTGCTGCCCGTAAGACACGGTCCCGTTGTCCATTCGTTACACGAGGACTAAAAGCAGTTTGATCTACTGTCGCACGGGGATGAAGGGCTGTTTGACCAAGGTTAAAGCCTTCAACGCCACCATCGACATAATCCACATAGACGTGAGTGGTATAGTTACCTGATTGGTACTGGTGATTTGCTGCAGAGACCTGCACTTCTGTATGCATACCAGAAGGTGCTGTTGAATACCAGAAAAGATTTTCTTGGTGCGCTTGAGACCAGGCTGCGACACGGATGTTCTTAATCCGACGTCCCTGAGGCGCTTGATCCACTGTTACCGTATAGGTTCCAGCACCAGAATTGACATTCTTGATGTAGGCCTGTGTTTTTGTCTTAGCATTACGGAATTCGACGTCTGTAGTTGTCCCACCAACACCGACTCGTGTGCCATCATTCTGAATGTAGTATAGGTGAACAAAGTACTTCCCAGTAGAATTTTTATGGTCACTAACCTTCACAGAAACCTTGTAGTCTCCGTTCGCTTGGCGAGTTGCTTCGTACCAACGAAGATCGTCCTGACCATCCTTGTCAGACCAAGTTGGGACTTGAACTGTTCGCACGCCTTTAGGGCTGTAGACATCTTTAATAATGACGTCAAAAGTTCCCGTATCTTTGTTGTTGTTAACTATTGAAATCGTACCAATTGGTTTGTTATGCTTAACATCCACCACCGTTTCAGTGATATAATGGTGTTGATTTTTGTTATCAACGATATAGAGGTCAGCACGATAATTGCCAAGCGAATTCTTGTGCTCATCGGACTTGATGGTAACACGATAGCTACCGTCTGGTTGTCGAGTCGCTTTGTGCCAAATAAGATCATCTTGGCCATTCACAAGACTCCACGATGGAACTAAGACTTCTTTAATCCCATTTGGAGCGGAAATATTACGAACAACTGCATCAAAAGTTCCCAATTCAGCATTATTATTTTCAATAATGAGACTTGCAGTCGGACGAGTTTGGGTAACTTCTACCACTTTTTCCGTTAGATAAAAAGGAGTATTAGAATTATCTACAAGATAAGCATCAGCACGATATCTCCCTGTAGAGTTCTTATGATCTGTTGCCTTAATCGTCACGCGGTAAGAACCATCGGCTTGACGAGTAGCCTTATGCCAGATGAGGTCGTCCTGACCACCAGCAAGACTCCATGATGGAACCAAGATGTCTTTAACGCCATTTGGCGCAACAATGTCACGAACAACTGCATCAAATGTCCCTGCTACAGTATCGTTGTTTTCAATTGAAAGGACACCTCTTGGCCGTGTGTAATCAACAGCTACTACTTTTTCAGCAATGTAGTGACGATTATTTGAGTTGTCTACAACATAAGCATCTGCTCGGTATTTCCCTTTATTCCCTTTATGTTCGGTTGCCTTAATGGTGACACGATAGCTACCATCACTTTGCTTAGTTGCTTTATGCCAAATGAGGTCTTCTTGACCATTCTCTAAACTCCATGACGGAACCAATACCTCTTTCACACCATTTGGAGCGACAATGTTTCGAATAACCGCATCAAATGTCCCTGCTACAGTATTGTTATTCTCAATTGAAAGGGCACCACTTGGTCGTGCATAATCAACAGCAACAATCTTTTGAGATAGATACTGGGCTCTCCCTTTTTTATCAATTACATAAGCATCTGCCCGGTAATTCCCAGTGGAATCTTTGTGATCGGAGGCTTTAATTTTCGCACGATAAGAGCCGTCAGGCTCTCTCATAGCTTTATGCCATATCAGATCATCTTGACCGTTTTCAAGGCTCCATGTTGGAACAAGAACTTCTTTCAAACCATTTGGGGCTTCAATATCACGAACAACTGCGTCAAACGTTCCTGCCACCGGATTGTTATTCTCGATTAAAAGTGTCCCACTGGCTTTTGCTTCTGTAGTGGGAATCGTTCCACTTGTTGTAGCACTTGTATGTTCTTCTTTTCTATTGGAAGAGAGACTTGTAAACACAGCGGAAGATGGAGATTCTGTTTCGATCTTTTCTTCAGCAACATATTCCGCAAATTCAGCGTTATTTTTAGCAGTTTCGTTCCGGTATGCTTCTGTATCAGCCTTTTTCTCTATTGCCACTGATCTTTCAGCATGTATTCCTGTATTCTCTGTATTTGACGAGGTTTCTGCCTTTAAAACGATTGTGGCAGTTTTTTCAAATGTTTGGTCAGATGAAGTTTGTTCATCAGCCTTGACCTGTTGCGTTGAAAAGGCCAATAGTACCGTTGCACTCGCATAAAAAATAAGATCTTTCTTTTTCATATAAACTTCCCTTTATACAAATTTTATACTTTAATCATTTTACCACACGGTTTCAGAGATGAAAAGTTTTAAATGGCAAATTTTTAAAATTAGTGATTTTTTTTGAAACACAAAAAAGAAGTCCTTCTGACTTCTTCTGACCTTATGCTAAATGCTCTAAAGCTGTCTTTAAATAGTGACCCTCTCGGATTTCCTGACCGACACGCTTGGCATTGTCCACCAAGTCTTGGTAATCAGCATCTGAAAGATTGTCGATTGTCTCCTTCAAGTCATGAAGCGACTCTACTGCAATCCCACAGCCCTTCTCAAGCACAAAATGAGACAAGGCTGACTGTTTCCAAACCACAAGCGGGAAGCCCGATGCCAAGTAAAGAGACGCCTTGTGAGAGTTGTTGTAGCGAAGGTACTCACCAAAGACGCCACTACAAGTTTCCGAACTATCCCCATCCCAGACCAGTCCAAAACCACCCTCAAGGGCTGCAGGCAGTTCATCCGGTAAGAAGGAACCAAAGTAAGTCTCATTTTCTAGTGCCCTACTCTCGTCAAAACCTACACCATAAAGGTTATAAGACGGTGCTTCTGGAAGAGTATAAAGATAACCAGCTTTTTCCTTGGCCAAATTACCTGCCACAATTATCGGCTGGTCTTTTGTTTGGCCACTCTTTTCTTGAAAATCTGGAATCAAATAGTCAAAAATACCAAGGCTGACAATCTTATCTTCTACAACCCCCTTATCCACTAAAACAGATTTCATAACCGGGTTGTGAGCAATAATTCCTGTAACACTACGGAACGTATCACTTTCAGTTAGTTTCATCCGTAACTTCATTCTAAATGGTAAGGTTTTATCATTCACAAAACGCAGTGTTTCCAAATCATGAACTAAAAAATAGACGTCCGTACCCCTGTTTTTAAGTTTTTTTAGTAAATGGTTAAGAAACAAAGAATGATGTAACAAAGGAAATTGAATTATGATCTCATCATTTTTCTTTAGGTCTTTGAAAGCTCTAAAGAGAGCTCTATATTTATGAATCTGTGCCCTAAGAACATTCATTTGATACCAGTCATCCACCAAAACTTTCAACGGAGAATAACCTAATTTATTTAAAATTGCTTCAACGTCATTACGTGCTTTATTTCCCGCATTTTTAGCATTATTGTCGTGTAAAAATTCTTCTTTTAAATAGTATTTCATCTCTTACTTCTCATTTTTCATACGCTGATTTTTTAGGATAATATTCATTTAAAATTTGCTTGAAATGAATGATGTTTTCTTCCCTAAAGTCACCATCATCATTGACACAAAGCAGTTTTTTACGTCTATCTGTAAAGATAGATTCCAGCTTATCCACTTGATTTAAACCAATTGTTTCTCCGAAATTTTTAGACATAGGATAAAACTGATTACTTTCAATTTGCCAGTTAGAACAAACGTATTGATTGACATCTACCCCATAATCTCTAATCTTATTTCTGGATGTTCTATCCAAAGTTTCACCTTCGATGTCCCACAAATGTGACAAAGTACTCTTCTTCATCGGTACAGGCAAATGCTGATTCACATAACCCGTCGGTCCCCATGGTAAGAGTAACAAGTTTTTCAAAACCAAGGAACCATAACGAAAATTAAAAAATTTCCAAGGAGAGGATTTCATAGCCTTCTTATTAGGAAAATGGCGATAAATCAACTCAACATTATTGTGATAAGTATTTGTAAATGGTGACCATGGAACTAAAGCATCGTATACTGCTAAAAGCTTGGGTTGTCCATTCTTATAAAAATCGGAAGGTTGAGTATCCTTTATCATGAACATATCATCATTGAAGTAGATAAAATGTTCTGATAAGCCCTCAATACGATGAAGATTTAGCTCAATTGCTGCTGAATTATATGAAGGAAGGTAAGCTTCAGGCATAAATTCCCTATGAGTGATCAACTTAAGTTTTGGATGCTCCAAATTTAACCAGTCAGGCTTTTGCCCATTGGTAATTAGATAAACATTATTCACCCAAGGAGCATGCTTTTCAATCATTCGAAACCAGTAATTAAAAATACCGTAATCACGATAACGTTGCTCTCCGTCGATTTCTTGGTCTATTTTTGACATTTGACCTGTCACGGCTTGTTTCTCGCGGATAAACTCCGTATCACTTCCGTCGACCCAAAGAACCACGATATCAATTTTTTCTTGTGTCATTTAATAAATTCTTTCTCAACGACTTCTAGAGCACGCTCAATAACCACATGCATATCGTAGTATTTATAGTCTGCTAGGCGTCCACAGAAGATAACCTTGTCATTTTTCTCAGCTTCTTCTTGGTACTTGGCAAACATCGCATTATTCTTTTCATCATTGATTGGATAGTAGGGCTCATCGCCTCGTTTCCAATCAGCTGGGTATTCACGGGTAATCACCGTCTTCGGTTGTGTACCATACTCGAAGTGCTTATGCTCAATGATTCGAGTATAAGGAATCTCACGCTCTGTATAGTTGACGACCGCATTCCCTTGATGGTTTTCCTCGTCCAAGACTTCGTGTTCAAAACGAAGACTGCGATACTCCAACTCACCATGTTTGTAATCAAAGTACTGGTCAATCATCCCTGTAAAGACAACTTTATCAGCTGAAGCTTCAAGCTCTTCACGATTGGCAAAGAAATCAACCCCAAGTTCTACTTCTATATCACCCAGCATGTTTTCAATGATGACGTTGTAACCACCGATTGGAATCCCTTGGTAACGGTCATTAAAGTAGTTGTTATCAAAGGTCAAGCGAACTGGAAGACGTTTGATGATAAATGGTGGAAGGTCTGTTGCAGAACGTCCCCATTGTTTTTCTGTATAGCCCTTGATCAACTTTTCATAGATGTCCGGACCAATCAACTTGATCGCTTGTTCTTCCAAGTTCTTAGGCTCAACATCTTTCATATCCGCCGTTTGCTCCGCAATCTTGTTTTTGACTTCTTGAGGAGTCTTTGTCCCCCACATGGCATAGAAGGTATTCATGTTGAAGGGAAGATTGTAGAGGCTGCCCTTGTAATTAGCTACCGGTGAATTGATATAGTTGTTAAATTCAGCAAATTGGTTGACATAATCCCAAACCTTTTTGTTTGAGGTATGGAAAATGTGGGCACCGTACTTATGAACATTGATTCCTTCAACTTCTTCACAATAGATATTACCACCAATGTGGTCCCGTTTATCAATCACTTTTACTTTTTTGCCACGCTTGGTTGCCTCATGAGCAAAAATTGCCCCCGATAGACCAGCACCAACAATCAGATAATCGTACATAGTTGTCTCCCTATTTTTTTATTAATTGCTGTTTCAACTCTTTCACATTCACTATTTTGAGGAGCAAAATCAAGGTCCCATAGATGACCCCACCTAGGCCAGCATAGAGAACGACATTCAGCGTCGGCGAAAGGTGGACGATGAACTTGACTAGTAGCAAAAGACCATACATGAGGCCTGAAGCGAACACAATCTTCATCATTGAGCCCATAATCGGCACTTCTTTAAGATAAGTTCGTGTGAAGTAGAGTTGAATCCCCCATACCAAAGCTTCTGTCAACACTGACACAATCGCAGCTCCAATAAAGCCCAGTTTTGGTAGGAAGATGAGATTCAATCCGACACTGACAATGGCAGGTACAGTAGTCGAAATCATAAATTCTTTATTTTTATTGTGAGGGATTAGAATTTGAATCCCCATGATATTGGTCCATCCGATAAAGAACATTCTAAAAATCATGATGGCAATGGCATAACGTGCATCTTGGAAATCCTTCCCTAGGAAGAATTGAACAAAATCATCATTGATAATCAGCATGCCGGCAATAATCGGAAAAATGACCAAATTGTAAATCAAAAAAGACATTTGGTGCATCTTGTTGACAGCCTTGTGGTCCCCTGAGGATAAGAGGCTCGATACCCGAGGCAACATGACACTCCCCAGTGAAGTCACCAAGGTTAACAAAATATTGACCAATTTTAAGGCCTGGTCATAGATCCCCACATCCTTTGTAGAGGCAAGAGCCCCAAGCATAGTCCGGTCCAAGGTGACATAGAGGGAAATGGCAATCTGAGGTAAAAAGAGCAAAATGACCGGTTTTAAATGCACCCGTGCATAGGCCATATCAAAATGGACTTTCCCAATAAATTCACGTGCGGGCAACCACATGCTAAGCTGACCTAACAGTTCAAAGATGGTGAGTAAGAATACATAGAGATAAAGATCATTAGCAGATTTGACAAACAAGAAGATGGAGATGACTCCAACCAGTTTGACCGTGATATTTCGAACCGTAATCTTGCGGAAATCTTCCAATCCTTGAAAGAGCCAGGAGATGTCTAGTCCCTTTGAAACTAAACTGAGCCCCAAAATATAGGCCACAGGGTTTTGCATAGAAGGAAGGGTTAGACATAAAAGAACATAGAGGGTAAGGGATAAAATCGTAGCCCCCAACTGAAGGGTATAAATCCCCCAGAAATTCTTTTGAATATCTTTCCGGTGTCCTGAAATCTCCTTAGTTCCATAATTGGCCACTCCTAGCGTCGCCAAAAGGAGAAAATAAGTAACAATGGAGTTGAAATAGCCATAGGTCCCCAAGTCATTTGAACTAAAGACCCGCGTCACATAAGGGGTGGTGATAATCGGCAAGATAATCACCAGTAACTGGTAGGAGAGATTATAGGCGTAATTTTTAAGAACTTTCATGATCATTCAATTCTATCTTTTATTTTGTATTGAACTGGCACAAGGCTAGCAAAAAGTGTAAAAATAAAAATATTATATCCTGGTCTTATCCAAAAAGCTTCTATCATACAATTAATTGTAATAAGCGATAATAAAGCTAAGAATAGGAACATACCCTGTTTATAAATTCTCTTTGATGCAAGTACATAAATCAATACCAGTAATACTACAGGAACAACTCCGTAGTAAAATAACATTTGAATATAAGAGGAATCTACATAGTTATAACTGTATACTGATTCTGTTGTGCCGCCATATCCTATAAACTTAACCCCGGTTGCTCCAAACAAATGTAATCCATAGGTCTCTATTGCATTTTTCCCTAAAAATAACCTCATACTGAATAAGTTGTTCAAACTCACAAATAATGAAGAAGACCAGGTAAAGAAATACGATAAGTAAAACATTAAGAAAGAAAATATAGCTGCAAAATAAGGTAGGATCCCATAAATTTTAAATTTTCTTTCTTTAGTAACATACATAACAATAAAAATGACAGTTGCTACAAGTACAGAAAGGGCATTTAACCTAGCATCACAAAATTTGATGATAAAAAATGCTAAACTAATACCTACCAAGGTTCGTAGTATGATGAACTTTTTCCGTAGTACATATCCCCAAGCAATAAATAAATAAAAACAGTGAGACGCAAAGTCAGTTGGATAAATGAAACCAAAGGAATTTCTAATCACAAGGCCAGACGAACGGACCTGAGCAAATTGTAAATTAGGAATAACTCCTAGAATTGAAAGTAAGAACACTCCGAACACTATCGTTCCTGACACAATAACGTATGTTTTTAAGATAACATCAATATCTGCATCATATAATAACAAAATCAATAATGAATAAAGTAGGAAATTAGTCCCGCCCGTATGCATGAATACGATAGAACTTGTTAGTAGTAATAAAATAGCAGTTAAGATATAAAAGAACGTGAATTTTTTTATATACAAAAATCTAAAACATAATAATAATGAAAAACAGATTAATAAAACAACCGGAAGATTTGGGATTATTCTGTTTAACATTGTTGTCATAAGAGTATCGTACCCAACAATAAGAGTCAATACTAGAATAACCAAAAGGTTCTCAAACTTAATTTTTAACATAATACCTTTTTACTCTTAATAAAATAGCTACACCTATTTAAAAGCAATTTTACGTAAAATTGGATTCATTTTCATTTTTTCAATAAAGATGACTGTCCGAAATTTTTTTTGGGTGAGAAGATCAATACTCAATCTTCTAAGAAAAGAAGAAATATCTCGCTGTCTTAATAAGGTCTTATAAGACCCAATCATTTGATTCCTATTTCCTGAAAAAATATGATCAAAAGCTTTATTAGTAATAACAGATTGCAGTAATTCTATCTTTTCTTTCCTTCTCGCATTTAAATTAGAAATTTGAAAGGCTGCACTTACAATAATTTTTGTCTTAATTTCCTGAATTAATGTGGCATCTTCTATTTGGAACTTTTCAAGTAATTCTTGCAATGCTTGAAGTTCATCTAATTGTATTTCGATTCTTCTAGGATGAAAACTGGTCAATGCTGAACCGCTTCTACCAGCAATATAATTATAAAGAATCGAATCAATAAATTGAATGGTATTTAAATGTCGATAAACTTGAAAATTGAATGAAGTATCCTCTCCTATTGGTTTACTAGGAAACTGAATATCGTGTTTTAAAATAAATGACTTGTTATAGATTCTTGACCAAACATTGTACATCATATCAGTTTTGAATAACTCTATAAATTCATTTCTAAATTCATTCTTTCCAAGAAGACCACAACGCGTATACAAATGAGGGCGACAAGACAAAATAGTGTCCTTATTTTCTTTAATTTCATTGTAGCCAAAACAAAGAACATCCCATTTATCATTGAGGGTAGGAAATATTTTTTCAAAGAAATCCTCAGATACGAAGTCGTCAGGATCCATAAAAAATAAATAATTACCTCTCGACAAAGAAATACCTAAGTTCCTAGCTTCTGACACTCCGTTATTTTCAATATGCCTAACACAAACGTTAGAAAAATTATTTTGATACTTATCACAAATCGCACCGCTATTATCACTTGAACCGTCATCAATTAACACAATTTCATAATTGATTGGCGACGATTGCATAAGTATGGAATCTAGGGCTCTTTTTAAATAACCTTCAACATTAAATACTGGAACAATAATACTCAAATCTATATTATTCATTACTCTTCATCCTTAATTTATGACGAATAAATTCTAGTGTCCATTTTTCTTTTTTTAATTTCTTTAACATTGTTGATCTAATATATTCCCAATAGAATTTATTTCTTGTCACCTCTACTAGCTCTTGCTTAGAAATTTTCTCTCCAATAACTAATTGATTTGGTATAACATAAAATGAATCAACCAATTTAAACTCAGGACATTTGATCATCCTCTTTTGGAAATGTGCATATAGAGGACGCTTAACCACTATATCACTATCGATTAAATTTATCGATTCCAAACCATTTTCCTCTGACCAAAAATAGTAGCGTTTCGGTTCGTTTTCACCATATTCCCGAAATGAGAAATGACTAATATCAATATCATCAAAAAACTTATCTTGCAGTTGTTTGAAATGACTTTTTTCAAAAAGCTTTTGGATACCTTCTGCCTCATCAAAAATAAAATTTTGCTCACTAGTAAAGACATTATGATAATCTAATCGATAGTTTAAACCTTGCCCAGACATAAATACATGATTAACATCTTGTGTATTTTTAAATATTTGTAAATGACCTAAAAGACCATATCGAGCATAATCTTTCTCAAAAAATCTATGCTCTTCTAGAAATTGGTAAATATCTCCAAGTAAAACATCTGTGTCACAAAAGCCCCAGTAATCATAACCCTTTAATTCTTCTTCAAAGATAAGCCCATAAGCAACTTTATAGTCACATAATTTATAAGGTGTTTTAAGAGAGATTTTAAAATCAAACTTAGACTGAACTTTCTCTCTTAACTCATCAAAAGAAAGAGTTACAAATTCTATATTTTTAGCATTTAAAATGTCAAATTGTTCAACCTTTTGATCCGTATAAATTAAGAAATCAATCTTTTGATTACGTTTGGCGGTTAACAAAAAATAAGGGAAAAATTTTGGAAGTCTTCCGAAATATGGAATAATAAGTCTTATTCTTTTCATTTAGTTAGATCCTCTCCACCCTTATTCAACCAAGTAACAGCATTAAAATAACGGTGGTACGTTTTCAAATCGATGCCAACGTGTCCTTGCTTTTCAGCTGATTTAAAGTGGACCAATGAAGGTAGGTCACTATAATTCTTTGAAGAGAAAATCACCTTACTCTTGTATGGAAGCTCTTCAAACTCTTTCATCAGCTCATAAGTACAAGCATCATTGTCATTGAACTTGAAATACAAATTATCCCAATGCATTCTCTTCAAACGGCGGTTCCATTTTTGAGTTGCTTCTTCTTCATCTGCATAATGCAAAAAATGAAGTTCAATATCATCAAGAATTGCAAGAGGGTAGGCGTTATCAAAGTCTTTGATATATTTCGATTCCTGAACAAATTTCAAGGGGATGTTTCCACTCAAATAGTGTTTTAAATTCTTGAGCATCTTGATATAATCAGGCGAAAAGACAAACATCCCTACAAATGGTGTTTGATAAGGCAAGCCCAACTCCTGATATACTTTTCCAGCCCAACAATTATCGCATATGATCGTAAAGTTTTTATTCTTGAGTCTTCGCCGAGGAATAAAATTAATAATTGGATAAACGATTGGTTTTAATTTATTTTTTAGTGTTTCACTGTTCATATTAGTACTTCTTATATTGTTCTGAGAAATTACGAATATAACTTTGTAATGAAAAGAGTTCTTTTTGGCGTTTGACAGAGGCCTTGCCAAATTGCTCTCTCTTCTCGGTGTTATCAGCCAATTCTTGAATAGCTTTAGACAATTCTGCAGGCTGATTTCGTGTGGCAAGAAGGCCATTTTCACCTTCCTGCACCATTTCACAGACACCGCCATGACGGTAGCCGACTACAGGTTTGCCACAAGCCATTGATTCGAGAACTACAGTTGGTAGAGGATCTGGATTGGTACTTGGCAAGACAAAGATATCAAACATATTATAGAGTTCTGTTGTCTTACTATAATAATCGATTCGCTTGATTTGGCTAGCTACTGGTGACTCTGAAATAGCTTTTTCCAGCTCATCCACGCGCCATTCTTCACCTTCAAATGCACTCCCTGCTAGAAAAGCTACTGCTTTTGAATTGGCCTGTAAGATTGGCGTCACAGCTTCTAAAAAGTCGCCTTGACCTTTCCAGGCATTCACTCGACCAACCATACCGATAACCAAGGCATCCTGTGCGATCCCAAATTGGTCACGGACAGAGCCAGCATCGATTTCATGATAGACGGCATTGTCGACCCCATTATAGATGACTTGAACCTGGTCATTTTTGACAAAACGAGACTGCTTGACATGATTAGCAACGGCATTTGAAACGGTCACAATGGTATCCGCATAGCGCCCCATCAAAAAGTTGATGAAATCAGAAATCGCTTTAGGTTTAACGATAATTTCATGCACATGCCAAATCAAAGGAAGTTTTAACTTCCGCTTGAGGTAAATGCCCTCAAGTACCGCAGTTGTATTGTTGTGAATGAGAGTAATCCCATTCTCTTTAGCATACTGAGCAATTTGTTTGGAGTAACGGTTATAGGAGCCAAAGTACTCAAGAATCCCTTTTGGATTAAAATATTTCCGGCGCAAAATTGGATAGTCGATGACTTTTACCTTAGCCCCAACCTCTTCCAATGCACCAACTAAGACACCATCATTGGGTAAGATAACGTGTGCTTCAAAAGCATCTTTATCCAAACCCTTAATAAGCTCCAACAACACCTTGTCAGCACCATACATTTCGGCACCAGCGTGAAGATATAATATTTTCTGCATTTCTAACCTTTAAATACTTTCTCGTAGTCTGTGACAATCTTTTCCCAAGTGAAAGCATCCGCAATCCGTTGACTTGATTGTTGATTAAGATCTTCGATAGCTTGTTCATCCAATTGTTCAGCCTGATTAATGACATGTGCCAATTGATCTTTCTTCCAATAGAGAGCACCATCTTCACCGACTTCACGGTTAAAGCCAACATCTAACAAGAGGTTGAGTTTAGTAGACTCGAGCGCCTCAAGAAGGGATGGATTAGTACCACCTACCTCATGACCATGGAAATAAGCGAAGGCATGTTCACGAATGTATTTGAGCAATTCTTGATCATAAACAGTTCCGACAAACTTCACTCGAGGGTCTTGATCAAATCCTGTATCTTTACGCAACTGTTCATAGAACTTGTTTTGCTCTACATTGGTAATCAGGACAAAATCTTTTTTGGAACTGGACTGCATAAAGCCACGAATCATGGCCTCATAGTTGTTTTCGGGTACAAAGCGACCTACGACAAGGTAGTAATTCCCTTCAGAGACTTGCTTGTCCGCAAACCAAGTCCCTACTTTCTCATCTTCTCTACTCAGGCTAGACTTGCTTGTATCCGTTCCATAGGCGATATAGGTCGTCTGTGGCTGATACTTAGCGTAATCCTTCTGGATATAGGCTTCAATATTCTTGCTATCGCAGATTAACAGGTCGGCATGTTTGACCATGAGTTGTTCAGAAAATTTCCAATACTTACGGACTGGGAGACTCCATTTCGCGCGAAGCCATTCATGACCATCCGGATTGACCATGAGGGTCCCACCGATCGCCTTGATTTTCTTTTTAATTTTTGAGATAAAAGGACCAATCCGGCAAGCCAAGACATAAAAGATTGGTGCCTGGTCCTTGTTTTCCTTTGCGATTTCAATCGCCTTATTAAGTGCTGCAATATCGTAAGCAATGGCACGTGCAGGACCAATATTAGGGACATCAATGTTGTAGCAAATTGCACCGTTATGTTCAAAAGTATCTGCAGTAATCCCTGATTTGGCTGAATTCTCCCGCATACAAGCTACATAATACTGGATATCTTTATCTTGTTGGAATTCTGTCAACTTTTCAACAAAGGTCTCAAAACCACCATATTTTGCTGGAATCCCTTTGGAACCAACGATATAAATTGATTGTGTCATTTTTCTCCTAACATGGAAAGGACGAAGTAGGCATTTTCCTACTTCGCTCCTTCTTTTCTAAGTACAACCTTCACGGTCTTGAGCAGGATCTGAATATCTCTCCAGATCGTCCAACCATCCATGTATGCAACGTCGAGTTTGACCACTTCGTCAAAATCTGTAATCTCACTGCGTCCGCTCACTTGCCAAAGGCCTGTAATCCCGGGCTTGAAGCTGAGGCGGCGTTTTTGGGCTGGCGTATAGTCTTGGTATTCGTCTACCGTTGGAGGACGAGTTCCGACTAGACTCATATCGCCGATCAGAACATTGTAAAATTGTGGCAATTCATCCAGACTGGTCTTACGGATAAAGCGTCCGATTGGTGTTACCCGTGGATCGTTTTCCATCTTAAACATGCCACCTGTCATGGTATTTTGCGCCATCAGATCTTTTTTAATCTCTTCGGCATCCACGCGCATAGAGCGGAATTTATAGAAGTTAAAATACCGTCCGTTCTTTCCGACCCGCTTCTGTACAAAGAAGGCAGGTCCACCATCTTTGCGGATTAGAGGGACCAAAACGATACTCACTAGTCCACAAATCAAGAGACCAAAGAGGGCGCCTACAACATCTAAGAGACGTTTAGCAAAGACGTGACTTGGTTTATAGAAATTGGTTGAGAAAGTGACGACACTTAGTCCCCCGACTTCTCGAACCCGTTTATTGCCCAAGGAAGCGAAGTTAAAGGCATTGAGATTGACCGATACATCGATCCCCATACTCTCAAACTCCGAGACGAAATCACTAATATTGTAGTCCTCACTTGGCAGATTGATAAACACTTCATCCACCACTTCCTTGGTCACAAAGTTCATCATTTGATCCGGCTGCACCACCCGTACACCCGAATGGGTAAAATCCGTATCATCCATGACAGTGACACCGATTAGTTCTCCATGATAAAGGCTAGGCAAATGCAAAATATCAAATACCTTTTCCATCCGGCTAGTCGCTGTAATCAGGAAAATCTTTCGCGAGCTTTTCCTCCGTGGTGAAACAGACTTCCGGTATCTCTTGAGCAAGAGATCCATGATATAGACGGAAAACGTATTGAAAAGAAAGAAGTAGATCATCCCCCGACGAGAGATGGAAAAGACCCCATCGAGCATAAAAGAGGTAAAGGTGATCCCAACAGCGAAAAATACATTGTATTTCAAGACCTGAAAGAGCTCATCTAGATAGCCTCTGCTATAAAAACGATAGGCAATATTGCTAATGTAAAAGGATACAAAATGCAAGAGATAGAGAATGGCAATTGTCTGCGACGTGTATTCTGCATCCTTAAAAAGACTCACAATGTAAGCCGAAAATAGGACAGCTAAACTTTGAAAGAGAACAATATTTAATTTTTCCAGTTCGATTCTTTCTTCTCCCATTTTCCCTCGATCCTATTCTTTACTTTTTCCCGTACTCTCCGTAAGATCCATATCCACCGTATGAACCATACTCAGCAGCTTTAATGTTAAATTTATTGAGCACGACTCCTAAGAAAGGGGTGCCTGTTTGTTCTAATTGTTCCTTAGCCTTTTGGACAGCCTTGCGTCCATTGGCACCAGATTCTGTGATCAAGACAGTTCCATCACAGCGTTGGGCGATAATGGCCGCATCAATCACGACCCCGATTGGAGGCGTATCGACAATGATGTAGTCAAAATGCTCACGCAAGGCATCCATCATCACAGTGAAGTTCTTGCTTTGCAAGAGACCTGTTGGGTTTGGCGCTACCTGTCCAGACTCGATGATATCCAAATTTGGAAAATCAGTCGCATACAAGATTTGGTCCAATTGGCTACGACCAGATAAGAAGTCGGTCAAGCCTTGGATCTTATCCCGGCTACGGAAAACCCCTGTCATGACAGAGTTCCGGATATCGCAGTCGACCAAGAGGGTCTTGTAACCCGCACGCGCAAAGGCAACGGCCAAGTTGGTTGAAGTGGTTGATTTCCCTTCATTTTCTTGAACAGATGAGATGGCGATGACTTTTAAGTCCACCCCACTCAATTGGATATTCGTCGCTAGGGCATTGAAGTACTCTTCTGCCTTCCGAATTTCTTGTAATTTATTTTTTGAAATTTCTAACGTATTCATGCGATCCCCAGTCTACAGTTTCTTAATATCTGGCACAATACCAAGTAAGGTTAAGCCCATCAGCTCTTCGATATCTTCTGGTCTCTTGACACGATCATCCAAGACTTCTACTACGACCATGAGAACCACCATGAGGCCTGCTCCAGCAATAAAGCCAAGAAGGACATTGCGTCGGATATTTGGTGAAGAAGGTGATTGAGGCACTTCTGCTTCATCCAAGGTCGTAACATCTGACACCTTGGTCACAGCAATGATCTTTTCAGCTGCTACATTCCGAAGGCCATTGGCAATACGAGCTGCTTCTTTTGGATCTCCGTCCTTAGCCGTGATCGAAAGGATACGAGTATCTGTCGGAACGGATACACTGATCTTTTTCGACAACTCAGCCGGTGTCATATCGAGTTTCAATTCTTCGATGGCTTGCGTCAAAACATTTTGAGAAAGAATGATCTCACGGTAGTCCTTAACCAAGTAAGAACCCGCCTGCAAATCAGAGTTTGTCAAGGCATTGTTGTCTTGATTTTGGCGACTGACCACGTAGATTCGGCTAGTACTTTGGTATTCTTTCTTGGCTAAAAAGGCACTGTAGCCAAATGCTGCAATGGCAAAGACAAGAGCGACCAAAACGATCGAAAACTTGCGTTTCCATAGGGTCTTCAGCATAGCGAAAACATCAATTTCCACTGCTTGATTTTCTTGATTGTTCATTTCCTAATTACTCCTTCATGTGGATCTCTCCACCTGTTTTCTGGTTAGATTAATTCATCCGCTAACAAGAGTTCTTGATTGCTGACAAAGAGAGCTTGTGCTCGTTGTTCTCCGTATTCTTCCTTGATCAAGCGATAGGCTTCTGCCATATAAGGCGGTCGTTTATCCACATTGTGCATATCACTGGCAACAAAGTGCACTAAGTCTTTTTCTAAGAAGTACCGAGCTCGTTTTTTCAGTTGTTTTTGTTCATCCCCAAAGAGGCGAGGCTTGAGAACACTGGAACTATTGATCTGCATGTAGCAGCCCATGTCAATCATCTCTTGCACGCGCTCCTCATTTTTCTCCAAGCACTTGTAGCGCTCGATATGGGCCACCACCGGTGTCACACCTAGATGGAGCAAACGGTCCAAGGCCGTATGGATCTCCTTATAAGGTGTTCCCATGCTGAATTCAATCAGCGCAAAGCGCGTCTCTGCCAAACGTGGAATGATCTTTTCTTCCAGTTTTTTCAAGACATCATTGGTAAAGTAGATCTCTGCCCCGTAATGAATCGTCAAATCTGGCGCGACCTCTGCCGCAATTTTTTTCACTTCTTGAAAATTTTCTGCAATTTTTTCTTCTGGAGTTTCAAACATCCCCTTGCGACGATGAGAAGTGGAGATAATGGTCCGTACCCCTTGGCGATAGCTTTCTTCCAATAAGGCACGTGTATCTTCTCTTGTCTTTGGTCCATCATCCACATCAAAGACGATGTGCGAGTGGATATCAATCATTTTTCTTTTCCTTCCATTACTTTTTGAATGGTTTCCTTAGCCTTGGTCAAGCTGGCTTGATCCAACTCCATGACATAGAGGTTGTAACCAGGCATAGCATAAGACGGCAAGTCATTTCGTCCTTGACCGGTAATCGCTTGAGAAGTCACCTCATAAGAACCACCTGTTTCTAACTGGGTATTGATCAAGTTCATCATAGTCGGCAACTGCATGTTGGTTTGGACAGAATCTTGGAGGTTTCCGATAATCTCATTGTAGTTGCTTAAGACCTTGGTAGAGGTCAACTTTTTGATAATGGCCGCAATGACTTTTTCTTGGTTTTTCCCACGATCATTGTCGCCACCTTGGAGAGAGTAGCGTTCTCGGACAAAACCGAGGGCTTGCTCTGAATTCAAATGAACCTTTCCAACTGGGAAATGGAACTTGCCATGAAGACTCGTGAATTCTTGGTCATTTTCCACATCGATCCCCCCTAGAAGGTCAATCAACTTGAGGAAGGACGTGAAATTGAGACGAACATAGTAGTTGAGCTTGATATCATAGAGATTCTCAAGGGTATGAATGGAAGCATCCACACCGTAGATCCCCGCATGGGTCAACTTATCATTTTGGTTGTTACCACCATCTGCAATCGGTACATAGGCATCCCGCGGCGTCGTTGTCAACAGAACTTGCTTGGTCTTCCGATTGACGGTCATGATGATATTGACATCTGATCGAGAAACCGAAGTTACTGGGCCATAGGTATCGATCCCGCTGACATAGATGTTAAAGACATCCGCATTGGCAGACACCTTGCTCGTTGCTGCCACTTCTTTTCGAATCTTGTAGGAATAGATTTTCTTCAACTTCTTCGCATAGTCGGCATCTTCAGCAGCGATAGTATCTTCAAAGGTACTGTTGAGCACCATGGCAGAAGCATTCCCTTCTTGCAGGCTCTTATAGGCATCTAGATAAGTCGGTGCATCCACTACAGAAATTTCCTGACCCTTGGTCTTTTTGATATTGTCCAAGAGGGCCGTGAGATTGGCTTCATTATTGTTGCCCTTTGGTGCCACCACTTCCTTGATTTCTTTGATGTCTTTGATGTCACTGTCTTTCTTGACATAGACAGCCATCTCAAACTCTGTATAGTTAGAATGGCCATTGACATTGCTCGTCAGATTTAGCAGCTGTTGACTAGCAAACAAAACTCCTGAACTAGCCAATAAGCCGACAAGAAGCAGGACCAAAGTTGTCTTTTTGGCCTGATTTTTGATCACAAACCAAGCTGACAAGAGCAAGAGAAGAGCTAGTAGTGCAATCACGAGAACATTGACATAGCGAAAAGCCAAGATGTTATTGGCCAACATGGTATAGGTCGCCCAACTTGCAGTCATAAGCAAAAAAATAAGCAATACGGAATTAATGATTCGCAATTGCCCCCACTTATGTTCTGAACGACGACTCCGTCTCCTTTGTGACATAAATACCTCCAATTAGTCCTAATCATATTTATTGTAACATATTTTTAGCAAAAAATGCATTAATTATCACTTTTTTGTCCGTTATGGACATTTGGGAAGTAAGCGCTTTCTAAAATAAGCAAAATCCCTTGTATACTTATGCAGAGAATCCAAAAAAACCGGGTGAAACACCCGGTTTTTGAAGATCCTACAAAAGATCATCCCGCTTGACTTGCTCAAAACTTTCCTTGCCATCATTGAGCTTGTCCCAGATGACAACCTTTCCTTCTTTCAATGATTTTTGAACATCAATAATCCGCTGGTTGGAAGACCCACGAAACTGCAACATGAGGTTGCGTTTGCTCTTATCATACCGTCCATCGACCAAGATATCAATCAGCGACAAGAGCTCCAGTTTATCAGGCGTTTCTAACATCATTTCTTCCCAAGTGTAGCCCGTCCATGACCAGATATCTTTTTCCGGCAATTCTTTCCGAATACGTTTTACAAGGGGTAAAAGAATACCTGTATTAAGAAATGGCTCTCCTCCTAGCAAGGTTAAGCCTTGGACATAGGGTTGGGCCAGATCTTCCATGATCTGCTCTTCTAACTCTTGGGTATAGGGAATGCCTGCATTGAAAGACCAGGTCGCTACATTGTAACAACCCTCACAGTGAAACATGCACCCGGCCACATAAAGGGAATTGCGCACCCCTTCGCCATCGACAAAGTTAAAAGCCTTGTAATCAATGATGCGCCCTTGACTCAGTTCCTCACTCTTCCATTCGCCTGGTTTTGGTGTATTCCATGTCATCCTTCTACTCCACCTCTATCCAATACCGCTCCGTTCCATTTCAAACATCTTCAAATTGACCGCCATTGGCTAAGATAACCGCTCGGCTGGCCGGATTGTCCGTGCTACAAGTCACCAGAGCACGATGGATGTTCTTTTCTTTAGCTACTTGCAGACCTTGACGGAGAGCCTCCTTGGCATAACCCTTGCCTCTTTCAGAAGGGCGGATGGAATAACCGATATGACCAGCATAATTCAGCAATCCCTCATTTAGTCTCAGCCGTAGATTCAAAAAACCTAAAGCATGACCTGATTCATCAAACAATACGAACTGAATTGATGGAACGCGATTTTCAGGCAAATTTATTCCCATTTCTTTATTAAGGTTAGTTTCTAGCCACTCCTCATAATCAAAGTTCTCAGCATCCCAAAAGCCGCCGTCGTGCGCTGATCGGGTCTCTTCGAACTCTGCCATCATGTTTAAAATAGTTTCTTTATCTGCTAAAGTCGGTCTGCGTAATTCCATCATTCCCTCCCCATAAGAGAAAAGCGAGAGCGAACTCTCACTTTTTCTTATTCTTATTTAAAAATTGTTCTCTCAGGCTGGCTACTTGGTCTTTTTTATTGATTCCACCCTTTGAATGCTTCTCGTGGAATCGTTGAACCTGAGCCTTGCCTTTATCATCTAATTGGTATTTTCCCATAATGTCCTTTTCTAATCTGTCACTTGGTGTCCAGCTGATTTGATAGTGGATCCATTCATGTGTTTGACCCGTGCAGCGATTTCCTTATGACGGCCATTGACCATCGGACGAGCTTGCGGGTTTCCTAGATAACCACAGGTCCGTTTGACCACATCAACCGTTTTCGGATCGCTATTACCACAGTTTGGACAAGCAAATCCGCGCTCAGTCGGCGTGAAATCTCCTTCAAAATCACACTTGTAACAACGGTCAATCGGCGTATTGGTTCCGAGATAACCGACCCGATCATAGGCATAATCCCAAACCGCCTCAAGGGCTTTTGGATTTTGTTGGAGCACAGGGTATTCACAATAGTGGATAAAGCCACCAGAAGCTCCAGCTTCAGGATAAACTTTTTCAAAATCCAACTTCTCAAATGGCGTTGGGTTCTTACGAACATCGTAGTGGAAACTATTGGTGTAGTATTCCTTGTCTGTGATATCCCGAACCTTACCAAATTTCTCCGTATCTAGGCGACAGAAGCGGTCTGTCAAGCTTTCTGACGGAGTCGAATAGATAGAGAAGTGGTAATCATACTGGTCAGACCATTCTTCCACGCGAGCTTTCATATCCTTGATGATATCGATCGTGAATTGTTTGGCTTCTGGATTGTGTTCCCAATTTGGACCATAAAAGACGGTTGCGACTTCATAGAGTCCGATATAGCCAAGAGAAACGGTTGCTCTGCGATGACGGAAGAGCTGATCTACCTGGTCATATTTGCCCAAGCGTTTCCCGAAAGCCCCATATTGGTAGAGAATCGGCGCATTGGCTGGTGTTGCTTCTTTGGTGCGTTCCACCCGGTAAACCAAGGCATCTTCAGCGATGTTCATCCGTTCATTAAAGATTTGCCAGAACTTCTCCTTGTCTCCTCCCGATTCCAAGGCAATCCGAGGTAAATTGACTGTCACAACCCCTAGATTCATCCGGCCAGAATTAACTTCCACACCATTTTCATCCTTCCAACCTTGAAGGAAAGAACGACATCCCATCGGCACCTTGAAAGAGCCTGTCAACTCGACAATCTTGTCATAAGACAAAACGTCTGGATACATACGCTTCGTTGCACATTCCAAGGCCAATTGCTTGATATCATAGTTAGGGGTTCCAGGTTCTAGGTTGAGCCCCCGCTTGAGGGTAAAGATCAGTTTTGGAAAGATCGCTGTCCGATGTTCCGATCCAAGTCCCTTGATTCTAATTTCCAAAATCGCCTTTTGGATTTCCCGCTCGAAGCGATTGGTTCCAAGACCAAAACCAAGCGAAGTAAAGGGAGTTTGTCCGTTCGAGGTAAAGAGGGTATTGATCTCATATTCCAGCGATTGCATGGCATCATAGATATCTTTTTGAGTCTTGCTCCAAGCATAGTCCTCTTGCTTTTCAGGAAGCACCCACTCTTTGGCATCTGCCAAGTGTTTTTGGTAGTTCTTTTCTGCATAAGGGGCCAGGACCTCATCGATCCGGTCAGCTGAACAGCCCCCGTACTGACTAGAGGCTACATTGGCAATAATCTGCGAGATTTGAGCCGTCGCAGTTTGGATGGACTTAGGACTTTCTACTTCTGCATTCCCAATCTTAAAGCCATTTCTGAGCATGCCTTCAAAATCGATCAAACAGCAGTTGGTCATCGGTGTATAAGGGCTATAGTCCAAATCATGGTAGTGAATGTCCCCTTTTTGGTGGGCATTGGCTACGTGTTTGGGCAACATTTTGAGACCAATAGACTTACCAACAATCCCTGCTGTCAAGTCCCGTTGCGTGTTAAAGACATCACTGTCCTTGTTGGCGTTTTCATTCACGACGGCTTGGTCCTTATTGAGGAGTTTGCCAATCGTAAAGTTGATATCCGTCGCTTTTGAGCGCTCAAAATCACGCTGGGTGCGATAAGTAATGTAGCTCTCTGCAATCGCATATTCATTAGCTTGAAGCAATTCATGCTCGACGACATTTTGAATCTCATAGATCTTCACGCCATTTGGAAAACGTTCCAAAATCTCTGCGATCACACGATCGACAATGGCTTCTAGTTTGGCTTCCATCACGGGAGTGAGAGAAGTCACTTCTTCTGTTGCCTTCAACAAGGCTTTATAAATTTTTTCAACATCGAATGGAACACGACGGCCATCTCGTTTTTCAACAAAAATATCCGGGGCCATTCTCAGTTTTTCTTCTCTCAAGGTGATCATACCAAACATGCCTCTCTTCATTTATTTACATACAAGTTGTATTATACCACTCCAAAAATAAAAATCAATATCTTGTGGAAAATTTTATAAAAAACTTTCTAAAGCACAAGATATTGATTTTCTTAAGAGCGTTGATAGAGTTTGAAATGACGGTATTTCTTCTCAACGAGATGATAATTTTCTTTGAGCAAGTCCTTCATATTGGAGGTCAATTCTACCTGATTGTTGACCACAATATACTTGGGTTCAGACCGATCGATTTGTTGGATCACATTGGTCCGATTTTCATTAATCCCCAGATAAGACGTCGGGGTCAATAAGGCAGAAGCGGCCAAACGATCGCTTTCTTGATAGAGAGTAGCTGTCGTATCCCAAGCATAAATGGTATCTTTCGACTTGGTGTGATGTTTAATGTAGCTGGCAATAGCACTCCGTTCACTCGATTGACCAGACTGAAGCACAACATCTTGAACCACCGGATTCGCCAACAGGTAGACAAGGGCTACTAGCGGTAAGAAAACTTGGCTCGTAAAGTAAGCGGCCCAAACTTCCTTGTTTTTCTTCTTCCGACCACGACGTTCGATCCCATCGTTTTCTTCCCCATCTCGTGAGAACCAGATCGCAAACAAAGGAAGAACAAATGGCAACATCGGTAATAATTGGTAAGCTCCCTGTTCCGGAAGACCAATCGACACGATGAGGACTACCAGGCTACCTGCCCATCCCATAAAGCGGAAGATCCGGCGAGCACTGCTATTTTGCTTCGTAAAGGACATCAAAAAGGCAGAGACCAGACCAAAGGCGAGCGCCAACAGTCCATAATAAATGGCATTACTGAAGGTCTGTCCATTGCTAAAATTCAAGGCATTAAAGACATAGGTCACTTGGTTAATGGCATAGCCAAAAGTCTGATTCAAAACGGTGATATAGCCAATTGGATAAAAGACAAGTGAAAAACCAAGGAGAGCTGCCAGCAGTTGATAAAAGCCACGTGCCCATCTCTTCTGCTTGATGTTAAAGGCTGTTAATCCAAGGAAGGCCAACAAATAAAACAGGGCACTGGTCATCGGATCAATCAGGAAAGCCACAGCAGCAATCGCACCATAAAGGATAAAGCCTTCATCCTTACGATGCCCAATCAAATAAGCCAAAATGAAATTCATGCTGGCAAATAGGATTGGAAGGCTAAAGAAGGTCACATAAGTCCCTCCAAAACCAAGGCCTAGCACCAAGAAATAAAAGAGTAACTGGACATTCTTCGCTGTATCTTTATCAGACACCAGCAAGCGCACAACCCGATAGAGGTAAGTACCCGCAAAGAAGAGGGCAATCGCTTGGAGAATCATCAAGATCCAATGTCCACCAGCTAAACTTCCCAACCAGTTGATTGCATAATAGAGCAGACCATTGGTTCCGTAAAAATCACCAAACGGTACTTGCCCCTTGGTCATTGCCCAGCCAGCATACAAGTTTTGTGATTGTTGATTGGTTGCAAAACGGGTTAAAAATGGCACCCCGACATGCAGTAAACTAATCAAGAGACTCAACACAAAAGGAATCGCTAGGGGCACTGGACGCTTGGATTGACGACGGATCGGCTCAACTGCCACATCCGCTTCTAGCTCTTCCGTGTCCTCTTCTACCTTAGATGCTTCCGCTTTTGTCGCTTCAACTCCCGCCTTACGCGAACGACGACTCATCCGACTGAGCGGTTGCTCCGCTTCCTGTTCCGATTCTTGTGTAGGTTCTGCTACTGCTTCTGGCTTGGCATCACGAATTTCCTCTGATGCCTCCATTGCAACCGGCTCCTCCAAGACTTCTGGCTGTTGGCTATGAGTCGGCTCTTCTTCACGAAAGACTGATTTATCTAGCACTTCGCGAATTTCACGTGTATCCTGAAAGCTATCTCCCACGTGAAGCCCTAACTTTTTCGAAGTCATTTCTTGCTCTTTTTCGCTCATTCTTTTTCCTTTTCTTCGCTATTCCTCTGCTTTTCCCTTTAGAAAAAAGCCCATTATCTTCTCTAGTATACCAAATTCTGCCGACCATGTCAGCCTCTCGCCACATAGTCCCATGGAAAAAGAGTCAGATCTCTCAGTGAACTGCACCCTAAAAGTTAGACAGAAAAAT
>NZ_KV794424.1:0-20047 GCF_001808745.1 Streptococcus sp. HMSC057G03
AATTATTTGTCTAACTTTTTGGGGTCAGTACACAGCTTCTGACTCTTTTTTCTGTATTCCCACACCTATTACAACATCGGTGCGAACAATTGCATAATTTCCTTGATTAAGCTTTGGTGCCATGTAAAGCGGAAGGTATCCTCTGTAATTTCTTGAGACACTTCAAAGATATGGTCAAAGTCCTCCCGAATCTTTTTCAAGGCAGGCGTCCGATACATCCAGACAGCATTTTCATAGTGATGGACCAAACTGCGGTAGTCAAAGTTGATCGACCCTACAACCGCCATTTCGTCATCTGCCAGGACTTGCTTGCTATGGACAAAACCAGGGGTATACTCATAAATCTTTACTCCTGCATCCATCAGATCCAAGTAAGCCCCACGAGTTACGATTTGGATTAATTTTTTATCTGGAATATGCGGGGTCACGATCCGAACATCTACCCCTCGAAGGGCTGCATTGCGGATATCCTCTGTCAAATCATAGTCAATGATCAAGTAAGGAGTTGTGATGTAGACATAATCCGTCGCTTGGTTGATCATATTTTGATAAACCGTCTTTCCGACCTGCGACTTGTAAATCGGCTTTGGTCCACTCCCATAGGGAATATAGAGCCCTTCGCCTTCGACTGCCTTGTTTTCAATATGATAGCGGTCAAAATCCTCGATTTCCCCACGGTTGATGTACCAGTTCATGAGGAAGAGTCGCGTTAAGGCCTTAACAGCTCGTCCATCCAAGCGGATGGCACTGTCCTTCCAGTGACCAAACCGCTCAATGTGGTTGATGTACTCGTCTGCTAAATTGACACCACCCGTATAGCCGATCTGCCCATCAATAACCAGAATCTTGCGGTGGTCTCGGTTGTTATATGCCACTGTTAGACGGGGGATCACCTTGTTAAACTTATGGGCATCAATCCCCATCTTTCGCAATCGTTTGGTATAGTTCCCAGCCAAGGTTGCCATACAGCCGATATCGTCATAAAGGAGTTTGACTTCAACCCCATCTTTCACTTTCTGCTCTAAAATCTCTAGGATACTGTTCCACATCAAGCCCTCGTCAATGATGTAAAACTCGATGAAGATAAATTTTTTCGCTGCTTTTAGATCCTCTAGTAGTTGCTCATACATAGCCTCCCCTAGAGGGTAAAAGGTCGATGCTGTCCCATTGTAGAGATCCGCATTGTGGTCCATGGATAAAATCGACTTGACCAAGCCATAACCCGCCTTGCTTTCTTGCTTGAGCTCCTTACGCAACTGATGACTATTGTCCTCTCGAAACTTCATGGACTCCATATTTTTCAGCTGGATCATTTCCTTTTTGGACAAACGTCGCTCTCCAAACATGAGATACAAGAGTGATCCAAAGACAGGAATGACGGCAATCAAGAGCCAGGTCACCTTATTCTCAGGAGGGGTATTGCGGTTGACAATAGCTAGAATCGTCGTCACATATAAGAGCCCAATAACCGCAACTGATAGCCAATGAGGGAACCATTTATTGAGCCAAAAGAAGGCCGCAAAGGATGCCCATAGTTCAAAGCCCATAAACAAAATACTAAATCCATATTTGGACATTAATAGACGTAATTTTCGAAAGGTCACAGCATCCTCCTTTTTTCTTTCTACTAGTATACCAATTCTTTTTACCCGTTGCAACGACCAACCAAACCCCTTCTAGACAAACAAAAAGAGAGTGGGACAAAAGTCCTAGCCTCTTAATTGTATTTGGATTGTCGAGCAAGACGCAGTGGTTGAGTGGGCTCTACTACGCTGATTTCATCAGCTTTTACAGCCCTACTCAACTGTGCGGAGGTGGGACGACGAAATCGAATTCTAACGAATTACCGATTTCTGTCCCACTCTCTCTTGTTTCGTCCCTTATTGCTTGGTTAAAACGATAATCCCTTGATCATCCTCTGCTTGCTCCAGATCTTCTAGCGACAACTGATTCCCTTCGATCCGATAGCGATAGGGTTCATCCCCGATACGCATGGATTGATTGACCGGATCAATACTGACCTCTTTGGTCTCTTCTTCTCCATCAGCATCTTGTACCGTAAACGTGCCTTTTCGACCCGTCACAACCAGTAGAATTGTATTCTCCTCATCCTGTCCCCGATAGCTTCCATCTATGGACACCCCTTGCTCTGGCTTTTCATTGGCCGAAGCCACTGTCTCAGATGAATTTGAGCTAGCGCTACTCGAGACTTTTTGCTGTTGTTCGTGCTGGCTACAAGCAGTCAGGAAAAGGGCCACCGCCAAGGTCAGTATAGACATGATTTTTTTCATTAAAATCGACTCCTTTCGCCTTCGTCGTATCTATCTACCACCAGTATACGCCAAGAAAGTCTTTAGGTCAATTGTTTAACCCTCTAATAAAAATGCCCTTACTTCTGCAATAAAATACAAGGAACCTGTCACAAATAAAACCTCATCTGGATGGCTCTGATCCATAAACTCTTTGATATAGGCCTTGTAGTCCGCTACATAGGGCAGGTCTTGTCGGTCGCCTTGTGCCACCACTTCACCGTAATGAAAGGTCGTCAAAATCAATTCAGCTTCCGGCAATCCCGCTTGAAGCGTTTGGAGCATCCCGCTATAATCTTTTCGCTTGAGGGCCCCAAATAAAATCTTCACGCGCTTCCCTGCTAAGCTGTTGGCAAACTCGATCAAGCGCAACATAGCATGAGGATTATGGGCGCCATCCAGATACACCTGGTCGCCAAACAACTCTAGACGGCCCGGCCACCGCGTCTCTTGCAAAGCAAGCTTGACCTGATCCATATCCACTTCTTGATCTTGGCCCTCCATATAGAGGAGAAAGGCCTCTAGAGCTACTGCAGCATTTTCCCGTTGGTAATCACCCTTCAAGCCCAGAGACGGAAAGATAAGTTCCACGCTTTCATTCCAAAAACGATCCTGCTCTAAGCCAAAATCGTTCTGGAAGGCGTGGAGATCCACATCCAATTGCTCGGCTCTGTCTTGACAAACAGCTGTAGCCTCAGCAGGCAAAGGGCCCACAACAGCCTTCTTGCCCTTCTTAAAGATTCCTGCCTTTTGCTGGGCGATTTCTGCAATCGTCCCTCCCAGTGTTTCCTGGTGATCCAGGCCAACCGAAGTGATCACTGCGATCTCTCCTGTCACTACATTGGTCGTATCTAGAAGCCCACCGATGCCAACTTCCAACAAGACTACATCCACAGCTTGTTCCTTAAAATACAAGAGGGCCATGAGGCAGATAATCTCAAAATAGGAGAGTTGGTCCTGGGTTTGAAGCAAGATCTGCTCCTTTTGTTGGACTTCTTGACCAATCCGAGTAAAATCTTCATCTGAAATCGGCTGATCCCCAATACAAATCCGATCATGGATACTGATCATATGAGGAGAGGTAAAGGTCCCAACCTTCTTTCCGTGAGCCATCAATAATTGACGCAGAAAGGCGATTGTGGATCCCTTCCCATTGGTTCCTGTCACATGAAGGATCGGGTATGCCTTATCCGGCCTCCCTAAAAGGCTCACTGCCTGCTCCATACGATCCAGTCCCGATCGAAAATTCAGACCGATCCGACTATTCATCCATTGCTCAATCTTATTCACATCTTCCTCCTAAAAGAAAAAAGCGACAAAACCTCTCCTGACGTTTGCGCTCCTTTCTTTTGTAGTTATTTCTTTCTCATTTTTACAGCAAGTCCATCGGACTTCCTGCTTTTTCTTGTTTCTTGAAGCAGGGCTAAAAACGTCCACCGGGCTTACTTGCGGTCTTTGTTTCTAGCGCAAGGGTAAAAATGTCCCCCGGACTTACCAACTCTTTCTAGTTTCTAGGAGTTGGGCTAAAAACGTCCCCCGGACTTACTTGCGGTCTTTATTTTTAGCGCAAGGGTAAAAATGTTCACTGAACATTTTTACTCCTCCATAAAGCTGTTGAAGACTTCTTCGATCATGTCCCATTCTGCATCTGAGTCTTCTGGGATTGGTTGAAGGTCGCCTTCTGTTCCGTCTTCGTTTTCTGTAAATGAGTAAGCTTGGATTTCAACTTCGCCGTTTTCATCTTCTTCTGCATTTGCAGGGATCAAAAGGACATAGTTTTTCCCAAATTCTTCTTTGCCATCAATGGTCAAAAGAATTTCAAACAAGGTTTCATTTCCTTGTTCGTCCACCAATGTAATTAATTCACGTTCTTCATGGTCGTGGTTATGATCATGTGCCATACTATTCTTCCTCGTTTTCTTTCTAAAAATTGCGATCTAAATAATTTTGTAAAATAAGCTGCGCTGCTAACTTATCAATAACTTTTTTACGTTTGCTACGGCTAATGTCTGCTTGCTCAATCAACATCCGCTCTGCAGCAACTGTCGTCAACCGTTCGTCTTGGTAGTCGACAGGCAAGCCAAACTTTTCAGCAATCATCGCGCCATAAGCCTGACTGGCTTCCACACGCGGTCCGCTGGTATTGTTCATGTTTTTCGGCAAGCCTACAACAAAACGGTCTACCTTGTATTGAGCTACTAATTCGGCTAAGCGCTCCAAACCGAATTCTTTTTTGTCTTCATCGATTTGGATGATTTCAAGACCCTGAGCTGTAAAACCGAGAGGATCACTCACAGCAACCCCGACGGTCTTCGAGCCAACATCCAATCCCATAATTCTCATTAGAGGTCTATTCCTTGCCCTTTCAAATAATAACGTACCAATTCTTCAACGATTTCATCTCGTTCATATTTACGAATTTGGTTCCGTGCATTATTATAACGAGGTACATAGGCAGGATCACCACTGAGTACGTATCCTACGATTTGATTAATTGGATTGTAGCCTTTTTCATCCAGTGACAAGTAAACATCTTTCAAGGTCTCGCTAATTTCCTTACGATTTGAATCATCAAGATTAAAACGTACTGTTTCATCTGTAAATCCCACAAGAACACCCTCTTTCCTTAGAATATTACTATTATACCATAATTAAGAGTTTTCCACAACGGCCAAGCCCTTGATTTTACGGCTTTTTCAAGCATTTTTGAGCTATTTTAGCTAAACTGTTTTTTATTTTTGCTCACTTGCTCCAGCATTGATAAGATTATCCGCAAATTGACTCGGTGTCAACTTCAACAACTCTGGTAAGTGATTGTTTTTGAAGTAAGTCATGCCTTCAGCCTTCTTCACATCCATTGCTTCAAAGTCATAGGTGATGGTTACCTTGTATTCATTCTCATTTTCCAAGGTTAAATCAGCTGTGAAACCTGGCACTGTCAAAGCTTCCTTAAAGGCATCGTCCTTGTTAAAGGATTCTCTCAACTGCTTTTGCGCTTCCTCTACTCCAACCTGTTGGATCCCTTTTTTCAACTCCTCATCAGTTGCCGTCACATTGATGGTCTCCAACTTTTTAAAGGTATTCCCCACATAGGTGACGATTTGCGTTTGTTGTGTCCCCTTGTCATCTTTTGGAAAGACAAAGGTTCTAGTGATGACTTTATTTTCTTCAGCTTTTTGCAGAATACTCTTATTATCCTTTTGCAGCTGCTCTGCTTTTGCTTGGATTGCTTTTTGTTCACTTGAATTTGGCGTTTTCGCTTGTTTTTTTTGACCGCATCCAGTCAAACACAAGGCAAGCGCACCCAATAAGAAGATTTTCCTTTTCATTTTCCATTCCTTACTAGTTATTGTTTTCTAAAATATTGTATCATAGATTTCGTAAAATGGCGCAGTAAACTGCTTTTCATTCCGATTTTTAAAAAGAAAAAATCAGAAACAATTGTTTCTGATTTTCAATCACTTTAAAGAGCTGCACGCATCCGCGCTTCTGCATTTTCTACATTTCGAACTGATCGTGGCAAGAAGGCACGAATATCGTCTTCTTTGTAGCCCACTTGGAGACGTTTGTCATCTACCAAGATCGGACTTTTAAGAATACGAGGTGTTTCCATGATGATGTCAATGACTTCATTGACACTCAAGTCTTCGATGTCCACTCCTAGATTTTTAGCGTATCGATTTTTTGAAGAGACAATACTTGCCACTCCATTTTCAGTCTTTGTAAGGATATCCAATAATTCTTCTTTGGTGATCCCTTCCTTACCGAGGTTTTGTTCTTTATAAGTTAGCTGGTGAGCGTTGAGCCAAGTCTTTGCTTTTTTACAGCTCGTACAACTTGACACTGTATAAATTTTAATCATGCATGCACTCCTTTCGCTACACGATAATACTATCGTATTAAATTATAACACAAAAACCATCAGTCTAGCGACCTATTTTGAAAAAAATTAATCTTCAATTTCAATCGCGTCATCTAAATCTAGAGTTACTTCTTCTACGACAGGAGCTGCTTCTTCAGTTTTATCAAGGGTTTTCACTGCTTCGTCTTCTTCGATCAAACCAAAATGAACCCGAACCTTGTGGTCAATTTCGTCGAAAATTTCTGGGTGGTCAGCCAAGAATTTCTTAGCATTTTCAGATCCTTGACCAATTTTTTCGCCATTATAGGAGTACCACGCACCCGCTTTTTGGATGATATCCAAATCTGTTGCAATCTTCACCAATTCACCTGTACGTGAAATTCCTTCCCCGTACATGATTTCAACCATGGCTTCTTTAAACGGTGGAGCTACCTTATTCTTTACAACCTTGATCTTGGTTTCCTTACCAACGTTGGTATCTTTTTGGTCACCAGTACCCTTGATTTGGGTATTTCCACGAACATCTAAACGAACCGAAGCATAGAATTTAAGGGCACGACCACCAGGTGTGGTTTCAGGGTTCCCAAACATGACCCCAACTTTTTCACGCAATTGGTTGATAAAGATGGCAATGGTCTTGGTCTTATTGATCGAAGCTCCGAGTTTGCGCATCGCTTGGCTCATCATTCGAGCTTGCAAACCAACGTGACTATCCCCGATATCTCCATCGATTTCCGCACGTGGTACCAAGGCAGCAACAGAGTCGACAACCACCAAATCAACCGCCCCAGAGTCGATCAATTTACCAGCAATTTCAAGTCCTTGTTCCCCTGAGTCTGGTTGAGACAAGAGAAGTTCGTCGATATTAACCCCAAGAGCTGCTGCATATGATGGATCCAAGGCATGCTCGGCATCGATAAAGGCAGCAATGCCTCCTTCTTTCTGTGCTTGCGCCACTGCATGGAGGGCAACGGTTGTTTTACCAGATGATTCTGGACCATAGATTTCGATGATCCGACCTTTTGGATAACCACCAGCACCCAAGGCAATATCAAGCGCCAAGGAACCAGAGCTCATGACTTGTACTTTTTGCTCTGCACGTTCGCCCAGACGCATGATCGATCCCTTACCAAAATCTTTTTCGATCAACTTCAGGGCATCATTAAGCGCTTTTTCACGCTCATCTCCAAATTTCTTAGAGATATCATCTAATTTTTTCTGTTTTTTCGCCATTCTTTTCTCCTATTTTTTACTATACAGGAAATGTATGCAACTCACTGACGCTTTCCGTCATTTGAAAGGCACATTTCCTATCCATTTTTAGAATTATTCTTCATTTGGCACAAGCTTCATTATACCAAATTTTCACCATTTAATACAGCCAAGCGCACCAAATTAAAGGCATGAAGAACTGCAATTTCGCGGACATCCGCCCGGCTACGTCCAGCGATATTGACTTGGACACTATCCACTCCATTTGGAGTCGCAAGTCCGATAAAGACAGTCCCTGCTGGGTGCCCTTCTAGACTATCTGGCCCCGCAACTCCGGTCAGGCTAACACCATAATCGGATCCTGTTAACTTACGGGCCTGTGAAGCCATGGCTTGAGCTGTAAAGTGAGACACCACTCCATGTTGCTCTAACTCTTGAGCTGGAATAGACAACATCTTGCTTTTTTCTTCCAGACTATAGGTGACAAAACCACCCGCGAAGATGCTGGACGCCCCTGAAAAGTCTGCCAAAGTCGCTTGGAAAAGGCCAGCTGTCAGGCTTTCTGCAGCTGTAATAGTCTTACCAGTCCGTTTCAAGAGATCAAAGGCCACCTTGGCCATCGAATTGTCATCCCCATAACCGTAAAACAGTTCATGCAAGGGTTGATGATCCAGGGTGTGGCGTGATAAGATTTCCTTTTCTAAAACATCGAGCTTCGCATCCGCTGAAGCTTGATCCTTCGCCTTTGTAGATAGACGCAAGGTCACTTCTCCAGTCTTGGCATAAGGGGCCACCGTCGGATCACTCTGCTCTTCAATGATATCTGCTAAAATCGTAACCAGCTGGCTTTCCCCAATCCCAAAGAAGCGCAAGACTTTTGAAAAAAGCTGTTCCCCTGTTGTCAAATGAGGCACCAATTGTTCGTTGACCATGGGTTTTAACTCACTTGGAGGGCCCGGGAGAACGACATAGGCCACACCATCGACTTCAATCAAACCTCCAACCGCGAGACCTGTACGGTTTTGAAGGGGGATTGATCCGGCGATCATTTGTGCTTGTCGCTCATTATTGGGTGTCCGGACATAATCAGGGCGACTAGCAAAGAAGGTGTCGAGTTTAGCAAGTGCTGTCGGATCAAAAACCAGTTCTTTCCCTAAAAACTTAGCAAGGGTTTGCTTGGTTAAATCATCCTCTGTTGGCCCAAGTCCACCACATAAAATCACCAAATCACTGCGCTTTGAAGCTGTCTCAATGGTCGAGAAGAGACGACCTTCATTGTCTCCTACCGCCACATGATAATAGACATCAATCCCTAAACTAGCCAATTTTTCAGACAAGAATTGAGCATTGGTGTTCACAATTTGTCCTGTTAGAATTTCTGTTCCAACTGCAATAATTTCCGCCTTCATGGTGCCTCCCACTTATACTATTCGTAATTTTCATTTCATTTTAACACAATTTCCTAAATTATTTAAAAAACAGATTGAAGATAAAGTACATTTTGGACAACTTTCTTCAATCTTTTTCTTTTAGAGTATAAAGTAAAAAACTCTTAGAAATACTATTACATCAGCATCCCTAAGAGTTTTAACTATGTGGCAATCAACTTCTAAAGGGCTATTTTCTATTGTTGATAGAGCTAATCTATATTCTGAAGCAACCACATCGAGTGGTTGCTTTTTTACTACTTTCTTGATCTAAAAGCCTTCTTCTGACTCTAATTCTTGTTGTTCCCCCTCATCTTTTGTGATACAATAGCATCAATTTATTTCTAGGAGGATGAGATATGGTTTCTACTATTGGTATCGTAAGTTTATCTAGTGGGATTATCGGAGAGGACTTTGTCAAGCACGAAGTGTACTTGGGGGTCCAACGACTCAAAGACCTCGGACTCAATCCTATCTTTTTACCTCATTCACTAAAAGGCTTAGACTTTATCAAAGAACATCCCGAAGCTCGTGCGGAGGATTTAATTCAGGCCTTTTCTGATGATAGTATCGACATGATCTTATGCGCCATCGGTGGAAACGATACCTATCGCTTGCTACCTTATCTTTTTGAAAATGACCAACTACAAAAGGTTATCAAACCAAAGATTTTTCTCGGTTTCTCGGATACGACCATGAACCATCTCATGTTGCATAAACTAGGAATCAAGACTTTTTATGGACAATCCTTTTTTGCAGACATTTGTGAGTTAGACAAGGAAATGTTGCCATATAGCTGCCACTACTTTAAAGAATTGATTGAGACTGGAAAAATCTCAGAAATTCGCCCTAGTGACGTTTGGTATGAGGAACGGACTGATTTTAGTCCCAAAGCCTTGGGAACACCTCGTGTCAGCCATGCAAATACAGGTTTTGACTTGTTACAAGGCAATGCTCAGTTTGAGGGAGAAATCCTAGGTGGTTGTCTTGAGTCTCTCTATGATATTTTTGACAACTCTCTACACGCAGATAGCACAGACCTCTGCCAAAAATACAAACTTTTCCCTGACTTATCCGACTGGGAAGGAAAAATCCTCTTGCTAGAAACCAGCCAAGAAAAGCCCAATCCTGAAGACTTCAAAAAGATGTTGAGGACTTTAAAGGAAACTGGTATATTCGAGGTCATCAGTGGACTCTTGGTCGGAAAACCTATGGATGAAACTTTCTATGACGACTATAAAGAAGCACTATTGGAGATCATTGATAGCAATATCCCGATTGTCTATAATCTAAATGTTGGACACGCAACTCCAAGAGCAATTGTCCCATTCGGAGTCCATGCCCATGTAGATGCAACGGAGCAAGTCATTCGCTTTGACTATAACAAATAAGAGGCTGGGACAAAAGTCCTAGCCTCTCAATTATTTTTGGATTGTAGAGCAAGACGCAGTGGTTGAGTGGGCTCTACTACGCTGATTTCATCAGCTTTTACAGCCCTACTCAACTGTGCGGAGGGGGGACGACGAAATCGAATTCTAACGAATTACCGATTTCTGTCCCACTCTCTTTTTCTATATTCTCTGATGTTCTAGTCATCTAAAGTTACTTATTTCCACTTTTCCATTCACAAGCATTCTCATGGTCATCAACCAATCCTGCTGCTTGTAGGTAGGATAAAACTGCGACTGGTCCGGTGAACTTAAAACCACGCTTTTTGAGGTCCTTGGCTAGCTTCTCAGAAAGAGCTGTCTTCGCTGGAACCTGCCGGTAATCTGGAACATCATTGACGATGGTTTTCCCATTGACAAAAGACCAAAGATAAGCATCAAACGATCCAAATTCCTCCTGGACTTGTAGAAAGGCTTGAGCATTGGCCCGTGTCGCAAAAATCTTTGCACGATTTCGGATGATAGCTGGATTGTCCATCAAAGCCTCCAGTTCCTCATCCGTCATCTCCGCGACACTTTGAAGGTGATAGCCATGAAAAGACTCTCGGAAAGCCTGCCGTTTATTGAGGACCGTTTCCCAAGATAGACCGGCCTGATAAGTCTCCATACAGAGCAACTCAAAAAGCGCTTGGTCATCATGGAGGGGCTGTCCCCATTCCTCATCATGGTAGGCTATATATAACGGATTGGTCATTTTAACCCAGCTACAACGTTTTGGCATCTTCTTCTCCTATTTGACCAACATCTTAAGGGCAGACTTGATGTAGTTTTCAGCAGTATCAGAAGTTCCTTCAAAGAATTTCTTGATTTTCTTGAGTTCCGTTGCTTTGTAGCCCAATGCCAACATGGCTTCCATAGCTTCTTCAAGGGCTTGGTTTTCTTCTGCAACTTTGGCTTTGGACTGAGCCGGTGCATCTTCTAGATCAAGATTGATCTTACCTTCCAAGTCCAGCACCATCTGTTGGGCTGTTTTCTTGCCGATCTTTGGAAACTTGGTCAAGTAGGTGATGTTCTTGCTTTCGATAGCTTGGACAAGGCCTGCATTGTCATCCGCAGCAATGATAGCCAGAGCTGAGACAGGTCCAATCCCAGAGACTGAGATCAAGTTTAAAAAGAGCTGTTTCTCTTCCTCTGTCGCAAAGCCATAGAGAAGGTGAGCGTCTTCACGGACCACTTGGTGCAGATAGACTTGCACCTCTTGATTCATTTTGCCAGAGTAGGCATAGGGATTGGCCACATGCAAGAGATAGCCGATCCCAGCTGTTTCTACCACAATGTATTTAGCAGTGATTTTCGTTAAAATTCCTTTAATGTATTCGTACATAATCTTCCTTTATTGTTTGTTTAATACTTGCCCAATTCCCGTAGACTGGTGTGATTTTCTTGAATACGTCGGAACATCTTTTCCATATCTGACTTGGTAAAGTTAACCAAGACGGGACGGCCGTGGGGGCAGTTATAGGGGTTGTCACATTGGGACAGTTGATAGATGAGATCCCGTGCAGAGTAATCGTCCAGTATATGGTTGGCCTTGATAGAGCGTTTGCAGGACATCATGATAGCCAACTCAGCTCGGTATTTCTTGATGGACACTTCCTTGGTCAAGAGGAGCATATCACACATTTCATAGATACCCGACTCGATCTCTTCCTCCTTCATCCAGATCGGATGCTCCCGTAAGATCAACTGGTTGGCTCCGTATTCTTCTAAGTAGACGCCCACTTCTTCTAGGAGGTGCTTGCGCTGTTGTAGGCGGATTAGATCGTCTGCAGGGAACTCAAAGATATAGGGCACCAGCAGTTGTTGCTGACTGCCGTCTACGTCCCCGATGCTCTCCCGGTATTCTTCGTATTTGACCCGCTCTTGGGCCGCGTGCTGGTCAATGATATAAAGGCCCCCATTGCCTTGGGCAAAGAGATAGGTTCCATGCATCTGACCAAAATATTCCAACTCTGGGAAGGTCGAATGTTCTTCCCCATCCAACTTATCATAGACCTTGTCTAGACTAGCCAGATCCAACTCTGGATGATCCAGTTCATCATAAACCACAGCCTTTCTTTCCGCAAACTTGATCGCGCTTGTTGGTTTTTCTACTGGGTTTTCTTGGATTCTAGCTTCAGTAGCAGTCTCATCTGCTAGAGGCCGTTGAGGATCTGCCACTTCTGGTCGAAGCTTGAAATCTTGGCTCTCTCGGTCATAATAGAGGCGGTTTTCTTTTAAAGGCAGGGTTGTCTGTACTGGCTTTTCTGTTCGGCGAATGGTCGACTTGGCTAGATTTTCTAGAGCATCCGGAATCAGGTCCTGCTCTTTCAAAGCGTTCGCAATGGCCTGGGAGATCAAGGCCATCAGTTCTCGTTCTTTGGAAATACGAACCTCTTGCTTGGTAGGGTGAACATTGACATCCGCTAAGTAAGGGTCGATCTGGATATTAATGATCGCGAGCGGAAAGCGCCCCACCATGAGTTTACTGCCGTAGCCGTCTAAAATAGCTCGATTGAGCAAGAAATTCTTGATGTAACGGCCGTTGATAAAGAGACTGATGTAATTGCGATTGGCACGAGTCAATTCAGGCAAAGACACAAAGCCCGTCACTTCAAAATCTAGGTCGCGATTTTCAATGGCCACCATCTTCTTAGCAGACGCAAGTCCATAGACACCTGCAATCGCTTGCCGGAGATTGCCAGTCCCCGCTGTTTTGGTCATTTCTTTTCCATCATTGATCAAGGTAAAGGCGATCTCAGGATGGGCCAAGCTCAAGCGATTGAGAATATCCACGATATGGGATAGCTCTGCCTGCTGGCTCTTTAAATACTTGAGACGAGCAGGTGTATTAAAAAAGAGATCTTCCACTGTGATCTTGGTTCCGACAGGGCTTGTCGCTGGCTCCACTTCCTCAATTTCACCACCCTTTGCGACCAATTTGGTCCCGTGGGCAGCTCCTTCTTGCGCCGTTAGAAGGGTTAGAATACTGACAGAAGCAATGGAAGGCATGGCCTCACCACGAAAACCAAGCGTTCGAATACGAAAAAGATCCGCTTGACTCTTGATCTTACTGGTCGCATGTCGACGGAGGGCTAAAGCGACCTCATCGTGCGCAATTCCTTCCCCATTGTCTGTAATCCGAATCGACTTCAATCCTGCTTCTTCGATTTCAACAACGATCTGGCTAGCCCCAGCATCGATCGAGTTTTCAACCAACTCCTTGACCACACTAGCAGGTCGTTCAATCACTTCACCCGCCGCAATCTGATTGGCTAAGACTTCTGGCAATTCAATAATCTGTGACATGTCTGCTCCTTTACCTATTTTTTCACCGATACATGTAGCTCTATTATACCACAGATCTACAAGACTCCCTTTCTTAAAAAACGTAGGCTTGTCCCCATCTTCTTCCTTAAAAACCGCATAGGCAAAGAAAACGACCACATAGACAAATCCCCTTGTCTTCCCTTTGGAAAAAGTGTTTAATAGTAGTGTAAAGAAGGGGCCGGGCTAGCAGGCCAACCGACTTTACCCAAAGGAGGGAGAAACGATCTTATGAAAGTTGAAGTACAAATTGATTCCCACTTCCAAGAAGAAGCGGTGATGATCACAGCACCTGCACTGTCTGCGCGTGTAGAGAAAATTCGTGACTTTGTGGAAGAATTGGATCAAAAAGGGCGCTTACGTGCTAAAAAGGATGGGGAAGCTTACCTGATCGAAAGCCAACTATTCCAACGTTTTTACATTGAAAATCGGCAAGTAATTGGCGAGACTATGACAAATCAATTTATTCTGACTGGACCACTCTATCAGCTATCTGAAGACTTGCCGACCTGCTTTCTCAAAATTTCCCAATCTGAAATTATCAACACAAAAGAAATCGATCACCTGCACTTTACCAGTGGAGGATCGGTGCAAATCTATCTTAAAAACGGGAGTCTGACCTACTCCTCCCGTCGTTACTTAAAAGCCATTAAGGAGAAATTATCATGCTAAAACAATCTTTTTCTGACGCCCTAAAAGGGATTTTCATCGGGCTCATCTTATCCATCTTCTTTTCCTACCTCTTCTCACCTGAGTTGTACCTTCCCTTAAGTCCCAACTCTGCAGTCGGTCGCTGGATGTTCTTGCATCATGTTCACGGCTCACTGGTCATGCTCTATTGTGCTCTCGTTTGGGGTGCGATTGGGGTCCTCTTTAGCTTCGGAAGTCTCCTCTTTCAAAAAGACTGGAGCCTCTTACGGGCTACTCTGAGCCATTACCTACTCATGTTACTTGGGTTTATTCCCCTAGCTACCTTGGCCGGCTGGTTTCCAGCACGACTCGGATTTTACTTCTCACTCGTTGTCGAATTCACCCTCGTTTACGTGATCATCTGGTTGGTCTCCCATCATTTTTATAAAAAACAAGTCCAAGAAATCAATCAAAGCATTACTAACCACTAAGCAAGAAGATCCTCGCCGTCACGAGGATCTTCTTTTATAATTTCTTTTTCAATTCGGCGACTGCCATCATGACTTCCATGGGAGTCATATTGTAGAGATCCAGATTCTTCAATTCTGTGATCACCGTATTTTCTGTCTCTTCCTCAAAGAGGGACATTTGTTCAGCAACCTGCGAAGACACTTCCTTTTTAGGAGTTGTATCCGCAAGCGGTACTTGCTGGGCTTGTCCTTCGAGCTTGGTCAAAATCGCATCCGCCCGCTTCAATAATTCTTCTGGCAAACCAGCGATCTTGGCCACGTGAATCCCATAGGATTTATCTGCTGGGCCGGGTTCAATCTTGTGCAAGAAGGTAACCTGACCATCTCGCTCCAAGGTCGCAACATGGACATTTTCCAAACGGGTCAAAGTCTCTGAGAGAGCCGTCAACTCATGGTAATGGGTCGCAAACAAGGTTTTGGCACCAGTACGATCGTGGATATATTCGATGATGGATTGGGCGAGGGCCATCCCATCATAGGTCGCAGTTCCCCGCCCCAACTCATCAAACAAAATCAAGGACTGGGACGTTGCCTTGCGAATGGCGTGATTGGCTTCCATCATTTCCACCATGAAGGTAGACTGACCTGATACCAGGTCATCAGCAGCTCCGATCCGGGTATAAATCGCATCAAAGATTGGCAACTCGGCCCTTTGCGCTGGAACATAGGAGCCAATTTGGGCAAGAATCACAATGATCGCCAATTGGCGCATATAGGTAGACTTCCCGCTCATATTTGGCCCCGTAATCAGCTGAATATCCCGTTCCTCATCCATAAAGATGCTATTAGGAATATAGGACTGGGCTCCCATCACTTTCTCAACAACCGGATGGCGGCCTTTGTCGATTGCGATTCGTCGTTCTTCATGAAAAAGGGGACGATTCAACCGTTGCGACTCAGCGACACTGGCTAAACTTTGTAAAACATCAACCGTTGCAATCGCCTGAGCTAATTGTTGCAGACGTTGGATATACTTGCCAACTTCTTCCCGAATCCGCATAAAAATCGTATATTCCAGATTAGCAGACTTCTCACGCGCCTCTAGCATATCTCCTTCGATGCGAGCCAATTCCTCCGTACCAAAGCGTTCTGAATTTTTCAAGGTCGCCTTGCGGAAAAAGTGAGCAGGAACGTGACTCAATTGAGAATTGGTGACATGGAAATAGTAGCCATCCTTCTTGTTGTAATCGATTTTTAGACCTGTAATGCCGCTGGCTTCGCGCTCCTTGGCCTCAATCTCAGCAATCCAACCAGTACCATCCCGAAGAACGACACGGTACTGGTCCAATTGCTCGTCAAACCCAGTTCGGATGATATTTCCCTCCGTAATAACAGCAGACGCTTCCGGAGCAATAGCTGAGGTAATCAAGCGGTGCAACTCAGGAAGTTCATCCAAGCGTGCAATTAAGACATCTAAGACTGGATCACCAATCCCCAGTAGAATCGACTTGATCGTCGGCACATGCCCCAGAGTATCTCCTAGCTGCAAGAGATCCTTAGGGTTGATCTTGCCAAAGGAAACCCGACTCGCTAAGCGTTCAATGTCATAGACCCCTTTGAGGCTGTCGGTCAAATCGCTCCGTTCAAAGAAATGATCCATAAAGACCTGAATGATGTCCTGTCGCTCTCGAATCCGTTTCAAATCGACTAAGGGCTTCTGAATCCAGGACCGCAACAAACGACCGCCCATGGCCGTCTTGGTTTCATCCAAATACCAATACAAGCTACCATGTTTCTTCCCAGTTCGCGCATTCTCTGTCAAATCAAGACTAGCCTTGGTCGCAAAGTCCATCTGCAAGAAATCGCAAATCTCATAATGATGGGCTTTTTTGAGGTGGCTCAATTCCCGCATTTGTGTCTGGTAGACATACTGGAGAAGTTTTCCAGCCGTTTTCTTTTCGAGCTCACTCAACTGATCCCCTAAGAGTTGAACATCGTCGAGCGCCGTCTCTACATGTGACAACAAGAGATTCATCTGGCTCACAAACACACGCTCTTCCTGTTCTGGCAACTCATAACCCAGGACCACCTCACGCGCACGTAAATTGCGGATTTCTCCACAAACCATGCTAAAGTCATTGAGGGTCGTCACCTGAAACTCCCCTGTCACCAGATCCATATAGGCTAGCCCATACTCATTTCCTGAACGATCCAAAGCAACCAGGAAGTTGTTCTCACTATCTGGCTTGGTCGAATCCACCACTGTACCCGGCGTAATCACCTGTACGACTTCACGCTTAACGACCCCCTTGGCTTCTTTGGGGTCTTCCATTTGTTCTGCAATCGCGACCTTATACCCCTGTTCAATGAGAACATCAATATACTGCTGGGCCGAGTGGTAGGGAACACCCGCCATAGGGATCGGATTCTCTGCATTTTTATTCCGTGAGGTTAAGGAAATCTCTAAAATTTGAGCCGCATTCACTGCATCTTCATAAAATAATTCGTAAAAATCTCCCATTCGAAACAGCAAAAAGGCATCCGGATAATCTTTTTTGATATCTAGATACTGCTGCATTCCAGGGGATATTTTCTCTACTGCCATACTTCTTTATTCCTTACTCTTGCATCATTTTCTGACGCAAGCCCCATAGATGAAAACAGGAGTAGATAGCTCACTATCTTCCTCCTTTTGACATCTTAACAGGGCTTGATTACTGCATCATCCCTAAAATTTCATTTTGAATTTCAATGGCTGCATCTTGGTCACGGCAGACAATCAAGAGGGTATTAGCCCCTGCTACAGTTCCCAAAATACGCTCATCTGACATTTCATCTACACCATTGGCCAAGAGAGCTGCTTCTCCTAGCTCTGTCCGCAAGACCAAGGTGAATTCTGCTCGTGAGACAGACTTGGCGTGGCTGGACAACATAATATAAATCTCTGCCACCTCAGGCTCATTGGGCAAAATATAATACAACTGGTCTTTTCGTTTCACCTTGACTAGACCCAGATCGCGCAAATCTCGTGACAGAGTTGTTTGCGTTACAGCAATTCCTTTTGCTTCTAATCGATCCTGAATCTCTTTTTGAGTCGACAATTTTTCATTTCGAATCATTTGTTGAATCAAAAGGTGACGTTCTGTCTTTTTCATTGGACCTCCACTTTTGAATAAATATACTTTAAATTATACCAAAAAAATTGAAAATTCGCTCAGAATTGTGTTAAAATAATAGTTAAAAGGACTAAGGAGCTAATATGAACAATAAAGAACTCATTGCTAGTGAATTGGCCAAAGTGATTGACTCTCTTGACCAAGATGCTATTTTAAACTTGCTTGAACAACCAAAATCATCTGATCTTGGTGACATTGCTTTTCCAGCCTTCTCACTTGCAAAAGTGGAACGCAAGGCTCCTCAAGCAATCGCTGCAGATATTGCTGAAAAGATCGACCAAAGTGCCTTCGAAAAAGTCGTTGCAACTGGACCTTACGTGAACTTCTTCTTAGACAAATCTAAGATCTCTGATCAAGTAATCAAATCCGTCATCGAAGCAGGTGCAGACTATGGCCAACAAGACGAAGGTCATGGCCAAAACATTACCATCGACCTTTCAAGCCCAAACATCGCAAAACCATTCTCAGTTGGTCACTTGCGCTCAACCGTTATCGGGGATGCTCTTTCAAACATCTTCCGCAAAATGGGCTACAACACGATTAAAATCAACCACTTGGGGGACTGGGGTAAACAGTTCGGTCTCTTGATGGTGGCCTACAAAAAATGGGGCAGCAAGGAAGCTGTCGAAGCCAACCCAATCGATGAATTGCTAAAACTTTACGTTCGAATCAACGCTGAAATCGAAAACGATCCTGAGCTTGATGAAGAAGGACGTAAATGGTTCAAAAAATTGGAAGATAGGGATCCAGAAGCCACTGAATTGTGGCAATGGTTCCGTGACGAAAGCTTGGTAGAATTCAACCGTATCTACAAACTCCTCGGTGTTGAGTTTGATAGCTTAAACGGGGAAGCTTTCTACAACGACAAGATGGACGAAGGGGTTCAAATCCTTGAAGACAAAGGCTTGTTGAAAGAATCTAAAGGGGCTAGCATCGTTGAGTTGGATGATGTGAACCTTCCACCAGCTATGATTAAGAAATCAGACGGTGCCACTCTTTACATCACGCGTGATATCGCAACCGCTATCTACCGTGCACGGACTTACAACTTTGTGAAAAACATCTATGCTGTAGGGCAAGAACAATCCAACCACTTCCGTCAGTTGAAAGCTGTTCTGAAGAAAATGGGATTTGACTGGAGCGACGATATGGTTCACGTTGACTTTGGTTTGGTGACAAAAAACCGCCAAAAATTGTCAACTCGTAAAGGAAATATCATCCTTCTCGAACCAACTCTTCAAGAAGCCATCTCTCGTGCCAAAGCTCAGATCGAAGAAAAGAATCCTGAACTTGAAAACAAGGAAGAAGTGGCACATGCAGTCGGTGTTGGTGCGGTTAAATTCTACGACTTGAAGACAGACCGCCGCAACGGTTATGACTTCGACCTCGAAGCCATGGTATCCTTCGAAGGAGAAACTGGCCCTTACGTTCAATATGCTTACGCTCGTATCCAATCCATCCTTCGTAAAGCAAACTTTACACCATCTACAGATGCGACATACAGCTTGAGCGATCCTGAAAGCTGGGAAATCATCAAGCTTCTCCAAGACTTCTCTCGTGTTGTCAAACGTGCTGCTGAAAACTATGATCCATCCTTGATCGCAAAATATGCTATCAACTTGGCTCAAGCCTTCAACAAATACTATGCACACACTCGTATCTTGGATGAAAGCCCAGAACGCGAAAGCCGTCTTGCTCTTAGCTACTCAACAGCAGTAGTCTTAAAAGAAGCCCTTCGCTTACTTGGTGTCGATGCACCTGAGAAAATGTAATTTCTTATCTATGATGGATAAGTAGAACATCTCTTATGGGAGTGAGAGGAGAAACTAAATGCGATTCAATTTAGTTCTTTCTCACTCCTTTTCTCATGCCCAATGCCTTTCATTCTCTACATTTTCAGATCCTTTATATACAGGAGAAATCTATGAATCAAACCGTTTACATCTTAATCCTCATCAGTTTAGTGATCCTCTTTTTATTTAACAAGTACGAAAGAGAAAAACTACAACGGCTCTTACAAGAGCAACTCTTGAAAGATCCAGCTTTCAAAGATAGCATCAAGGAAAAAATCCAAAAGACCGACAATATCAACGATGTCATCCATGCAATCAACAAGGACTATCGATTGGGGCTTCTACTTGCTAAAGAAATCACTGAAAAATTAAAATAAAGCGTAAAAGAGAGAGTGGGACAGAAATCGGTAATTC
>NZ_KV794424.1:20147-115250 GCF_001808745.1 Streptococcus sp. HMSC057G03
ATTAAGAGGCTAGGACTTTTGTCCCAGCCTCTCTTTATTTTAAAGATGGTACAAATCTTCTACAATGGCCGCTACTTTTTTAATATCTCCCAACATCCCCCGCATTTCAAAATCGGCTAACATAGGGAAACCAAAGCGTTGGCTGTATTGTTTAGCGGTTAAACAATATTGATTGTTAAAATTCCGATTGCCTGATCCAACCACTCCTAAGCACTTGCTGGCGTTGTCTCCGTAAGCAATAAAATCCGCAACATCTGTCGTCAAAATTTCCACATCGCCATTGTCAACACCATTTCCACCCTCCAAATAGGTAGGCAAAAAAGTGATAAAAGGATTGGTCATTTCAAAGAAGGGCTGGCCCTCTTTGACCAGGTCTTTCACATGAACTTTCTCGATTTCAAGTCCGGGATGGACTTCCAGCAAATAGTCACTTAAACGGCGGACAAAACTCTCTGTATTTCCACTCAGACTAATATAAACAAAGGATACTTTCATCTTTTTTCTCCAATCAAGAAGCTCTCTTATCCTCTAAGAGAGCTCCATTCAAACTTATCTATTATGCCCTAGCTTGAGCTTTTCTCAAACGCAAGGTTTTATACAAAACAATTCCAAGGAAGAGAAGAGATAAAGCAGTCAAGAGTAACAACGCAATGGACGAAGATGCCAGATATCGTTGGCGAAGGGACGGGGTTGAAAAACTAGCTAATAGTGGACGCCCTGCAAAATAATTATAGCAAGAGAAGGCTTGACTTAACAAAATCTGCCCCATGTAAGTATAATGGGCTGTTAACAGATCCTGCTTCATAAAGAGGAAATAGAAAGTTGCAAGCAAGGCAATCAGAATCAGAGAAACAAATAAAAAGGTTAGCGGAGACTGATTGAGTTGGGCCGATTTCTCATAATATGTCACATAGTCAGCCTTGTCTTGAGCCGTTGTTAAACCAAGTTGTTTAGCAAAATCATCTGTCAGTTTAAAACTCTTTGAAGCTCCAAAGGTTGAAACAGCTGAAGTTAGGGTTCCAACCGTAGAGAAAAATAACAGGATGTAAAGATAGATAGGTTTCTTTTTCATACAAACTCCTTTTCATTTCTTACACCCTATTATATCGCGATACAGATAGAAAGGCAAGCGCCTCAAAACCGTGGAAGCACTTGCCTGATCACTGATACGTTCAAATGAAATTCATTTGGAAAATAATGGGTGCAAAAGATGAAAAGCCATCGCAACTGTATCATTGGAATGATTAGAGATATAACGGAGTCCTATAAACTTTCATTCGAACACCACCAGTATACCTCATTCTCTTCTTCTTGTGTCATCCATTTCTATTCTGCTTCATTTTGACACGATTTGGTCTATAAAAGCCATTTCCTCTCCTTATCCAAAAACTATTCTGTTCTATTTCTCAACTATTTGGTCATCACTCCATCAAAAAAGCCAGAAGGACTTGCCTTCTGACTTTCTTTACTTAGATAAATGAACGAAAGGGATAAGAATTAATCCTCTTTTTTCTTGCGTGCAAGACCCAATCCAAGCAATCCAGCCATCGCACCTGCAAGAACAGCTGCAGCTGAGCTTTCTGTACCTGTATTTGGAAGCGCAGGTGTTTGTGGTTGCGCAGGTTGTACAGGCTGTTCCGGAACTTCAGGAGTTGGTTCGGTTGGAACCTCTGGAGTTGGTGGAACGATTGGTGTAGGTGGAACAATTGGTGTTGGTGGGTTGTATGGAGTTGGTGGAGTTGGAGGAACTGGTGTTGGTGGAGTTGGAATGTCTGTTTCCGTTACCACTTTATTCTTATGCCATTTCACTTCAGCTTCCGGTTTCACCGGATTCGTATTTGGAACAACTTCAGGAGTCGGTGGGGTTGGTTGGGTTGGTGGAGTTGGTGCTTTTGGTTCCTTCACATCAACTATGATCACAGTGTAGTTAGGTTCTTTTGGAGCCGTTGGACCTTTAGGTTCTTCTGGTTTGCTTGGTTCCGCAGGTAGTACTTCAATTGTAATCGTTGGTGGTGTTGGTGCCTTAGGTTCTGTTGGTTTTGTTGGCTCTTTTGGCGCTTCACCTGGATTTTTTGGAATACCAACATTTGAGTTAATGGCAAACCAGTAAACCGTTGGTTGACCAGCAGCATTAGCTCCATTGGCCGTAAATACCAAGTGACCATCAGACATCTTCAAGCCTGCCCCACCATAATAGAGGTATGGAGAAGATGGATTGTCCCAACCTTCAAGAGTCGTTGAAGATTCACCATTAAAGATTGATCCGTGTTCAATGTATTGGTTATCTTTAAATGATGTTACCTCTTTTGTAGCAGAATCATAAGTAACACTTGAATTTGGAATTGGAATGTATTTATTATTCCCAACATTTACAGATTCTTGGTGCTCTACATTTTCAAATTTCTTCTTAGGAGTGAAGATGATCCGTCCTGAAGTTGGATCAATCGTATAAGAACCGATCACATCATCTTTACCATCTAATGTGAATTCATCTGTTCCGATATCATGACCATTCCCAGCTCCTGAAGCATTAACAGATGTTGCATCAATCACAGTTTCTTCACTAACTGCAAATTCGCTGCCATTCCATGTTGCGTTTTGAGCCACAATCTTAATCGGATTTTCAGCAGAGATAGTGACGTCCGCAGTACCAAAGTCAGCTGTTCCATTTTTAACTACAACAGCATTGTTTTCAATGCTCATTGATGAACCATCTGCATATGGGTTCCAAGTTCCACGAACGGTGTTGCCATTTTTATCTTTAGCTTCTACTGTAAGGGCACGAGGTTTATCCCCACTATCTACATAGGAAGCACCCGTCCAGTGGTTAAGGGAGTTCAAAGCGACAATCGCATTGTGCTGTGTCAAATCAAACTTATTGCCATCACCATCATAGAATTCAACATCTACAGCAACTTTAACTGGTTTATTTTGGTCTGTTGAAGCACCGACTGTCATAGTAACAGTTGGGTCCGCACTAATAGCTGCAATTCCTTTGCCATCATTTGATGGGAGACTTAGAATCTCATAACGGTAAATCACGCGCTTGATTGGATGCATATCCTTTTTATTTTCACGCATGCTGGACTGATTCAAATTGTCATAGGTTACAACAAATTTGTCACCTTCTTTAATTTGAATAAATTCAGTTTCATTATTGGCCCAAGGACTAGTTGCTACAATATCTGAAGCTTCCAATTTATTGGAATCATACTGATGCACATTGCTGGTATTCAAACGAGCTTGGGCATCACGAGTGAGATAAGTACTGATACCATCAATGGTATGAGTAGCTCCACCTTCACGTTGGAAGGTCAAATCTTGAACAGTTTCAACATCTTTTAGATCTTGGAAACCATTATCATTCATGTATTTATCATAGGCTGCTTTAGCATCTTTGTACTGTGCCAAAGCTGTTTGATATTCAGCAAGTTTTGTTTGATAAGTAGCAAAATCTTTGCCGTATTGCTCTAGGTCTACATTGTATTTTGCAAGCTCAACTTCATACTTAGCTTTAGCAGCATCTTCTTCTGCTTTCTTAGCAACTAACTTACCATAAGCTTCTTTATCTTTATCGTATTGAGCTTTCTTAGCTTGGTATTCTTGTAAATCTTTGTCATATTGCGCTTTAGCTGTATTGTAAACAGCCATTTCTGCATCATACTTAGCCTTGGCATCTGCATTGGCCTTATCGGCTGCTGCTTTTTCGGCTACTTTGGCATCGTAGGCTGCTTTTTTAGTATTGTACTCTTCTAAAGCTTTATCATAAGCTGCCTTTTCCTGATTGTACTTTGCTGTTTTCTTTTGGTAATCTGCTTCCGCATCCGCATTTCTCTTTTCAATCAATGTGATTTCTTGAGATTTTGCTTCATACTCGGCTTTGGCCTTTTTGTAGTTTTCAACGACTGTGTTGATTTCAGCTGTTTGAGCTTTATTATCTGCTTCTGCTGCTGCGATAGATGGTTGGACTTTTTCCGCTTCTTCTGTAACGGTCACACCTTCTGTAGCTGCATCAGCTTTTGCTTTTTCAAGTTCTGGTGATTCTACATAAGTCGTCGTAACTGTTTTATTTCCTTCTGTCACAGTTGTAGATGTCAACTTAGAACTTGTTGCAACAGCTGCATCGCTTGTTGCTGTATCCGTAGTAGTCGCTTCAGTTGCAGGCGCTGTTGCCTCATCTGCTTTCACTTCTGCTCCGTAGGTATTAACAGTAGCCAATCCAGCGATGGCCAATGAAACAACACCGACTGATAACTTACGAATTGAAAATTTTTCCTGCTTCGAAACATGTTCACGATAGCTTTTCATTTTCAAAACTCTCCTTTTTTGTTTAAAAAAATCTCACTGTAGAGGCAAAAATATGCTACTTCCAGTTAACTTCATTGTATCACAATCAACCATTTTTAAATATTTGTCGTTTTAATTTTTTATTTTACTTTAAAGATATAACAACTTGAAACGCCAAACCTTCCGGACCTTCCTCATCTTTTAGTTGAAAATATATGTAAGCACCTGTGAAAAATCCTTTATTTTCAAGGATTTTCATCCTGGTTTCTCTTTTTATAAATTTCACCGGAAGGCTTTTTTAGGGGAAGTATTTTTTTATGCCAATAGATTAGATTTGAAGGTTAAAATAAAAAATTATGTAATTTTTTCCCTGCCGGCTCGGAAAAATTCAAAAAAACAACACTGTTTACAGAAGTGTCCATTCTTTAAATTCCTTCCTTTTTCTTCCCAAATAACAAGAAATGAAAAAGACCAAGGTCCTAAGAACCTTGGTCTAATAACTAGTAATTAGTTTAAGTGCCAGATATCTTCGTTGTACTGAGCGATCGTACGGTCAGATGAGAAGAATCCTGCTTTCGCAATGTTAACGATGACTTGATCCAACCATGCATCACGGTCTTCGTAGTCAGCCAACATACGTTCTTTGGTGACAATGTAGTCTTCCAAGTCAAGAAGAGTCATGAACCAGTCTTTGTTGATCAATTCCTTGTGAAGACGAGTCAAGCGTTCCTTGTTCCCAACTGCAAGAACGGCATCGCTGATAATGAAGTCTACCAATGGTTTGATAGCTTCACGTTCATAGAAGTCCGCTGATTTGTATGCTGATTTCTCATATAGATCGATTACAGTTTCTGAATCTTCACCGAAGATGTAGATGTTGTCACGTCCAACCAATTCAGCGATTTCCACGTTTGCTCCATCCATAGTACCAAGTGTTAACGCACCATTCAACATGAATTTCATGTTACCAGTACCTGAAGCTTCCTTAGAAGCAAGGGAGATTTGCTCAGAAATATCGCTAGCTGGAATCAAGTAGCTTGCAGCAGTCACGTTGTAGTTTTCTACCATAACGACTTGCAAGTGTGGAGCTACTGCTGGATCGTTTGCAATCACTTCAGACAAGCAAAGGATCAAGTGGATGATATCTTGTGCAATAGTGTAGGCAGGAGCTGCTTTACCACCAAAGAGAACAGTGATTGGGCGAGCAGGGATATTTCCAGCTTTGATGTCCAAGTATTTGTGGATCACATACAAAGCGTTCATTTGTTGACGTTTGTATTCGTGAAGACGTTTGATTTGGGTATCAAAGATAGAATTTGGATTGATTTCCACACCTTGATGGTCTTTCAAGAAACGAGCCAATTTCCGTTTGTTGTGAGACTTGATGTTTTCCAATTTTGCTTTGACTGCATCTTTATCTTCATAAGAAAGAAGGTCTTCCAATTTAGATGCGTCATGGTGCCAGTCACGTCCGAGGATATCATCCAAGTAGTGTGACAAGGTTGGGTTGGCATGCATGAGCCAACGACGGAAGGTAATCCCGTTTGTTTTGTTGTTGAATTTTTCAGGGTAAATATCGTAGAAGGCCTTCAACTCAGAATTCTTCAAGATTTCTGTATGGAGAGCTGCAACCCCGTTTACACTGTATCCGTAGTGGATATCCATGTGGGCCATATGTACGCGATCATTCTCATCGATGATTTGAACAGCTGGATCTTTGTATTCAGCACGAACACGGCGGTCCAATTCTTCAATGATCGGAACTAGGTGAGGGACCACTTCTTGCAAGAACTCAAGTGGCCATTTTTCAAGGGCTTCCGCAAGGATTGTGTGGTTGGTGTATGCTGTCATGCTGCGTACGATAGAGATCGCTTCATCCATTCCAATACCACGTTCTGTCAAAAGACGGATCAATTCAGGGATGACCATTGATGGGTGAGTATCATTGATTTGTACAACAGCATAGTCAGCAAGGTCATGCAAGTTGCTTCCTTTTTCGATGGCTTCGTCGATGATCAATTGAGCACCGTTTGATACCATGAAGTATTGTTGGAAGATACGGAGCAATTCCCCTTGACGGTTACTATCATCTGGGTACAAGAAGAGGGTCAAGTTGCGAGCGATATCTGTCTTGTCAAAGTTAATACCATCTTCAATAATAGATGAATCAACTGAATCCAAGTCGAACAAGCGCAAACGGTTCTTGGTATCAATCTTGTAACCAGGAACATCAATGTCATAAAGGGTAGAAGTCAATGTGAAGTGTGCAAATGGCACTTTGTAGCTACGGCTTGAACGAACGAGCCAGCTTTGGTCAGTTAACCATGCGTTTGGAATGGTTTCTTGTTGGTTGTTTTTAAGGACTTGTTGGAACAAACCAAAGTGGTAGTTCAAACCAACCCCATCCCCTGTCAAACCAAGGCTTGAGATAGAGTCGATAAAGCAGGCCGCCAAACGTCCCAAACCACCGTTACCAAGTGATGGTTCCAATTCCACTTCTTCGACTTCGATCAAGTCTTTACCAGCATCTGACAATTCTTTTTTGACATCGTCGTAAAGACCCAAGTTGATCAAGTTGTTAGACAAGAGTTTACCGATCAAGAACTCAGCTGAGATATAGTAAACTTTTTTCTTACCAGTATTGATTTTCTTTTGGGCACTTGCTTGCTTGGTGTAATTAAGCAAAGCAAGGTACAATTCTTCATTTGAACATTCTGCAATTGTTTTTTGATGATGATCAATCACATATTTTTGTAATGATTCCATGTTGGGTATCTCCTTTGTTTCAACAATTTAATAGGGGGAAGTTTGCTGAAATCAGCAAACTTTCTAAAACGATTATTTTTCTGCTTTCTTAACTTCTTTCAAGTCTTTGTTTTCACGACGATAGATCGTAGTGAAATCAAGCAATTCTTGCTCGACAGCTGGAGTCAATTGATCCTCTGTCATCCGCCATGACCAGTTACCACCAAGAGTTGATGGGAAGTTCATCCGAGCTGAACCATCCAATTCGAGCAAGTCTTGCATAGTAGCAATCGCCATGAAGCTGACGGAAGCAAAGACTGTACGAAGCATCGCATGCGGTACAGATTCGTACTCTTTCCGGTTAGTATAACGGGCAAGGTACTCACGAGTTGGATCGTCGATTTCATTGCGGTACCATCCAAGAACTGTGTTGTTATCATGTGTTCCTGTATACATCACAGAATTGTTTGGTGCCAAGTGAGGGCTATCGATACTTTCATCGTCCGGATTGAAGGCAAATTGAAGAATCTTCATTCCTGGGAAGCCAGTGCTTTCACGAAGTTCGATGACTTCATCTGTCATAAAGCCAAGGTCCTCAGCGATGATGTTCAAATCACCGAGCTCTTCCTTCACAGCTGCAAAGAGTTTGTAGCCAGGACCTTTAACCCATTTACCTGGTGCTGCTGTATCTGATCCAGCAGGGATTTCCCAGTAAGACTCAAAACCACGGAAGTGGTCGATCCGCACGATGTCGTAGATCTTGAAGCTTTCACGCAAGCGTTCAATCCACCATTGGTAGCCATCTTTGTCCATTGCTTCCCAGTCATAGATTGGGTTCCCCCAAAGTTGACCAGTTGCTGAGAATTCATCTGGCGGGCATCCTGCGATGCAAGTCGCTTTCCCGTTTTTATCTGTTTTGAAGAGATGAGGGTTCGCCCACATGTCACTTGAATCTTCCGCTACATAGATTGGCATATCTCCGACGATTTCAATGTGATGGTCATTGGCATAAGCTTTCAAGGCCAACCATTGTTGGAAGAAGAAGAATTGAGTCACACGATGGTAAGTCAATTGATCCGCCAATTTTTCACGGTATTGAGCCAAAGCTTTTGGTTCACGTGCACGAATAGCTGCATCTGGCCACTCTGTCCAAGCTTTCAAATCAAAGTGTTCTTTAATAGCCATGTATTCTGCGAAGAGCTCCAACCAAGAAGCATTGGCTTGGCAAAAGGCTTGGAATTCTTTTTGATCACTTGATTTTAAGAAATTCGCAACTGCTTTTTCAAGCAAGGGACGACGTTGTTCGAAAACCTTTGCATAATCCACTTGAGTAGGATCTTGACCAAAGTCCACTCCTTTAAGGTCTGCTTCTGTCAACAAACCTTGCTCGATCAAAAGATAGAAATCAATAAAATGAGTGTTCCCAGCAAAAGCTGAGAAAGATTGGTATGGAGAATCTCCATAACTAGTTGTACCAAGCGGCAAGATTTGCCAGTAACGTTGCTTGGTCCGAACGAGGAAATCAACAAAATCATATGCTGATTGACCGAATGATCCGATCCCGTATTGTCCAGGAAGGGAAGAAATGTGCATCAAAACACCACTTTGACGTTTTTTCATGGGTTACCACCTCTTTTTATTTCTTTGAAGCCTGCGATTCGGTGCACGGTATGGGTATCGTTGCAGAGTCGTATCCAGCTCTCAAGCGGCTCTACTCTTTGTTAAAAATCGAACAGGCGCAACTCAGTTTACGCAATTTTTGCGAAAACGTTTGCGTACCATGTCATTATAAACTTTTTCCATATTTTCTGCAAGGGATTTCTTAAAAACTTTTTAACTTTTTTCAGAATGTCCTCACTCCCTTAGTGTATTCTTTCCTTTGCCTAATGTCAACGAATTTGATGCACTTTATAGAAGAAAGTTCGGAATTAAAATATTTTTAAAAAAATTGTTTAAAACTACTTGCAAACGTTTTCGCCTTGTGATATACTTAAGACGTTTTAGGAAAACGTTTGTCTAAAACGGTTTCTAATTATTATCTTTTTTTATTCTTTAGGAGGAATAAATCATGAAACGTACAATTTTACGTAGTGCTGCTGTACTTGGTACAGTTGGTTTTGCCGGCTTCTTACTTGCTGCTTGTAGCAATAGCTCATCAGGTTCTTCTGAGGCAAGTAAAGAAATCAACGTCTATGTAGACAAAGGCTACAAATCTTATGTTGAAGAAGCTGCAAAAGCTTTTGAAAAAGAAAATGGCGTAAAAATTAACATCAAGACTGGTGATGCTCTTGGTGGATTAGATAACCTTTCTCTTGATAACCAATCTAAAAAAGCTCCAGACGTAATGATGGCTCCATACGACCGTGTAGGTGGTCTTGGTAGCGATGGTCAATTGGCTGAAGTGACTTTAAACAAAGATAGCCATACAGATAAAACAACTGAAGCTCTTGTAACAAACGGTGGTAAAGTTTACGGTGCACCTGCTGTCATCGAAACTTTGGTTCTCTACTATAACAAAGATCTTGTAAGCGAAGCTCCAAAAACATTTGGTGATCTTGAAAATCTTGCAAAAGATAGCAAGTACGACTTCGCTAGCGAACCTGGTAAAACAACTGCCTTCTTAGCTGACTGGACAAACTTCTACTACACTTACGGTTTACTTTCAGGTAACGGCGGTTATGTATTTGGTAAAGACGGTACAGATCCTAAAGATATTGGATTGAACAACCAAGGTTCTGTCGATGGTATCGAATATGCAAAAACTTGGTATGCTAAATGGCCAAAAGGTTTGCAAGATACAAAAGCTGCTGCTAACTTCATCCAAACACAATTCCAAGAAGGTAAAACAGCTGCTATCATCGATGGTCCTTGGAAAGCTGCTTCATTGAAAGAAGCTAAAGTAAACTACGGTGTCGCAACGATTCCAACTCTTCCAAACGGAAAACAATATGCTGCCTTTGGTGGTGGTAAAGCTTGGGTTATCCCTGCAGGTGCGAAAAACCTTGATGGCGCTCAAAAATTCATTGACTTCTTGACAAGTACTGACCAACAAAAAGCTTTGTTTGACAAGACCAATGAAGTTCCTGCCAACACAGAAGCTCGTAAATATGCGGTTAGCAAAAACGATGAATTGACAACTGCCGTTGTTGATCAATTCAAGAACGCTCAACCAATGCCAAATATCTCAGAAATGAGTGCGGTTTGGGATCCAGCTGCTACTATGCTTTTCGATGCTGTAAGTGGTAAAAAATCTGCAAAAGCATCTGCTGACGATGCAGTGAAATTGATTAAAGAAACCATCGAACAAAAATTCGGTAGCAAATAAGACAGTTTTTAGGTGTGAGTAAGAGGTTGGAGACAAAGTCCCAACCTCTTATGTTCAATTTTCAAACACAACTGACTGTCTGACTTGTCTTCTTGCTCTCTGGCAAGGACATTATAAGGAGATTTGAATGACTACAGAACAAAACCCTAAAAAGGCTATGTGGCTCTCTTTGATCCCGGGTCTTGGGCAAATTTATAACAAACAAAAAACCAAAGGCTATATTTTTCTTGCCGTAACCATTCTCTTTCTCGCCTATTTCCTAGGAATTGGAGCTGGAGAATTAGCGAAATTGGTTACACTTGGAACCGTCCGTGGACAAGATAATTCTCTCTTTATCTTGATTCGTGGCGCCTTCCACTTGATCATCACTGTTGTTTACTTCCTATTTTATGCCTTAAATATTAAGGATGCTGGAACAGTTGCTAAACGCATCAACAACGGGATTGCCGTTCCAAAAACCTTGAAAGAAATGGTTCAAGCCATCTATGAAAATGGCTTCCCATATTTATTGATTATTCCTTCATACATTGCTATGACATTTGCGATTATCTTCCCAGTTTTAGTAACTTTGATGATCGCCTTTACCAACTACGACTTCAAACATACCGCTCCAACAACCTTGCTTGATTGGATCGGGTTCCAAAACTTCACTAATATGTGGACCTTGAGTACCTTCCGCTCAGCCTTTACATCGGTTCTTGGCTGGACCTTGATTTGGGCCCTCGCAGCTTCTACTCTTCAAATCGTACTCGGTATCTTGACCGCTATTGTTGCAAACCAACCATTCGTAAAAGGAAAACGAATCTTTGGGGTTATCTTTCTGCTTCCTTGGGCTGTTCCAGCCTTCATCACTATCCTTACATTCTCAAATATGTTTAACGATAGTGTCGGTGCTATCAATGCACAAGTTATCCCATTGTTTGCGAAGATCTTCCCATTCTTAGATGGCGTTTTGATTCCTTGGAAAACAGATCCTACCTGGACAAAAATTGCTTTGATTATGATGCAAGGTTGGCTCGGCTTCCCTTACATCTACGTCTTGACTTTAGGGATTCTTCAATCTATTCCAAACGATCTTTACGAAGCTGCTTATATTGATGGTGCCAACGGTTGGCAAAAATTCCGCAGCATCACTTTCCCAATGATTATGGCTGTTGCAGCTCCAACTTTGATCAGTCAATATACCTTCAACTTTAATAACTTCTCCATCATTTACTTGTTTAACGATGGGGGACCTGGTTCTGTCGGAGGAAACGCCGGATCTACAGATATCTTGATCTCATGGATCTACAAGTTGACAACCAATTCTTCTCCTCAATATTCAATGGCTGCAGCGGTAACCTTGATTATCTCTGTGATTGTGATCTCCATCTCTATGGTTGCCTTCAAGAAACTACATGCATTTGATATGGAGGATGTATAAAATGAAAAATTCAGTTCAATTTAAACGCCGCCTCAATCATTTCTTGACTTACCTGTACATGGTGGTTCTTTCAATCGTTATCATTTATCCATTGTTGATTACGGTTCTATCAGCCTTCAAATCAGGGAATGTCAGTGCCTTTACACTTGATTTTAGTGGCAATCTTAGTTTTGATAACTTCTCAAAACTTTTCTCTGAAACCCATTATGGCACTTGGTATATGAACACCTTGGTTATCGCCATTATCACCATGATTGTACAAACAAGTATCGTTACCTTCGCAGGTTACGCATACAGCCGTTACAATTTCTTGGCGCGTAAACAAAGTTTGGTCTTCTTCTTGATTATTCAAATGGTCCCAACCATGGCAGCCCTCACAGCCTTCTTCGTTATGGCTTTGATGCTGAATGCCTTGAACCAACCTTGGTTCTTGATCTTCCTTTATGTTGGTGGTGGTATTCCAATGAATGCCTGGTTGATGAAGGGATACTTTGATACTGTTCCAATTTCCCTCGATGAATCTGCGAAATTGGATGGAGCTGGACACTTCCGTCGCTTCTGGCAAATCGTCCTTCCTCTTGTTCGTCCAATGATTGCCGTTCAAGCACTTTGGGCTTTCATGGGGCCTTTCGGAGACTATATCTTGTCTAAATTCTTGCTTCGTGACGAAGTGAACTATACGGTAGCCGTTGGTCTTCAAACCTTTATCAGTGACCAAAAAAATCAAAAAATCGCCTTCTTTGCAGCCGGTGCTATTTTGATCGCGGTTCCAATCTGTATCCTATTCTTCTTCCTACAAAAGAACTTTGTTTCAGGCTTGACAGCTGGTGGGGATAAAGGATAAAATAGAACCTTATTTCAAACACATTTTATTTTTAAGTTAAGGGTAGTATGGTGGATGCTTTACTACCCTTCGTTAAGAATAAAATCAATCAAAGATATTCCTCTTTGCACCTCTGATTCTCTTATGTTTAGAAAGGTCATCTCATGCCCTATCCTTTTAATTATTTCGCAAGTATCTTCAATTTCCGCTCTTCTTTTGCAAACCGCAAAAATCTGAGTTGGTTCCAAATGATTTTTACTTCTTTCTTTCTGATTTCTGTCACACTATTACCAGTGGCTCTTCAAAACGCTCAACTCAAAACCTATCCCTTAACAACCTTTGTCAGCGATGTGTTTGATCCCTTATCAAATGACGTCATGAAAGATATCCAAGAACACGTCGTGATCAAAGACCAAGAGCTCACCTATACAGGAACTAGCCCTGTACACAAGACTTCAAAAGGACAGGTTGTCTTGGGCCAAGAAGCAAAGGCGAGTGAAGGCAAGGAGTTAACCCTCCATTTTGGTCGAAAACAGTTGATCATCTCAAAAGAAAATAAAGAACTCGCTACCGTCTCATACCAGGCTATCAATCAAGAGAGCCTCCGGGATAAAAAAAGCTTCACTCAAGCTATCTCTAGCGATTGGTTCCGTGAAAATCGACTCCCTGTCAGTCTCTTTCTCGTGATTTTCTCTGGCTTCTTATCGACAGTCAATTATTTGATTCTCATCGTAGGGGCATCTTTCTTCCTCTACTTGACACGAAAATCTCGACTCTTTTCACTACAAACTTTCAAGGAATGTTTCAATTGTATTCTGAATTGCTTGGGACTCCCTATTTTACTGAGTGTCTTCATCAGTTTACTATTCCATCAAGTATTTACTACGACGATCATGATCCAAAATGTCTTATTTGTACTCTATCTTGCTATGGTATTTTATAAGACCCACTTCCGTGATCCAGACTATCACCACTAGGAGGTTTTCTCATGCGTGTTACCATCAAAGATGTGGCGAAACTCGCTGGCGTCGCGCCTTCAACTGTCACGCGCGTCATCCAAAACAAATCCACGATTAGTGATGAAACAAAAAAACGTGTCCGTGAGGCCATGGTCGAATTGGACTACCATCCCAATCTTAATGCTCGCAGCCTTGTCAGCCAATCTAGTCAAGTCATTGCTTTGGTCCTACCAATCGACAGTGACGTCTTCTACCAGAATCCTTTCTTCCCAACTGTTTTAAGAGGGATTACCCAGATCGCGTCAGACAATGATTATGCCATCCAAATCTGTACGGGGCAAAATGAAGAACGGCGGCTCGACAACCTCAAACAACTCATCTACGGAAATCGTGTAGATGGTTTGATTTTCCTTTATTCCAACCCGAATGATCCCCTCGTTGAATTTGCGATCAAAGACAAGTTCCCCTTCCTCATTCTCGGAAAGGCAGCTTCACCTTTTGTATCGCTAGTGGATAATGATAATATCAAGGCTGCATTTGATGCGACAGATTATTTCATTCAACAAAACTACCGAAAAATTGCTTTTATCGGGGGAAACAAAGAGCTGTTTGTGTCTCAAGACCGCTACCAAGGTTATAAAGAAGCCCTCCAAAAAGCAGGGATTCCTCTCGATGAAAAACTCGTTCATTTTTCATTTGGGTTTATGTTAGAAGATAATTCTTATCAAATGATGGAGAGTCTACCGTTAACAGAACTAGATGCGATTATGACGACCGATATTCTCGTTGCTGAAGGGGTGCGCCAATACCTATTAGAACACCAGCTGACAATCCCGATTATTTCCTTTGATTCGATCAAGCCACGACTCGATATTGAAGCCTATATTGACATCAATGCGGTGGAACTCGGGCGTGAATCTGTCCGGACCATCCTTCAAATCATCAAAGATCACAAAGAAGGAAAAACCGTCTGCTACCGTCAATTGATTGACCATACCATTACGAAACTTTAGGAGTCTTTATGTCTACATTTACTGCTTATTTAGATGACCAAGACCTCATTCGTATCCAAAAGGGAGAGGAGCATATCCTTCCTTTTTATTTGAAAACGAACCAAGGTCATCTTGCCTTAATCCCTGTCAAAACGTCAAGTGCAGCGACTGACACAGGAGACTATTTCTTAAGCCCTATTCCACTTGAACTCGGAGAAGAGTACACCATCTACGATGCTACTGGAAATTCTTCTATACTCCACTATCGAAACATCGTTCGCAAACCCATTTTCGATCAAACCTTCACCTATACTGGAGAAGATTTAGGAAGTTTTTACACACCAAATCAGACGCAATTTAAATTCTGGGCACCCATTTCGCAAGATGTGACCCTTCATATCGAAGATCAGGTCTATCCAATGCATCGTACAGAAAATGGAGTCTGGGAACTTTTGCTTAAAGGGGACTGGGAAGGAGCTGCCTACCACTATGAGTTCCGTGTCAATGACCTAGAACGTCGGATCCACGATCCCTATGCTCTATCCTCTTTAGCAAACTCTGGAGATAGCTTAGTCGTCGACCGCAAGAAGATCACACGTCCTATCACACGTGCTGCTCATCAACTAGACCCGACAGAAGCAATCATCTACGAGATGAGCGTTCGGGACTTCTCTGTCCAAAAAGAGGCCGGCTTTAAACACCCTGGTAAGTTTAAAGGCTTGACAGAATCGCCTCAACTCAATGGTCAAATCCTTGGATTTGATTACCTTCAAAAACTTGGCATTACCCATGTACAGTTACTTCCTGTCTATGATTTCGGTAGTGTTGATGAAGAGAATCAATGGAAAGCCTATAACTGGGGTTATGATCCTGTCCAATACAATGTTCCAGAAGGTAGTTATGCCAGTGACCCCAACGATCCTTATGCACGGATTTGGGAGCTCCAAGATGCTATTGAAACCTATCACCAATCTAATCTCAGTGTTATCATGGATGTGGTCTACAATCACGTCTACCAGGCCGATGAGTATGCATTTGAACAAATCGTACCCGGTTATTTCTACCGCTATAATGCAGAAGGAGAGAGGACTAATGGAACCTTCTGTGGGAATGATGTCGCAAGTGAACGTTCCATGGTAAGACACTATATCAAGCAATCCCTCAAGCAATGGGTTTCCCTCTACGGCTTTGATGGTTTTCGCTTTGACTTGATGGGAATCATAGACATTCAAACCATGACAGAGATTGCAGAGGAGCTCCGTAAAATCTATCCTAATGTCTATCTCTATGGGGAAGGGTGGAAGATGGATACAAGCCTCTCTGAAGATCAGCTCGCTCACCAGTACAACTCAAAACGATTACCAGATTTTGGCTTTTTCAGTGATAATTTCCGGGATACGGTCAAGAGAGCACTCTTAGTCGGTCACCGTTGTGATAGTCAACATCCAGCCAATGATTTTTCTAATATCCTAACAGCAAATGTCGGGAAAGTAGGACCTGCTCATTTCATCCAACCTCAACAAGCCATTCAGTACGTCGAATGCCATGACAATGCAACTGTTTTTGATTATTTCCAACTTGAAAAAGAAGAGATTCGTCTAGAGGAGCGAAAAGCTCTCTCACGCCTCGCTCTTCATTTGGTATTATTATCCCAAGGAGTACCTTTTATCCATGCTGGTCAAGAATTTTACCGCACAAAAGGGCTCGAAGATAACACCTATAACTTGCCAGATAGTCTCAACCAATTGGACTGGACATCCCTTTCAAAATGCCAAGAAGAACTTGCTTTTCTTAAAGAATTGATTGCTTACCGGAAATCGCAACCTCTCCTTCGTTTGAAAAAAGGACAAGAGATTCGAGATTACTGTGATGTCAAATGGTTGTCTGATTATCATTTTATCTACACGATTGAAAAAAATCGTGAAAAAATAACGATTCTCGTTAATATCGGTGATCAGGACATGACCTATCAACATCCGAGCGATAGTCAACTGCTATTTGCCTATCCTCATGCAAATCTCCAAACACCTATTCCTAAAGGAAAGGAACTTTCTATTTCCGCCCATAGTTGGCTCCTTCTCCGAGAAGCTGAATAAACAAAATAAGGTCACCACAATGTGGGACCTTATTTTTATTCTTCTGTTTCCACAAAGCGTCCAATGATATGAACGTTTTCTGAAATGGTGATAAAAGCCTGAGGATCAGCTTTTTTCATAATATATTTGAATTCATTAAACTCTGCACGCGTAATAACTGTCAGCAGAACCGCTTTTTCCTGATGGTTATAGGTTCCTTCTGCATTGTGGATAATGGTTGCTCCACGATGCAATTTTTTATGAATCTTTTCAATAATGGCATCCGGCTGGCTCGTTACGATCATTGCCTGCATCCGTTTTTGCTTGGTAAAGACAGCATCCGTTACTCGACTCGATACGAAGATGGTAATCATAGAGTAAAGAGCATACTTCCAACCAAAGGTCAGACCAGCGATCAACATAATGGTCCCATTGACCAAAAAGGAGATACTGCCGACATTCTTTCCTGTCCGTTTTCGAATCGTCAAACTGACAATATCCGTTCCCCCACTGGAAATGTTGTTCCGAAGAGCAAAACCAATCCCTGTTCCCATGACAACCCCACCAAATAGGGCATTCATGATCGGATCGTTGGTCAACGTAATCACTGGCACGAACTGAATAAAGAGGGAACTCATCGAAACCGTAATAAAGGTAAAGATGGTAAATTTATGGCCAATTTGATACCAAGCCACAATCATCAAAGGGATATTGATGGCATAAAAGGTCAAGGAAACGGGAATCGTAAAGCCAATAAAGCGTTGGCTCAGAACAGATAAAATCTGAGCTAGACCTGTTGCACCGCTGGAGTATACATGTCCTGGTTGAAAGAAGAAGTTGACGGCAATCGCTGATAGAAAACCATACAGCAAGGAAGCTGACACTTTTTCATCGTATTTCTCACGGGAGATGCTCTTCAGCACGCGCAATAATTTAATGTTATAAGCTAGTCGCCGCACATGATAGCGAAATAGCTTATGAAAGCGAATTTTTTTCATTTTCAATCCATCGATTAGAAGAAAAGGAAAATCTTAGAGCAACTGATTCCTAGACTCTCCCTTTTCTCTCTTGTCCTATTCTTGCTCTGCTACTTCCACTTGAAGATTTAACTCATCCAATTGCTTTTCAGAAACGACAGAAGGAGCTTGTGTCATTGGATCTGTCGCCTTGTTATTCTTAGGAAAGGCAATGACTTCCCGAATATTATCTTCACCTGCAAGAAGCATCACGAAGCGGTCCAAACCAATCGCCAATCCTCCATGTGGTGGGAAACCATAATCCATTGCTTCCAACAAGAAACCAAATTGTTCATTGGCAGCTTCTTTTGTAAATCCAAGTGCCTTAAACATCCGTTCTTGTAAATCTTTATGATTAATCCGTAGGCTTCCTCCACCTAATTCATAGCCATTTAAGACGATATCATAGGCAATTGCTCGAACTTTTGAAAGATCGCCTTCCAATTCATGCTCTGTTTCAGCTTGTGGGAGTGTAAATGGATGGTGAGCAGACATATAACGGCCTTCTTCTTCAGACCATTCAAACATTGGCCAATCCACTACCCAAAGGAAGTTGTATTGATTGTTGTCAATCAAGTCAAGCTCTTTCGCAAGACGAACACGCAAAGCACCAAGCGTTGCATTGGCTACTTCAAGAGTATCTGCTACAAAGAGAACTAGATCTTTGTCTTCTAACTGTAAAGCAGCTGTCAAGTCACTTGTCAAGTCTGTCAAGAACTTCGCAACAGGACCATTCAAAGCACCTTCAGCATATTTCACCCAAGCAAGGCCCTTCGCACCGTATTGCTTCGCAACTTCTGTCAATTTATCGATGTCTTTACGAGAGTAATGATCCGCTGCACCTTTGACAACAATCGCCTTAACTGCTGGAGCTTCTGAGAAGACTTTGAAGTCTACACCCTTGACAAGCTCTGTCAAGTCTTGGAGCAACATTTCAAAACGTGTATCTGGTTTATCTGAACCATACAAGGCCATAGCATCATCATAATTCATCCGTGGGAATGGGAGTGTTACTTCAATTCCCTTGGTTTCTTTCATGACACGTGAAATCAAGCCTTCTGTGATATCCTGGATTTCTTGATCACTCAAGAAAGAAGTTTCCAAGTCGACCTGTGTAAACTCAGGTTGACGGTCTCCCCGTAAATCCTCATCACGGAAACACTTCACAATTTGATAATAGCGATCAAATCCAGCATTCATCAACAATTGTTTTGTAATCTGAGGACTTTGTGGAAGGGCATAGAAATGACCCTTATTGACACGGGAAGGAACCAAGTAGTCGCGTGCTCCTTCTGGAGTTGACTTAGAAAGAAAGGGTGTTTCCACATCAATAAATTCTAATTCATCTAAGTAATTGCGAATCGAATGGGTCACTTTTGCACGGAGTTTGAGGTTTTCCAACATCTCAGGACGACGAAGGTCTAAGTAACGGTAACGAAGACGGGTATCATCATTGGCTTCAATTCCGTCCTTGATTTCAAATGGTGTAGTTTTTGCAGTATTGAGAACCGTAATAGCTTCTACCTTGAGTTCTACTGCTCCTGTAGGCAAGTTTGGATTAGCTTGTTCACGAGCTTCCACAAGACCTGTCACTTCTACAACATATTCACTACGGATGCTTTCAGCTGTAGCCATCACTTCTGCACTAACTGTTTCTGGATTGATCACCAATTGCATGATCCCTTCGCGGTCGCGTAGATCGATAAAGATCAAACCACCCAAGTCACGACGACGGCTAACCCATCCTTTCAAGGTAATACGAGTTCCAATGTGTTCTTCACGAACACGTCCAGCATACATTGAACGTTTCATTTCTAATTAATCTCCAAACTAATATTCTTCCTTCTATTTTACCATAAAGACCAGCAGAAAGTGGCCTTTAGCTCAACTTTTTCAGTCACCAACTTCTTTAATTATCGTGGCTCTCTTCTTTCTTTTTGGGATCATCGTAGAGAGTGGGTGCTAGCACCTTCATTAAAGTCGCCGTCCCAAATCGCAAGACAGCTGCTGCTAGTCCAAAAATAGGGGATAGGTAGCGGAAAAAGAAATCTCCCCTAAGTACATAGGTCATGCCACCCACAATAAAAAAGATCACAATTCCCTGAACGATTGCGTAAAACCAAATTTTTTTCACACTATTCTCCTTTTCACAAACCAGCTGACTTATCCACTGTTTTTTATCACTTATCCACAAAAATGTGGATAACTTTCACTTTTTGCCCCCTCAAAAGAGGAAGCGTCGTCAGCATCAGGACTTGCTTTCATCCATTTACAAGCAAGTTTCCCACAGCCTGTGGATAACTCTCTTGCTTATTTGTGACTTTCTCGTAACTTTCCTCACAAATCAAGGAGCCAGGATTCGATCCTGCCCCCTTTGATCAAGCATTATTTAAATTCATCTGGTGTCCCTTTATATTGGGCCCAGTCTTTACTGAAGAAGCGATCATTTAGATGGTAAGTTGGTGCTTTTTCAGCCTTTGTGACAAAGGGATTGACCGCTTTATCAAAGGCTAGCCAACCATTCCATCCCATATGAATCGTATCTTCCATAAAGTAGGGCTGATCACCATCTTTAGAAAAGTCTGCAATATTGGTGAATCCTTGACTTTCCAATTGGTAACGAATCTTTTGAACAGCCTGTTCATACTTTTCTTGGCTCAAGCCTGTGTATTTCATCCATTTGGCATTTACTGGAGGAATGACAAAGATAACATTGGTCCGAGATTTAGCAAACTGGTCTAGAACCAACTGCAAGTCATTGTACTCAGGAGATTGAACATAGGATTCGTTTTTTTGGAAACCTTTTAGTTTCTTCAACTTCATTTTTAAACGAGTATTGTAAAAATGATTGCTGATTCCAAGGTCGTTGTTATTGGTTTTGACTTTTGCTTCAGCCGTTGCAATTTCTTCCAATTTCTCATATGAGAATTGATCTGGTAAATCTTGTAGACGTTTTTTGACCTTCTTATCGTAATTCCCGTTTGTACGCGTTGCAAGATTACTAAACAAAGCATCTTCGCGTTGGACAAGGTGGGAAACAAACTGGTTCAAAGACTGATCAAATCTGGAAATTTTCTTTCCTTGAGAAATTTTCGTTACAACACTTTGAAAGGCGACATTTGGATACTGTTGTAACAGACGCTTTGCAGCATACTGGGATGCAGCATCCTGTTGGTGATTGGTAATAAAGCTATTCAACTGATCGCTATTAAAGAATTGTTGAAAAGCAGAGGAATCGTATCCCTTTTTGGTAAACCATTGCGGAGAAACTACATAAACAGCTGTATTGTCCTTGAGTTCTGGCAAAATCTGTTGCATCCCAAAATACTGGTTCAAAGAAGCCGCACCACGCTCTCCTAAAAAGTAGGGTCTATAATTGCGGTCATATTTCTCAGCCAAAACTGCTGGATGCACCACATCAAAACGTAACCATTCACTGGAGCCGAAATAAGGGACAAAGCGATGCTGTGGATCAGAAAGTGCTTCTTGTTTCTTTGTACGACTCTTGAATCCTTCTGCATTCAGACTAACCGCAGCTTTTTTCTCTTCGGTATAGTTGTGCTTATGATTGATTGGATAAAAGAATAATAAAGCTGTTACCATGAGGAGCGCGCAAAATACGGGCCCTAAAATCAGCCACAAACGCTTAAGCATTCTGAAGCTCCGTTACACCTTCTACGATCTTGTTAGCAGTATTCCAATCATCGCGTCCAAATTCAGATACAGGAACACGGATGCCAAAGCGATTTTCCAGTTCTACAATCAATTCGACTGTTCCCATACTATCAAGGACACCAGCATCAAAGAGATCCTCATCCATCATGTCTGAGACATCTTCCATAAACAATTCGTCAATAATTTCAATTACTTGTGATTTTACATCCATTTTTCTATTCTCCTTTTATTTCAATTTTGGAAACCATTGTTGATCCAAGAATCCTGAGAAAATCAGGAAGGACAGCATCACTGTGTTAAAGGTGATAAAGATCCCCAAAGCTTTGGTCCAACGATTGTCCGGTATAGGATCCAATCCTTTTGCTTTTCTTTCTTTATTGATGGTCTTTTTCTTACGAATCCAAGCATCATTGATAACCAGTCCAAGCCCATGGAAGAGCCCATAAGCGATGTAGTACCAGGTCACCCCGTGCCAGAAGCCCATGACCAACATATTGATAATATAGGCAACATTTGAGGTGGTAATTCGGCTCTTGAATACTTTATTGCGCATCAATACCATCACGAGACGCATAAAGACAAAATCACGGAACCAGAAAGACAAACTCATATGCCAACGATTCCAGAATTCCTTTAAGTCACGTGATTTAAAGGGACGATCAAAGTTGATTGGACTTTTAATTCCCATCAAATTTGAAGCTGCTAAAGCAAACATCGAATAGCCCGCAAAGTCAAAGAAGAGGTCAAAGCCATAAACATACATGACTCCCAGCGTTCCGATATTGAAGAATCCACCTTGAGACAAGGCATAGGTCTGCACATGTCCTAACAATAAGTGACCAAAAATATGAGCTAGGATAAATTTATAAAGGAAGCCATACATGATATACTTAACAGCTTGCTCCAACATATCCAATAATTCTTCACGCTCAGGAATAGCGTTATAATCCTCATTAAAACGCTTGAAACGATCAATCGGCCCACTTGAGAAGGTCGGCATAAAGAGCATAAAGCGTAAGAATTCCCAGAGTGTGAATTCTTTCAAGACACCATCTCGCATTTCGATGATCATTCCGACAGCCCGGAAGGTTAAATACGAAATCCCTAAAAATCCAAACAAGGATTGGTGCCCATTCTTGATTGCTGGCTCTACCTTCACAAAGATTAGAGGCAAGACAGACAAGAAGGAATGAAGATAGAAAATCCACTTATTGTCCGCTTTCTGACGATAAATCTTGTAGGAATACACAATCAAAATTTGCCAGACTACGTAAAAGAGCAGGGCATAAATTTGCTTGAGATTCGAACCTGTCAGCATCAAAATGATAAAGATCAGACTCACCAGTCCTTCATAGACCGGAAATCTCTTTTTGAAAAAGAGGCCCACAAAGATCGGCAAAAAAGCTAGAATGAGGTAGATAAAATAGATCGGTGTTCCATAGTGTTCTAAATGAGGGAGCTGTTTCAAAAACTCGATCATCGGTTGTTAACCTCGCTAATCAACCCTTTGATGTCGATTTTCCCGTTTGGTGTTAATGGCAGGCTGTCACGATAGAGGAATTTTGAAGGCATCATATAAGACATCATGATGTTTTCTAAATCTTCCTTAATGGCTTTCGTGATATCAATTTCGCGCTCAAATTGTTCTTTGACGCCCTCTTTTAAGATGACATAGGCCAAGAGATTTTGAACTTTGTGATCTTTATTATAACGCGGTACCGCAACTGCTGAGTCAATATACTTCGATTTGTTCAAGTTTTGAGAGACATCCTCTAGCTCGATACGATAACCGTTAAACTTGATTTGGAAGTCCATCCGTCCACCGTAGAGAAGGAGGCCTTCATCCGTCATGGTTCCGACATCTCCCGTATGGTAGGCTGGAAGACCTTCAAATTCGAAGAAGGCTTCTGCTGTTTTCTCTGGATTATTCATATAACCTTTTGAAACAGCTGGGCCAGATACGATGATCTCCCCTTGCTCACCATTTGGCAATTTGTTTCCTGCCTCATCAATGATGAAGGTTGGAGAATCTTCTTTGGTGTAACCAATTGGCAGACGTTTCAAAGTAGCTAACATCTCATCTGTTACGGCTACAGCCGAAAGAGCTACAGTTGCTTCTGTTGGGCCGTAGGCATTGATGATGCGTGCATTTGGGAAACGCTCGCGCAATTTCTGAGCAGTCTTGACTGTCAACTCTTCCCCATCAAAGTAGAAATGGGTGATTCCTGGCATTTTTTCAGCATTGAAATCTTCAGACAACATAGCCATATCTGCGAAAGATGGTGTTGAAGTCCAGATAGCAATCGGAAGAGAAAAGATGGTCGCAAAGAGTTGTTTGAAGTCTTGAGTAATGGCTGATGGAAGAGCAAAAAGCGTTCCTCCAAGAGCCAAGGTCGGTGCCCAGTACATGACAGACAAGTCAAAGGAATAGGGCGGTTGCGCCAACATTTGCGGACGCTCTGGCGTTGCAAATTCCTTGTCCGTAATCATCCAGTTGGTAAAGCTGAGCAAGTTATCGTGCGAAATTTGCACCCCTTTTGGCTTCCCAGTTGTCCCTGAGGTAAAGATGATGTAGTAGTTATCATCCCCTTTGACCGGATGTTTCAAGTCATAGGCATGCTGAGCCGCATAAGCTTCACGCACTTGCTCCAAGGACATGATTGGAGCAGCTGGGTTTTCCAATGGAAATTCATTGATGGCAATAATCAAGCTTGGCTCTGCTACTTCAACAATGGCAGACACGCGCTCCAAGGCAGAGTGGCTATCAATTGGGATATAGGCATGGCCAGATTTTGTCAAGGCCACAAAGGTTGCTAACATTTCATATTCTTGACCACCAAAGACCACTACAGGTGACTTTTCAGGAAGTCCCATTTGGTCGATGTGGGCAGCCAAGCTATCTGAATCAGCCTTCAATTGGCCATAGGTATGCTCCTCACCAAGGACATTGTAGACAGGATAGTCTGGTTGTAGTTGCGCATAACGTTCAATTGTCTCGATCATATCAGTAATTGGTTGGTTTGACACGGCTAGGAGTCTCCTTTTCTAAAATTCGTTGTAGATAAAGCCACCCTGACCTTGACCAAGGTAACTAAAGAAATAAAGTAGGGCTAGGAAAATGGCGAAATACAAGACCGTCTGCCCGATAAATTTATAAAGTGTTTTATGTTTCATAAGTTTCACTCTTCATTTTAATTGTTACTCACTATTTTACCATTTTTTATACCAAGTAAGCAATTTTAAACATAGTGAGAATGTCGTAGAAAACGTTATCATTTCAGATCATTCAAGCCGTTTAACGAAAGCATTTTTCTTTAATCAGTTTTCTGGTTGAAATCCTATTCTATTTCACAGTCCCCTGATGAATCAACTCCAGACACTTGTCCAGATCCACATCTCTCTCGAAATGGCTAGGTGTCCAAGGAATCTCTATATCGGGTAGAACACCTTGATCCGTCATTCCTTTACCTTGATCTACGCATAGACAACGAGAAGTAGGAAACATCAATTGATAATCGCCATAATCAACGGTACAACAATTGGAATAGTCTAAAATTCCGAGAGTCGGTCTACCTACCACCGTTACCTTCTTAAACTGCTTCATCATCTGAACAAAGTTGTCGCCAGAAGAACCGCAATAGATATCTGATAAGACAAAGATCCGTTCAGGATAGTGGCCACCTTTAACCTCTGGGAAGAATTCCTCGCTTTCTTGCTGATACAGTACATAACCTTTGCCTCGATGGCGGAGCAACTCCTCTTTCATATCTCCAAGCAGCTTGACTGTTTCAGGACTAATTTCTTCCTGTTGCATCCAGTCCTCAAAGTCTTTCAAGCGCAGATCAACATTACGTTCCGTGTAGAGAATTTCCATACCATCATCGTCCCAGTCAAGCGAATCATAGCCCTGATCCTTCTCTAAGCCTAGATGTAACAGAGGAAGATATAGAGAATCCGTCCCTCCGCCGTTCTGTCGGACATCAATGAGAAGAAACTTGACCTCCGTCATCATCGGCAAACACTCTTGATATACCCGACTAATGGCTCCTTCATCCATAAAATTATCCAGACGAAGATAAAGAATCTCATCGTCTAATCGTTTCCAAAAAATCTGATCTTGGATCGGTTCTCGACTGGGTACTACTTTAATGGTCTTTTCTATCCCTTCTCGAAGCAGGGTGACACTAGTTGACTGAGAGACCAAATCTGCCCATTCTCTATAATGTCTTTCTGGGGTCTTGCTGATAAAATAGGCTTTATGAAGAGAAGCTATCTGATCCAAGTCTCTTCCATCCAGAGCTAGGATCTGATCTCCTACTTGAAGACCCGTATCTTCATTAGCTTCCTCAACATACAGTTTCTGTCCATTTATTCTCAAAAGGAACCCTTTTTGACTGGCCTTTTTATCTCGAAAGGAAACATGCCCGATCACCCCAAAACTAGCTAGGTAAGCCTTAACTTGATAGAGAAAGGCATCATCTGTCATCTCATCTGTAATGTTTTCTCGAAAAGGCTCTGGATCGCATCCTTTTCGATCCTTGCTGGTAGATGAATCATGGGTCATAATAGAGACGACATCTTCAAAAATAGCAGTCTTTTTCATAAAGGATTCCTTCCATTTTTTAGAAACAGTATACCACTTTTTCTTAAAAAGTTCTTAAACCCCTAAAAAACTATCCTAAAGTAGGATAGCCGTTATAAATTCTTTCTTTTCTTCGCTTTCTTTGTCAGAGCGACATCACAATTTTCAATCTTGCTAATCAATAGATTGGCAAGGGCAAAATCATCGATGTTCGATTCCATATTTACCTCATAGTTCAAGGTCAGTTGTTCTCCAGCTTGGGCCGTTGTGACAGAAATAAAGTCAATTTCTGAACAACTTTTATCTAAAAACTGGCTGATTTGTTCTGCAACAGAATCTTGTTTTAAGACGGTAATGGTCAAATGACGGCGCCGTTGATGATCTGCCTTACTCTGTTTGTTCTCTAATACCAGCCACACTCCTAGTAAAGAAAGGGTTGATAAAATGGCCAATAAAAGATAGCCTGAACCCGCCGCTAGTCCTATAATCATAGCTAAGAAAATGGCAATCAACTCTCTAGAACCACTCGTAGCTGACCGGAAACGGATCAAACTAAAGGTCCCTGCCACTGCAATCGAGGTTCCCAAACTTCCATTGACCAAAAAAATCACTAAGGTCATCATACAAGGAAGCAAGGTCAAACTAATGACAAACTCTCGAGTGTAAAGTGTCCGGTATTTATAGGTCCAAGATAGGGCCATCCCTAGAAAGATGCTGACCAAAAGGGCCAGCAACAAGCGCAAGGGATCCACCGTTGCTGTGGCATTATTAAAAATAGAATCAAATAGATTAGACATAGGCAGCACCTACCGTTTCTTGAACTGGTCTTGGGGCATAATCCAAGCCTTGTGATTTATGATAAGCACAGCTATATTTTGAAAATTTCTGTTTCACCAAACCATACTTCTCTAAAATATCCTTTAGCCATTTAGGTTCTTGGCCAGGAGCCTTAATTTCCATGATCACGAAGTCATCCTCTAGTAGAGGTTCTCCTTTCTTCCCATCAAAAAGGCTAACAGCCTGGTCTCGAAAGACTAAGTTTTGATCGATTGTCACGCGAATCTTTTGATAAGGATAACCCTGAATGGATTTCTTTTCTTTGAGAGACAAGCGATCGTAATAAATGAACATCCGTGGTTCCAATCGATGACCATAACGTTTGCGCAATCTCTGAATCTCTTGCACTAAGTCTGGATCTTGTATCTGATGATCTACTTTCCCATCTATCATCAAGTTGATAATGGCTTGCGAAGTGGCGACTAGACGGAATTTATGGCCAATTCCTTCTTCATCTTTTGACTTCACCTCTAGAAATACTGGACTGTCTGCTTGAGGTTTTTCTATATAAGTCCGCATCCGAATTTTTTCACGGCGGTGTTGTTTGGCAAGAGCATCTTGAATGACATCAAAATTTTCCGTATCAAAATAAATGTTTGAAATGGTTGAAGTTGGGTAATCATCTTCTACGACGTATTCTTTTAAGTCTTTGATCAAGTCCTTCACGTCATCTTTTGCGACGATATATTTTGTTTCGATTCGTTTGAAACTTGTCTCAATTGTTTTTTTCATGTTTCTTCTCCTTTAAGGGGGATCTATTGTTTCTAACCTTCAGTAAGTATGAATACGACTTACGTGCTTTCTAGTTTAATGGGACTTTCTTAACCGGTCATTAAGCCAAACTTAAATAAAACTAAAGTTAAGGTTCCTTTCAGAAAAACTTTAGGAAACTTTCAGCTAGCAACTTTAGACTAGGAGCATATCAATTGAACGAGAGGAAAAGCTCATGAAATCAAACAAATGGAAATTTTTATTAACGGGGGCCGCAACCCTCACCTTACTGTCAGCTTGCACCCAGGCGTCATCACAATCAGCTACAAAAAGCAATACTGCACAAACAACCGCTACTTCTACTTCAAAAAATAAAACAAACAATCCCAACTATTTTACAGATAAGGACAAGGACACCTCTTATGATGAAAGCAAAGCCTCTACTGTAAAACTGTCTGGATCTTCTGCAAGTGTATCAGGTGACGGCGTTGCTGTATCTGGATCAACTGTGACCATCTCAAAGGCTGGAACCTATGTCATCTCTGGTGAATCCGATGGAGTTCAAATCAAGGTCGAAGCAGGTGACTCAGATGATGTTCACATCGTCTTGAAAGGCGTTACCATGACCAACACCAACGCGCCAATTTCTGCTACGAAAGCAGGTCATGTCTACCTGACTCTAGCAGATGGCACGACCAATACCTTGTCTGATTCAAGTTCAAACAATGATGAAGATGCCGATGCGGTGATCTTCTCTAAAGGCGACCTCACCATCAATGGTTCAGGTACGCTCAACATTGACGCTAAGAAGAACAACGGTATCAAAGCCAATGACACTCTCCATATCACAGGTGGAACCTATAAGATAACGGCTGTAGGAGATGCCTTCAACGTCAATGACGAACTCAATATCACTGGTACGACCATGACCATCGATGCAGATGAAGATGCCGTCAAGGTGGATAATGATGAAGATACTTCGGTCGGAACCATGTATCTTTCAGATAACAAAATGACCATCACCGCAGGAGACGACGGAATCCATGCTTCTGGAGATCTGATCATCGATAGCGGAACCTATGAGGTAACAGAGTCTGTCGAAGGTCTCGAAGGAAAATCGATCACCATCAACGGTGGTGATATCACCATCTACGCAACTGATGATGGTGTCAATGCAGCCAATGCTAATGCTAACCAAGATGAAATTTTCTTCACCATGAATGGTGGAACCCTCAACGTTGAAGTTGGCCAAGGCGATACTGATCCAATTGATTCGAATGGAAATATCACTGTTACCGGAGGAACCATTAAATTAACGGGACAATCTGGATTCGACTTTGATGGTACTGCTACCTACACTGGCGGAGACATCTATATCAACGGTGAAAAACAAACGGAAATTGTCAACTCCATGCCTGGAGGCGGTGGGGCTCCAGGCGGTGGCGGACCTCAAGGCGGTGGACCTCGCGGCGGTCATTAATAATAACAAATAAAGGCAGGATTTCTTCCTGACCTTTTTTTGTTACCCTTTTTATGATAGAATAGAAAATCAATCAGCTTATCGAAAGGAACATGATGAAAAAACAAACACTCCCTCTTTTCTTCACACTGTTGCTGTCTCTTCTTTTTCTATCAGCCTGTGTGCCGGACCTTAAGATCAACTTTAAAAAAGTACCCACTACTACCAGCTCAAAAAAGAAAACCTTTAAAAAAAGTAGCTCGAGTCGTTCTAGCCACCCGATTCGTTCAACTAGTTCAAATAGCTCAAGCAACTCCTCTAGCTCTCCTTCAACCACTACACAGCCCTCTTCTGACATCGTCACGACCGAAGGACTCCCTAAAAATGCTCAAGAAGCACCCAAAGATAAAATTTATGCGACAGGGAACTTAAAAGTAGCCTACTCTAGAAATGACGATAAAATTTTTGCACAGACGCCGGATTATGAAGGATATACCACCGCTCTTGTCCAAACAATTCTTGGAAGTCCTGAAAAACAAATAACAGACCCTGCTTATATTGCCGAATCTTTTGAAAATACCGAATTAGAAAATATTAAGGGGCTCTACCACGAGGGAAAAATCACAGGGGAACAAGCTCACGCCTTTTTGATGGGAGCTGTTGATCTCAAACAAGCTTCTAAATTCGGAGTAAACTACACCATTTACACCTATAAAAACAACACTATCCAACTGGTCTTTGACAACGACCAACTTCTCTATATTACTCCAAATCCTGATGTCGTCTTCTTTAAATAATTTACATTCTCGCTTAGACAAGCGAGAATTTTTGTTTCACATGAAACAAAAAACTCCCAACACATTCTGTTGGGAGTTCCCGAAGATTAGTCCTCTTCATATTGTTTTGGATTATAGAACCACATTCCTAGCCCTGCAAAAAGAGCAATAGTCATCAGAAGGAAGGCCACTTGATTTCCAATTTCTCCTGTCATCGAAATCGTTTGACGAAGACCAGAAACGGTATAGCTCATTGGCAAGAATGGATGAATGGCTTGGAAAAAGCCATTTGTCAAAGCAAGAGGATAGGTTCCTGCACTAGAAGCCAATTGCAAGAGCAAGAGGATCAAGGAAAGGAAAGCACCGATCTTTCTTTGCCATGTTGTCAAAGCAGTCACGATAGACATGAAGGCCACACTACCAATCACACAAAGGAAGAGCGTAGCCATCTCATGATTAGCTGATAAACCAATCAAGTGAACGGCACCATAGACCAAGACTCCTGCAATCACCGCAATCGTTCCGTTGACCTCAAAGCGAGATTTAAACCATGCCCAGCGACTTTCAGGATGACGACCGGATGGCAATTTTGCAAAGATCATATTGGTTGACAAGGCACAAACAAAGAGTGCTACAGAGATCATATAAGGAGCCATTCCGACACCATTCACCGGGACATTGTCACGGTCTGTTTTAGACAAAGTGACAGGATCTGCTAAGGTTTTAGCGTTTTCTTTTTCAGTTGTAGCCACATTCAATTGTCCCTTAGCATCGTTTAATCCTTGACTCAAGGTTTGGCTTCCTGTTGCTAATTCACCTAAACCATTTGTCAATGTTTGGCCACCTGCTGCTAATTTGCTGGACCCATCTGAGATTTGATTTGCACCGTCGGCTAGTTTATCAGCTCCGGTCACCAGTTGACCTGATTTTTCTGTCAACTGATTGACACCAGTGACAAGTTTATTGACACCACCTGCCAACTCTGGAGTCTTGCTGTTCAATTGTCCTACACCGTCAGCTAATTTTCCAGCACCAGCAACCAATTCACCCGACTTACCTGTTAATTGGGTCGCTCCTGAAGCCAGTTGATTCATACCTGATGTCAAGGCAGGCATCTTCCCATTTAACTCATCTAGACCAGAAGCCAATTGATTGCTTCCTGCAAGTAATTCTGATGATTTACTATCTAGTTGATCAACACCTGCTGCTAACTGACTAGCCCCATTTGTTAAAGTACTGCTATTCGTCTGAAGTTGGGTTGCTCCATTAGCGATTTTATCGACACCAGCTGTATAAGCTCCGATCCCTTGATTGATGGTTTGACTAGCTGGCAACAATTGTCCACTAACTGCGGATTGAATCTTAGACAAGCCACTTGACAAGTCTGTCAAGGTAGAAGAAGCTGTCGGTAAAACTTGATTGGCTGCCGTTTGCAGTTGTGTCAAGCTATTTCCTGTATTCAAACTACCTTGGATCGTTTGAATCGTAGTCAAGATTCCTTGAGCCGCCGTTTCACTCGAGCTTGGGCTCGATGAGATCGCTGCATTGATTTCCGCTTGTTGGTCAGCTGTCATTGCTTGATAGGCTGCTGTCCCTTGCACACTTGCAAGGGCATTTGCACGATCCGCTTGGGCTGAAGCAAGGATTGATTGAGCTGAATTCGCAATACTCGTCAATCCAGACGAAAGTTGACTGGTATCTACTGTAGCATTTTGAATCGCTGCATTTAATTGGTTTAAACCTGCTGCCAATTGATCAATCTGAGCGGATTGACTTGTAGAAGCTTGTAGCTGGCTTGATAATGTTTGAATACCTGATTCTAATTGTGAAACCCCATTTCGAAGGGTAGCAGATTGACTACTTAATTGACCCGCTCCCTCTGATAAAGTAGCGACTCCATTTGTATAGGTTGCTAAACCATTTGAAAAGTTTGACAGGCCTGAATTCAATTGACGCACACCATTGGTATAATTCCCAAGACCATCATTGAGGGTCCCCATACCGCTGGTTAACTGACCAACTCCTGAGGCCAACTGAGGGGTTTGACTCGCCATTTGATTGAGACCATTTCCTAATCGATCCACTCCGGTAGCGTAAGCCATCAAGCCTGTATTAAAAGTACCAAACCCATTATTTAATTGATTGACGCCAGATACCAAGTTTGGAAGTTGACCAGCCATTTGATTGAGACCATTTCCTAATTGACCAACACCATCTGTATAGGCTGCTAGACCCGTACGAAGAGTAGTCGCACCATCTGAAAATGCTAAGCTTGAACGAGCCAATGTATTCAAATTAGTAGACAGTGTTTGACCACCATCTTCCAATTTACTTGCACCATCTGCTAATTTAGCACTTCCATCTGCCGCTGTCCCCATACCAGATTTAAGCGATCCCATTTTGGAAAATAAAGCTGTTGTATACGTATTGGTCACTTTTTCGGCCACTGACTGCTTCATCTTTGTCATCGCAGTGTCGCTCATTTTCCCTGCGATAAAACTATGACCACTGGATGTTTGGTAATCAATGGTCATCTGTTCCGGATGATTGGTTAAGATGGAGCTAGCTTTCTTTGAAAGATCCTCAGGCAGGGTTACAATCATATAATAATCGCCATTTTTGAGACCATCTTTCGCAGCTTTCTCATCTACAAAATGAAAATCAAGTGAGTCATTGTCCTTCAAATTGGACACCATGTCTTTTCCTATTTCCATCTTTTGTCCATTATATGTAGCAGATTGATCCTTATTGACAACCGCTACAGGAAGATCCGAAACTTGGCCATATGGATCCCACATGGAAGATAGAAAAATAATATTATAAAGAGCTGGAATCAAAGCAACCCCAATCATGACAATGATAAATGTTGGCTTTTTAAGAATAGCCTTCCATTCTTTCATCATATTTTTTGTCTCCTTTTTATACACATTGTCTAAATTTCTGATATAATAGATTATACAGTTTCTAAAAATTTTCACAAGTAGGAAATCTTTGTTTTTAGACACTGTGTATAATTTTGTGCAAAAAGGATTAACAGATGACTGAGAGCAATAAACGAATAAAAACAAAACGAAATATCGAGGAGGCGATGGTTCGACTACTCGAAAAGGAATCATTCGACCAAATCACAACGGTTGAACTAGCACAAGAATCCGGCATTAGTCGCTCTAGCTTTTATACCCACTATCGAGACAAGTATGACATGATCGAGCGCTACCAACAAGCACTCTTTCACAAGCTTGAATATATCTTTGATAAACACCAAGATGACAAGCGCCAAGCGATTACAGAAGTGTTCGAATTTCTAACCAAGGAGCCACTCTTCGCGGTTCTTCTGACAGAGAATGGAACCAAGGAGATCCAGACCTTCTTACGACATAAATTACAGATTCTTCTGGTTGATAGTTTGCAAGAGCGCTATAGTCATAAATCATTAACAGATATTGAAAGAGTCTACAGTTCTGTCTATCTGACCAATGCCTTCTTCGGAGTCTGTCAAATGTGGGTTTCGCGCGGAAAAAAAGAAAGTCCTCAACAAATGGCTGAATTTTTAATGAAAATGTTACGGTAATAGTGCCTCCTGATCTAGATAGATCAGGATTTTTTTATTAGCAGGTTTAGGTTTTAAGAAAACAAAAAGGAGAGCAAACCCAGAAATCAACCCTTTAAGACAAAACAAAAAGCCCACTGTAGTAGGCTTTCTGCAAAGTATATCTTAAAATTAAAGCATTTTGTTATCATCACTTAAACATGTATAGTAATAATAAGGCAACCTAACTACCAAAAACATTGTATTTCAACAATCACTAACAAAGTGAGACATGCTGGGGTAACTTAAAGGGTAGTAAAAAAGGAACTAAATCTAATGAGTTCAACAGGCAAGAATTAAGCTCCAAAATTTGGGGCTTTTTTAAAATCTTTGACTTTTTTTGACCTTCACCCCCACCCCCTTAAAAATTAACCCTTATATTTAGAAAATCGACCCCTCCCACCGGTTCCCAGAAGCCGATTTTGATCGATTTTTTTCAATAGGGGGGTTCAAATTTTTTGGATCTGAAACAATCTGAAACGACATACAAACAAGAAAGCATACCCTTTGTTTTATGTTTCATTCTCATTCGCTATGAATTCCTTTTACTTATCTATTTTTGTGTAATCAATCTGATTTAAAAAATCATTCACCATGCAATAAGAACACACTGTTCATTAAATACCAATTGTTATTCATATTATAAAAGGAAACTAACTAATTATATTCTTCTGTTTCAATCTCACACAAGATCTAGACTTTAAATAAGATCCTAACTTTTCTTCTTCTAACTCATATAAGTTATTCACTTATTTAGTTACTAATTATATTTCTTCCTATCTTCTTTATCACATCTGACTTAGACATATCTTACATTCTGTCTAATTCGTTTATTCACCAAACCCCAAGCGTATCAAGGAACTACAAGATTTTAAAAAATGAATTGGCGTTTCCCTCGTTATGTCTAATTGGAAGAATTGAAAGATAAAAAGATAGGCCTAAGCCTATCCTCTACCTATTTTATCTTCTCAACTCATCGACTTTACTTTGATAATCATTGAGACCTTGAGCCACTAATACAGTTTTTCCATTCTCCAGTATTACATCTCCAGCCTGGTATCCTTCGTTTAGGTATGGCTCCGAATAACTACCCTTTATCTCTTTTTGAATTTGTTCAAATCTTTTCTCCCGAATAGTTTTTAATGCTTCATGTCTTGCTTCGAGAGTTAACAACATGACTATTTTTTCAGCGTCTTTTGCTACGTTTAACATCTGTTGAGTAGTGAGTTTCTTATTTGGTGTCAACCCGATTGTCATTAGCTTCTGACCGTATGACAGATTGTTTTTCTTTTCCTTTACTCCAAGTGTCATTAGTTTCTGTCCGTAAGACTGATCTTTGTTATTCTCAATGCTTTTCAGTTCTTCGATATTCGCATCGATTTTATCTAGGTTCTTTTTGATTACATTTTCCATAAACAAGTGTCGCCCTTGTTCTGGGACATGTTCGAGAATACTAGCAACCATTTCACGGGAAATTTTTTTCATGAACATTTGTTTATCTACAAAGCCATACTCTAACGCACGATCACAAGAAAACCATGTTTCTTCTTCCATTAAACTTCTAATAGTTTCCATTGGTAAACCTGTCTTGTTTTGATATGCCAAAGCGATACTATTGTTTACTACTTCTAGAGCTTCAATTTGTTTTTTATGCTCTTTAGTATTACCATACGTCCAAGCCATTGCGTTATGTATCATAAACAAACCTGTCGGGCTCATTTCTACAGTATCCCCAGCCATTGCAATCACACTGGCAATACTAGCACAAACTCCCACTATTTTTACTGTTACTTGTCCTTTATATTCTTTTAATCGACTGTATATTTCACTTCCTGTAAATACATCACCACCGCCAGAATTTATAATCACTTCTACGGGTTGAGAAGAAGACGGTAATTCAATATCTTGTAAGGCCGTGTATTCCTTCCCCTCTTTTTTATATGCTTCAATACTATTATTTGGGATAATTGCCCCTTTAATCTCAATCTTATTCATTTGTAAAAGCTCCTAACATTTTTTTAAAAAATCCTTCTTGTTTCCCTTGTGCTTTCAGTTCTTTCAAAGCCTGTTGCATTTTCATGTCTTCAATATATTCAAGTTCTTCCGCTTCTTTTCTTTTTTCATGGACACTTGCAAGCCATTCAACTTTTGAACTAAAACCATTTTCTTTCCAATAGTTTTCCATTTTAAAGTTTGTTAAATGTCTATTAAGTGTTGGCAAGCCAAGTTCTTCAAACTCCGCTTCCGCATGACGTGTAAATGAAACTTCTTCACCAATTCTAATGAAATAATTAAAATCACGATCTTTTAAAGGTGGGTAAGGTGTATATAATTCATCTACAAAATAATTTGTAAATTCAATTTCTGTACACTCTGGATGGTTCGTATATAGGTCGATCTTTGAAGGAAGAACTTTATTGTCGCCAAATTCCCCAAGTGCTTCACTAGCTTCTTTAACTATTTTTAAAATTGGAGAAAATACTTTTTCTTGTTTACTAGCAAGTTTTGTATTTACTTTTACTAACTCATTTAGATTTAAAGTAATTTCTTTTTTTAATTCAGTTGCTTTTTGATCCTTCTTTTTGCTAGTAAGATAACGATCAGAAAGAAGTTTATCCATTTTCTCAATTGACTTTGTTCGAAGTTCCCAATATTTTTTAATTGAGCTACAAATTTCTTCAACAAATTTAATAATTTCTTTACCCCCTGATAATGTACTGGCAATTTCTGGAATTAGTCCTAGTGATAGGTAATGATAATTATCGTTATTCTCTACACCAAAATAGGTAGATTTTTTATTAAATAAATTATAGTTTTGAACTAATTCAAAATAAATCTTTTTTGCGTCTTTAATTTCCATTGTTTTCCTCTTTTCTTTAAATTCCTACAAAAAAGAGACATGACAAAAACGAATTTTAAAAACGTCTTATGTCATGCCTCTTGTCTTCAAGTCAGCAATTATATTTTTGTCTGTTCTTTCGTCTCTACAAGTGTAACTACACCATTAGAGATCTTTAAATTTATTTCCCCAAATTCAGGGATCTTCACGTTTTTTATTATACCACGGTTCATAAAATATATCCAACCGTCATTTAGTTTATCCATTATAACCCCTCCCATTCTTCATCAAAATCTAAATTTAGCCCTGTACGATATTTATCACAAAAGTTACAAATTCGATTTAGAATACTGCTTAAATCATTTACAGATACATATTTTAACAACAATCTAGTTAGACTACTGTCCTTCTCTACACATAGGAAGTCTACCTTTGCATTTACCCTAAAATGAGTACCCAGTAAATATCCTATAAGTGCCTCCGAGGCTATATGAGCTGTTTCTTCTGTTTTAAAATCATATGTAAAATTAAATTCCTTTACATTGTATTTTTGTTTTATTTTCATTTTGCACCTCCTTTTTTTAATATTAGTAGGATTTTTTTAAACTGGTAGGAAAGTGTTGGAAAATTTTCCTACCAAATTAAGCCCGTCAAATCAACATTTTTCGCAAAAAGTTGGAAAGTTGGATTTTTTTACCAAAAATTAAACAACTTATAACATATATAGCTATTACTTATTTAATAAAAATACCTTTATTGTTAAATGTTGTTATTTTCCAACCAATCCTATAAAAGACTTTATACACCAAGCGTTTTCGTGGTTGGATTTTTCTATCAACATTCAAACCAGTTTTTTAAAAAAATCACTCCCCTTTACTCTCACAAGGGTTTACATGGTTGGAATTTCATTTTTAGTTTTCCTACCATTTTTTTAAAACTCCAACTATCCATTTTTAAAAAAACCAGATGTATTGAGTTTCCCGAATTTTATACCTTTCTTGTATTGCCAATTCTGTTGATTTTGTAAAGCCATTCTTATTTTAGCTTTCTGTTTTGGTGTAGGATTATCATTAAGATAAACTTCTTGAAAAAACAAGTTAACAGTTAAGCGATCACGTTCAACTAATTCCCCGTATTTTTCATCTAGTTTTTCTTCCTCACCATTTCCATTAAGCCAAATTCCATTAGTTAAAATTTCATGGATAAAATACTTTCTAACTTTATCATTAGGAGGGCTAAAATACATTCTTTCGGGATATGGGGTGTTAAGATATCTTTCAAGATCTTCTAATTCTTCATCTATAGCTTTATATTTGGCCCGTGTAGCGTTTACTAGGGCTTCTTGTTCATCTGATAGGGTTAACTCTTTATTATCCCTCCAAGCCTTAACCATTCCCCCCCAGAACCTCCTACGATCATTTTCAGTCCAGTTTCTACCTTTGTAGGAACTATCTTTATAGACTTCTGCAACTAGAAAACGGCGTTCTCCAGTTAAATCATTTAGGAAGTCGGGCTGGTTTGTTGCCCGTACAATAACAAAGTTTTTCAGTAATCGCCTATCAGTGCTACCATAAGGCGGGCGATATTCGATTTTTCTATCAGTTATGAACCTTTTTAATTCTTGGAAACTTGTTTTTTTAGTTGCTACCATTTCATCATCAAAAACGCACCAGTTTCGCACCATTCGGGCTTTATCGTCTTTATCCGTGAAAGTTTCAACGGTTGTGAAATATTGATCTGTAAACAAGCCTTCAAAAAATTGTGTTTTTCCTACTCCTTGTTTACCAGTCAAATCTAATACAAAATCAAACTTTACACTAGGATCAAACACTTTCGCAACTGCTCCACGGAAAAATAGATCAAATATTATCCGATTGTATTTACTATCTTCTACATTAAGATATTGACGTAAAATATTAAATGTTTCTGGTGGATCACCACAAGAATTATATTCCCTTTCACATTCTAGCAAGAATTTTTTCAAGGGGTTGTAACCTTGTGTACGGGCCACAACTTCCAAAGTGTCAGAAATATCGCTTTTTTTAAAATCCACTTTATATTTTTTTGCAATATATAGACGAATTTCTTTTAAAACACTATCATCTGCTACCCCAGTAAGCCCGTTATCACTATTAAGCTTTAATGAACCAACAATATCAATTTCATGTGTGAACTCATTGTATCTTAGATTTTCTTTTAGTCTACTATCGCCACTTATAATCTTACTCAAATTATCTAAACTAGAAGCCCAGCCTTTCCCTTTGGCCTTTTCAACTAAACCAAGAATATTATTTTCGGTTTCTGTTTCTCTTCTTTCCGTAAGGTTTGGAAAGTTCGGGGAAGCCCGTTCTTCTTGTATTGTCTTTTCTAATGCTTTTTTAACACTCATGTAGTAACCTCATAACGACTAATTAACTGTACAAAATCACGGGCAAGGGTTTTTCTTTTGACAATATTTGTAAAGATCTGAATGATAATATCTAATTCATATCCAGCTCCTACCATCATTTTAAGGAATGATGAAACTTCTGATCGATCATTAATTCCATAAGCCACAAATTCAAGCAATTGCCCACTAAATTCTAACCTATTCCCATTCCTAAGAGATCCGAGTTTATAGGTTTCATAGAGTTGTAAAAACTCTAATAATTCACCACTTAAATAACTGATCGGTAAATCACGGACTAAATGCCAGCCCCTATCTTCCAGTTCTTTAAAGCTTGTAACAATCTGGATCATCATTTTAGAACTTACTTGCTCTGTTAGATTTTCTCCAAGTGGTTCATAGTAAGGAAAAGCATACCAATCATTCTTTTTATAAACCTTTGTAGGGTTATTCCTCATAAAGTCAAAATCTGGTATTTTTTGTTTTTTAAGAAATATAATCACTTGCCTATACATCTTTTCACCTCCTCAAAATGCTCTATAATCTTCTTTTCGTTTTTCTTGTCAATTCCAGATGGCAATAACAAAAGATCCAACGGAGCATTATAAATCGCTTTATTAAATTCTATAGACGGTTCAAAATACTGTATTTCCATTTCTTCTACCTCACTGATAAGAATAAATAAATATCGCTTGGGCGGTAATAAACTTTTCTAGCTCTCTCCATAGGAGTTTGAAAACGTTGTAAACCCATCATTTCCCAGTTTCTTAGTGTTTCTCCTGAAACTCCTAGGGCCTCTTTTAATTCTTCTCTAGTAATAAGATCTAGTTTCCCTTTTCGTTCCATTTCTAAATTCACAAGGGTTTCTAAAGTCTCTTTTTGAGTTTGAAGCCATTCCAATTGAATTTCCTTTGAAAGTAATTCCATATCCTTACCCCTTTCAATTAAAACGCTTGCCAGCTAGCCAAACATAAGCCCCATAATCTGGATTTAATCCTTTTGAAACTTCTACCTTTTCTTTTTCTTCAACTAGTTTGATTGGACTTGGTCTATTCCATATTTTCCATACAATTTTAAATAGAATTACAAGTAAAATAATGGTTTTGTCAGTTGGTAAATTCCATTCATTCATTTTATTTCCCTCATTCTCTTTTTAACTTCTACACGCCTCTAAATCAGCTTTTTCCTGATCTTTAGGCGGTTTATAGCGGTTTTTCATGGATAGATATCCATTTATATCATCTTTCTATAATTATTGGCCTGTTCAGTATGTTCTAAAATAAGTTGGTTTATAGCTTGAATTACAGTATTTAATAAAGCTGATGAATTTTTACCGTCTTCCATACTAGCCATTTCTAAGACTAGTTGAATTTCACTCAACTGTGAACAAATCCTTTCATACTCAACCAAAACATCATTTGTTTTTACTGTCATATTGTTTTCTTGTTCCTTTCAATTGCCGTTTCCTATACTGAGTTAGCAACACTCCAAACGCTAGGCTATTGCCCCAAGTTGGCGAACGCTTGTAGTGGTGTTTCGTGGGAAATCACCCACATTTTTTCTAAACAAAGCCTTTAAATTGTCCTGTCAGCATGACTTTTCTTATCACTGTTTTCTTTTTTCACCTATCCGCTTGCCTGTTTAATAAGTGATTATTTATTTTAATTTTTTTTCATGTTCTATCTGATCTCCAAGTCTTTTATAAAAGACATCAAAATCAGATCTTGTAATTTCTCTATGGTATAGTTGTGAAACTAGTGTCACTGCCCTACTTAGTAAGCGGGGATAATGGGAAAACTTCTTTCCTTTCATCTTGTGTACCTCTCTAATTTTTGATATACTAGGTACATAAAAAGTATTTAGAAAAGTATTCTTTCTAGGTACCTGTTTCTTTTAAGTCATATACTCAATTTTTGGCGAAGGCGAGTATTTGACTTTTTTTGTTGTCTTTTTTCAAAATCATGTATCCATTATGTATCCTTCCTATTCTTTCACATCTAGAAATTCATCAATAGTTACCCCTAGAAAACTTGAAACTTTTTTCAAAGTATCTAACGTTGGACTTTTTGCCCGTTCATAGTATAATGCCGTTAGTGTACTTTTTGATATTCCTGTAGCTTCTGCAACGTCAGAAGTTTTTTTCCGTTGCTTTGCTAATAATAAGCGCATGTTATTTCTCATGCTTTACCTCCTTTACATATCAACTCCAATAAAATGAAAGGTGTTCATCTTGAAAAGTTGTAATTTTTGTTCAACATCTGCTGACACGATTATTATATTGCACTTTTTATTCAATGTCAATAGTTTTTTTAAAAAAAGTTGTAATTTTTTTTCACTATAAAACTAAAACGTGATATAATAATCTCGAAAGGTGTAACTTATAAATGAATAGACTCAAAGAACTTAGGCTTAATAAAGAAGAAAATGGAAAAGTTGGAGTTACTCAACAAGAGATAGCTGACAAAATAGGTGTAACAAAACGAACATACATATACTGGGAAAAGAATGAGAGACAGATCAAGCCAGAGAAAGCTCAACTTTTAGCAGATTATTTTAAAGTTGATGTGGGCTATTTGCTAGGTTATACTGATGAACCTAATAAACCCCTGTCCGACTTAGTTCACCAAAATCCAGAACATTTCCCTAGTGATGAAGACGGTTCCCAAGATATTACCCCCCAAGGACTTGTGGACGCTTCTTCAGAAAATAATAAAAGATATTTTTATATAGAAAACATAACTTATTTTGTAAAAGATAAAAAAACTACAAATAGTAAGTTAAAGTTGCTATCTGATATAGTAGATAATTTCAAAAAGTCGTAACGTTTCGACTTTTTGAAAAGCAACTTACCCTATTTTAAAATTACCCAACGTTGGGAAATATGAAATGCTACTTTAATAATCATGACCACATGATCATTTTTATTAATCTAAAAGCGACAACGTTGTCGTTTATCAAATTTCGAAACGTTTCGAAATGTTGCAACGTTGCAACATAATCCAAAATCGTTCAACGTTGAACAATTCCAAATTACCCAACGTTGAGTAATTTGGAATTGTGGGACGTCACAGAATTTAGAAAGTCCAAGATTAGCAATACGACCACATGGTCGCATTTATTTACCTTGATATGTGACAACGTTGTCACATTTATTAATTTTTCTTTTCTCACCTATCCGCTTGCCTGTTGATGGAAAGGAAAGAAAAATGAATATCAAAACCGTAGTAAAAAAGAATGGCCAAACTGTTTACCGTGCTAGTGTTTATTTAGGTGTGGATCAGATGACGGGGAAAAAGGCCCGTACCACTGTTACGGCTAATACTAAAACGGCCGTCAAAATCAAGGCTAGGGAAGCTATTAATACCTTTGCAAACAATGGATATTGTGCTAAAAATAAACCAACGATCACTACTTATAGAGAGTTAGTTGCTCTATGGTGGGAGAGTTATAAAAACACAATCAAACCAAACTCCCAACAATCTATGGAGGGTATTGTAAGGCTTCATATTTTGCCCGTTTTTGGCGATTATAAACTAAATAGCCTAACTACCCCTATTATTCAACAACAAGTCAATAAATGGGCCGATAGAGCGAATAAGGGGGAAAAGGGAGCATACGCAAATTATAGCTTTCTAAACAATATTAACCGCCGTATACTCCAATACGGAGTAACTATGCAAGTGATCCAGCACAATCCAGCCCGTGATGTTATTATTCCACGCAAGCAACAAGCAAAAGATCAAAAGATTAGATTTTTTAGCAATCAAGAATTAAAGCAATTTCTAGCCTATCTTGATAGTTTGGATCTAACTTTATATGAAAATCTTTTTGATTACGTTCTTTACAAAACTTTGCTGGCCACTGGTTGCCGTATTGGGGAAGCTCTAGCCCTTGAATGGTCTGATATAAACCTAAAAACAGGTACGATCAGTATATCTAAAACTTTGAACAGATATCAAGAAACAAATACCCCTAAATCAAAAGCTGGGCTAAGAGATATTGAAATAGATCCAGCGACTATCTCACTTTTAAAGCAGTATAAAAAGCGCCAACAAGTAGAATGTTGGAAGCTGGGAAGGTCTGAAAATATTGTGTTCACACCTTTTACTACTAAATACGCTTACGCTTGCTTATTGAGAAAAAGACTACAGGGGCATTTTAAGAGTGCTGGGGTACCCGATATAAGTTTTCATGGTTTTCGTCATACCCATGCTACTATTATGCTTTACGCTGGAATAGAGGCTAAAGATCTGCAATATAGACTAGGCCACTCTAATATAACAATGACATTAAATACATACGTCCACGCTACAAAAGAAGGCGCAAAAAAAGCCGTCTCAATATTTGAAACGGCAATCAGCAATTTATAAATACAGTAAAATACAGGGTGAACCTGAAAAGGTACACCCTCTTACTATACAAAAATTAGTCATAGGTAACTAAAAGGGTAGTAAAAAGAAACAAAGCACTCTAGGGAAAATACCTAAAGTGCTTTGTTTGAAGGCTTTCCAGCCTGTCATAGTTAAAAAGATATTACAACATTTTGTTGTAGAATTCAACGACAAGTGCTTCGTTGATTTCTGGGTTGATTTCATCGCGTTCTGGAAGGCGAGTCAATGAACCTTCAAGTTTGTCAGCATCGAATGATACGAATGCTGGACGTCCAACTGTAGCTTCAACAGCTTCAAGGATAGCTGGAACTTTAGCTGATTTTTCGCGAACTGAGATCACTTGACCTGGAGTTACACGGTATGAAGGGATATCAACGCGTTTTCCGTCAACAAGGATGTGACCGTGGTTAACGAATTGACGAGCTTGACGACGAGTAGTCGCAAGTCCAAGACGGTAAACAACGTTATCCAAACGACGTTCCAAAAGAAGCATGAAGTTGAAACCGACAGTTCCTTCTTTAACTTTAGTAGCTTGTACGAACAAGTTACGGAATTGTTTTTCACCAAGTCCGTATGAGAAACGAAGTTTTTGTTTTTCAGCTAATTGCAAACCGTATTCTGACAATTTTGAACGGTTGTTTGGTCCGTGTTGACCTGGTACGTAGTTACGACGTGCCAATTCTTTACCTGTACCTGTAAGTGACAAGCCAAGACGGCGAGATTGTTTCCAAGATGGTCCTGTATAACGTGACATTTGAAATGTCCTCCTATAAAAATAATTTTTTGTAGGAAATAACGTTTTAGACAAACCTGATTCGTTCAGAAAGCCTTCGCCCAAACAGCAAAGGTTACTTTTCTAGCTGACTTCCTGTTGACGAGCTTCATTTTGTCCTGCTGTCATTTCGCACAAATTCTATTTTATCACGGAATAGAAACTTTGTAAAGTCCTTCAAAACAATTTCAATGAAATTCAGACAATAATTCTATGATTCGTTTTTTATATTGCAATTGTTGCCAGTCCCTATCCGTTGCTGGATCCCATTTTAAAGGAAGATCCGCAATAATTTCACCGGGATTATGATTCAAAATATAGACCCGGTCACTCAATGTCAAAGCTTCTTCGATACTATGAGTGATCACTAGAGTGGTGAGACCAAGACGTTCCTTACTTTCTAGATACCAGTGATAAAGATCCTGCCTTGTCAATTCATCTAAGGCACTAAAAGCTTCATCTAACAGGAAGACAGAATGCCCCAGAAGATAGGTTCTCAATAGCGCCACCCGTTGCCGCATCCCCCCACTCAGCGCATTGGGATAAAGGTTGGCGATACTTCCCAATTTAAATTCATCTAACAATTTTAGAGCTGTAGATGTTGCCTCTTCCTTAGGAATCTTTTTTAATTGAAGGGGAAGAATAATATTTCCCAATACTGTCTTATGTTCTAACAAAAGATCCTTTTGTAGCATATAGCTGACTTTTCCAAAGGAGATCGGGGCATCATCTACTTCTATAGCGCCCTTTTGTAAGGGAAGGATCCCAGCAATTAAATTAAACAAGGTTGATTTCCCTACCCCACTTGGACCTAGAATAGAGACGATTTCTCCTTTTTGCACTTCTAGTGATACATTGTTTAAAACTGCTTTATCTCCAAAAGAGAAACTTACATCTTTTACGGTTAAAATATCAGTCACCTACCAATTCATTTGTGAAACCTTTGTCTTCTAAGTCATTTGAAACCAATCCTTGCTCTTTTGCCCAAGCATAAAAAGCATTCCAACGTTTGGAGTCAAACTGTCCCCATTTATCCTTGTCTGAAGCATATTGACTGGAAAGATATTTTTGAGAAGCTAGTACAAAATCACGCTGGTTAGCCAAAGCAGGGGCCTGTTTAATCAAGATATCTGCTGCTTCTTCTGGATGCTCTATAGCATATTGGTAGCCTTTTTTCACCGCTTGAATGAATTTTTTTGCTTCCTCTTTATGAGATTTCAAATAGTCATTGTTAGCAATAATAACAGGCGAATAGTAGTCAAATGCAGGAACAAAATCTTTCATATAGAAGAAATTGGTTTTCATTCCCTTTTGCTCAGCCAAAATTCCATCCCAACCGTGATAAATCCAAGCAGCATCAAAGACCTTATTTTCAATCGGAGTAATGGAATTTGAATCACTATTTGGAACCAATTTTACTTGATTAAAATCAGCCCCTTCTTTTTTCATCATCGATTTGATCATTTCCAACTCAATCGGATCATTCCAGGTACCATACTTCTTACCAACCAAATCTTTTGGACTTGTGATCGCTGCATCTTTTCTTGAAATAATCCCTGACGTATTGTGTTCGACAATAGCTGCAATAGCGGTAATACCCGCACCTTTATCCAATTTCTTGGCCATAGAATCTTGGAAATAAATACCAAATGGAGCTTTCCCATTGATAATCAAATCAGAACTACTGTCTTCCGGAGGAAGTTTTATATCTACATCCAGTCCTGCATCTTTAAAGTACCCTTTTTCCTTTGCTACATAGAGACCCGTGTGATTGGTATTCGGGGTCCAATCTAGAATAAAATCAATCTTTTTCAAACCACTTGACGATTGCTTGACAGAATTTTGACAAGCACTCAAGAAAACAAATCCCAATATTATTGAGAAAAATAAACCTATTGACTTTTTCATTAGCTATACCTCTTTTACATTTTTGTCAATTTAAATTTTACACCATTTACAAGTTTGTCAATCCTTTTTCCATTTCAGAATGGTTCGTTCTAATTGGTCAACGAGAAACATACCGAGTAAACTAATAGCAGAAATCAATACAATGATCGCAAACATCGTATCATACTGAAATAACTTCTTCGATTGGATCATATAGACCCCCAATCCATCAAAACCTCCTAACCATTCTGAAACTACCGTACTGATAAAAGCATAGGAAACGCTCACACGTAAACCTGCAAAAAAATAAGGAAGCGCTGCAGGAATTTTATAATGAACTAAGGTCTGAAAGCGATTGGCTTGCATAATCTGAAACAATCTCAGAATATCTTGATCGCAATGCCGAAAACCATCTAACAGACTGACTACGATGGGAAATACCACCGTAATAATGATCAAAACTAGTTTTGGAAGCATACCATAACCAAACCAAAGAACCAGGATGGGGGCCAAGGCAATCGTCGGAATGGTTTGAATAACAACCATAAAAGGATAGACCAGATCATTCACCCATTGAAAACTATCCATGAGAATCGCAAAGCCAGCAGCAAGAAGAACCCCTATAACAAGTCCGATCAAGGCCACTTGAAGGGTAGACAAACTGTGATGAATCAGGAGAGCTCGATCTTGTACAAAGGCATTCCCAATTTCAAGTGGCGTTGGTAATACAAATTTGGGGAGGATATTTAAAAATCCTGCTAACTGCCATAAGACAAGAAGACTGCTAAAACCTGCAAATCCTATCAATTGTTTTGAATATCTTTTTACAAGAGACATCGTAACCTCCTTTCTCACAAATAAAAAACGCCTCCAAAATAGGAGACGGATTGCACAAGGTCACTCATAACGAAAAATACATTTCATTTGTTTCCTACGCTGGCATTACCCAGATCAGGTGCGGTCGAAGCTTACACTTCCTCTCAGACTGTACACAGACTCCCATATGTATTTATTATAATAACTGATTTAGACGATAAAAGCAAGAAATTAATCCAAATAACGAATTAAATTCTTCTCTGTTAAAATATCTGAATAGGTGTAAGACTCCACGTATGTATTGGCCGGTTCACCTGGTAAGCTATTGTCGTTCGTATACTCGATAATAAATAAAGAAGGATAGACCTCAATCAAGCGTCCAAATTTATTTTTTTGACGTTTCCGTCCATTTTCAAGCGTCATTTCAACCACTTGTCCTTCATGGGCCTTGATCTCTTCTTTAATTTTTTTCATTTTTGCAACATCTGTAAATGCATCACTCATCTTATTGATCCTCTCTCTTTGAAATACTTGAGAATTTATTGTATTCCTTTTGGAATATTAATTCGACTGTCCCACGCGCACCTGAACGGTTTTTCTCAATAATCACTTCAACCGTATTATTGGGCATTCCATCTTCTTCCTCTTCACCAGCTCGATCATAATAATCATCACGGTACAAGAAAGCAACAATATCCGCATCCTGCTCAATCGATCCAGATTCACGAATATCAGAAAGAACAGGACGTTTGTCTTGGCGCTGTTCCACACCACGTGATAGCTGACTCAAAGCAATAACGGGAACTTTTAGTTCCTTCGCCAAAATCTTTAACTGACGAGAAATTTCTGAAACTTCCTGTTGACGGTTTTCTCTTCCAGTCCCTGTAATCAGCTGCAGGTAGTCAATCAGAATAAGACCGAGATTGCCTGTTTCCTGCGCTAATTTTCTTGCTCTCGAACGAATCTCAGTGATCCGAATTCCTGGAGTATCATCGATGTAAATACTCGCATTGGCCAAATTCCCTTGAGCAATGGCATATTTTCGCCACTCTTCATCCGTCAATTGACCTGTACGAATCGAATGGGATTCAATCAAGCCTTCAGCTGCTAACATCCGGTCAACCAAACTTTCAGCACCCATTTCTAATGAGAAAATAGCCACTGTCTTATCCAACTTTGTCCCGATATTTTGAGCAATATTTAGAGCAAAGGCTGTTTTCCCTACTGCAGGACGAGCCGCTAAAATAATCAACTCTTCCTCATGTAGCCCTGTCGTCATATGGTCCAAATCGCGATAGCCTGTCGCAATACCCGTAATATCAGTGGTTTGAAGCGAGCGGGCTTCCAAGCTACCAAAATTTATATTCAAGATGTCTCGAATATTTTTAAATCCACTACGATTTGCGTTTTCACTAACATCAATCAGAGCTTTTTCAGCACCCGCAATGATTTCATCTGAAGGGCTTGCACCATCATAAGCTTGATTAATACTTTCCGTTAATCGAGAGATCAATCGACGTAAGACAGCTTTTTCGGCAACAATCTTCGCGTAATACTCCGCGTTAGCTGAAGTTGGTACCGAATTAATGACTTCTACCAAATAGGAGAGACCGCCAATATTTTGGAGATCCCCCTGACTATCTAAAATATTTCGAACAGTCGTCGCATCAATCGCATCCCCGCGGTCAGCTAGATCGATCATGGCTTTAAAAATCAAACGGTGCGAGTACTTAAAGAAATCGCCAGGCTCGATATATTCACGAACAAAGACCAATTTCCCCTCATCAATAAAGATGGCTCCCAACACTGATTGCTCCGCTTGGATATCCTGAGGTTGTGTTCGTAATTCCTCTATCTCAGCCATAAAAAAACCTTTCTATCGATCGTGTTTACCCTTCGTTTACACGAATATTAATCACACCTGTAACATCTTGATAAATTTTTACAGGGACGTCAATCAAACCTGTTGAACGAATTGGAGAGGAAACTTGGATATGACGTTTATCAATTTTAATGCCAAATTGCTTCTCAAGTTCTTCTGCAATCTTTTTATTGGTAATAGAGCCGAAAGTACGGCCATCTGGCCCAATTTTTTCAGTGAATTGAACAACAGTTGCTTCTTCTTCTAATTTTGCTTTAATCTTTTGCGCTTCCGCTAACAATTCAGCATGCGCTTTTTCTTCTGACTTTTGCTTTCCACGAAGTTCACCGATTGCTTGGGCATTGGCTTCTTTCGCAAGATTTTTCTTGATCAAAAAGTTTTGTGCATAACCAGTAGGCACTTCTTTAATTTCGCCTTTTTTACCTTTACCTTTTACATCCGCTAAGAAAATAACTTTCATTCTACATTCTCCTTTTCAATAGTTACTTCGTTTTCAATCGTCTCAATCAGTTGTTGACGAATACTCATCAAATCTTGACCCTCAATTTGAGAGGCTGCCGAATTGAAATGACCTCCTCCGCCAAGCTGTTCCATGATACGCTGTACATTGACTTTGCTTCGACTTCGCGCAGAAATCGAGACAGTCCCACTTTGATTGCAAGCAATGACAAAGGTTGCTTCCACCTCAGACATGGCTAGCATACTATCAGCTGCTTTACTAATAGTTACTGAATCATAGGCTTTAGTCGTATTGGCACAAGCTACGATGATATGTGGCAAAATCTTTTCACCAGTCAAGATCAGTTCGTTCACTTCGCGGTACTCGTCAAACTGAATCGCAGAGATCTCCTGGATAGCTACACTATCACTACCTCTTGAGCGAAGGTAACTCGCCACATCAAAGGTCCGACTTGTAACACGTGTGGAGAAGTTCTTAGTATCCAGCATGATTCCAGCCATCAAGACACTAGCTTGAATCTTCGTCAACCGATTTTTTTTCGACTTCTGGAACTGAATCAGCTCACTAACCAATTCGCTCGCACTACTTGCTCCACTTTCAATATAGGTGATCAAAACATTTTCAGGGAAATCATCATCCCGACGGTGATGATCAATGACAATAATCTGTTGAAATTCCTGATAAAACTCTTTAGAAAGAGTCAAGGCTGTCTTAGAATGGTCAACCATAATTAACAAAGAGCGATCCGTCACCATTTGCATGGCTTCCTCTAGGGTAAGGATTTTCGTCACCTGCTCTTCTTCTAGTTTCGCAATCGCTCTTGAAATATCACTAGCCATTGCATGCGGGTCATAGACCACATAAGAGGAAACCAAAATATTGCTAGAGAAAAACTGCATTCCCACAGACGCTCCTAAAGCGTCCATATCCAAGTTTCTATGCCCAACAATGAAGACTTGATCAACGGATTTAATCTTATCCGAAATAGCTGTCATCATAGCGCGTGTCCGTGTCCGAGTCCGCTTAACAGCCGAAGCTGTTCCACCACCAAAGAAAATAGGGTTTTTCTGTTCATCATTTTCTTTGACAACTGCTTGATCCCCACCACGAACTTCCGCAAGGTTTAGGTTCAAGAGGGCCACTTTACCAATCTCATCATGCTCCCCGTCACCGTACGAGAATCCCATACTTAAGGTAATAGGTAGCTCACGATTTTTGGCTTCTTCACGGAATTGATCGATGACTGAAAATTTTGATTCCATCAACTGTTCTAAGACCGTGTAGTCTGTAAACAAATAGAAACGATCCATCCCCACACGTCTGTAAAACATATGGTAACGAGCTGTAAACTCTTCTACAAAGTTGGCAATAAAACTATTGATATTGCTAATATCAGAGTCTGAAATGACATCTTCTAGATCATCATAGTTATCAACAGAAATAATACCGATAACGGGACGAGTTGTCACCAATCCTACAGTTGCTTCATACTCACTTGAAACATCAAAAAAGTAAACAACACTAGACGTCTGATCAAAGTAAACAGAATATTTCTTATCGGCTACAGTGACATAATGACCTTTATCCTCAAACAGAGTATTGAGTAACTTTTTCAATGATTCAACATCAAAGTCCCCATCATCTGTTGAAAAAATCAATTCAGCATAAGGGTTGAACCACTCTACTTCATTTGTCTCTTCATTAATTTTGATAACTCCAACAGGCATTTTATCAAGGAGGGATGCTAATCCGCTTTCTGCCTGATGGTTAACGTATTGTATTTGTTCTAATTCATCTAACTCTGAAATTTGTAACTGGTATTCAAATAAAGCAATCAATCCAGCTAAGACTAAAAAAATTGCAATGAGAGTTACATAGCCTTTGCCAAAGATTCTTAAAAAAATTGCTAAAATTGCAAATGAAATAAAACCAATTAACACATAATGGATGAACGATAAACGAAATTTTTTCATCATAAACCTCTTCTCGGAATTATACCATAAATAGAGGTAAAAAGCGAGGTTTCTCTCTATATTACAGAGAAGAAAGACCACTAAAAAGCTCTTCCTCCGCTTCACTACTTTGTAAACAAGGTTTACAACTGTGTAAATAGTAACAACAAATTTCAATCCATAAAATTGAGGCTGAAACATCATCTCAGCCCCATTTTATTAGTGGTTTGCTTTGTTTTTGGAGATGCTCCGAGATTTACCTTCCAAGTAAACCATTAAAATAGAGATATCCGCTGGATTGACACCTGAGATACGACTTGCTTGACCAATCGTTTCTGGATTAATTAATTTAAATTTTTGACGCGCTTCGGTTGCAATAGAGTCAATATCATCCCAGTCAATATTCGCAGGGATTCGTTTTTCTTCCATACGCTTCATTTTTTCAACTTGGTCCATTGCTTTTGAAATATAACCTTCGTATTTAATTTCAGTTTCAATCAATTCAATGATTTTATCATCCAGTTCTTCAGCTGCAGGACCGATAAATTCTACCACATCTTGGTAAGAGACTTCTGGTCGTCTCAAGAATTCTTTAGCAGTGACAGCATCTGTCAATGGTTTAAAGCCCATTGCAGCGACCTTCTCATTGGTTTCCTTTACAGGCTTTAACTTAATGCTATCCAAACGCTTCATCTCGTTTTCAAACTGATACTTCTTGGTTTCGAAACGTTGCCAACGTTCATCATCTACCAATCCAATTGCTCGTCCTATTTCTGTCAAGCGCATATCTGCATTATCATGACGCAAAATCAAACGGTATTCTGCACGACTTGTTAATAAACGATACGGTTCGATCGTTCCCTTTGTTACCAAGTCATCGATCATAACCCCAATATAGCCATCACTACGTTTCAAAATGAGTTCTGGTTTTCCCTGGATTTTTAGAGCAGCATTGATCCCTGCAATAATCCCTTGACCAGCGGCCTCCTCATAACCAGACGTTCCGTTGGTTTGGCCAGCTGTAAAGAGACCTGAAATTTTCTTGGTTTCCAAAGTTGCGCGCAATTGATGAGGCAAAACCATATCATACTCAATCGCATAACCCGTTCGCATCATTTCTGCCTTCTCAAGTCCCTTAATAGAATGAACGAGATCCCGCTGAACATCCTCCGGTAAACTCGTTGACAGCCCTTGAACATAGACTTCTTCTGTGTTTCGTCCCTCAGGTTCTAAGAATAGTTGATGACGCTCTTTGTCAGCAAAACGGACAATTTTATCCTCAATGGATGGACAATAGCGAGGACCTACTCCCTTTACAACCCCTGTAAACATAGGTGCCCGGTGTAAATTATTCTGGATAATTTCATGGCTATGCCCATTTGTGTAAGTCAACCAACAAGGAACCTGATCCTTTACATAATCTTCATCACGCGATGTATAAGAAAAATGATTTGGAGCTTCATCTCCGGGTTGAATTTCCGTTTCGTCATAATTAATTGACGACGCCTTTACACGAGGTGGCGTCCCTGTTTTGAAACGTCCAATTTCTAATCCTAGCTGTTTGAGATTATCGGCCAAATTGATAGAAGCTAGACTATGATTAGGTCCTGACGAATACTTGAGATCTCCAATGATAATTTCTCCGCGTAAAGCTGTCCCAGTAGTGACAATAACAGCCTTTGCTCCATATTCTTGGTGAGTTGCAGTCCTTACACCAACAACCTTACCATTCTCCACCAAAATCTCATCAATCATAGTTTGACGAAGAGTTAAATTTTCTTGATTTTCAACCGTTTTCCGCATTTCTTTTGAGTAAAGTTCTTTGTCTGCTTGAGCCCGAAGTGCACGAACCGCAGGACCTTTACCGGTATTGAGCATTTTCATTTGGATGTAGGTCTTGTCGATATTCTTCGCCATTTCTCCACCGAGGGCATCGACTTCACGCACGACAATCCCCTTAGCAGAACCACCAATAGAGGGATTACAAGGCATAAAAGCCAGCATTTCAATGTTAATAGTCGCAAGTAAGACCTTACAACCCATACGGCTAGCAGCTAGGGAGGCTTCTACTCCCGCATGCCCCGCACCAATTACAATGATATCGTATTCTTCAATAAAATTATAAGTCATTTTTTCTCCTATTTCTCAAGATGGATGTGTCGTAATTTTCCGTCCCATTCTGGTAGGGCTGATTTTAAAAAGGCCGGTTTCATGTCAACAGTGTGTAAATCATCTAAAGCAATCCAACGGCAAGGTAATCGCTTTGTATCTTCCTGCATGACCAAAGGTGCATCTTCTAGCAAGTCCACCAAATAATGAAATTCAATGTTATGATAGTGGATTCCAGCTTGTTCAAAGTGATTTTCAACCACGAAAGCTAACGGACCTACTGTAGATGTAACACCAAGTTCCTCTTTGACTTCACGAACTACCGCATCCTCTGTAGTTTCATTGACTTGAATAGCACCTCCGATTGTATAACAGCCGTCCTCATCTTCTATGACGAACAAGCGATTATCTTTTACAATCAAAGCAGTCGCTCTCACGCCAAAAACAGTAGAACCTATTTTCGTCCGAAAATCCTGTTGCCTCATTTTACTTCCTTTCGAAATCACACAAAAATAGTCAAAACTCTGAGAAGTGCAGGACAAAAAAGCCTGCAACATCCATGAGCTTTGACCATCATTTCTATTGCTTTTATTATTGTAGCAAATTGAGAAAATTTGTCAATTTAAATATACTAAGATTGACGGATTGCTTCAAAAACTCCTTTGTCAATCTCAACTGGATCAGAGAATGCATCTAGAACAATCCCTCTCACTGGAAACTTTCCTATCCTTTCTGCAGTAAATTAACAGTCCGTAAAAGGTATTTGCAGCCAAGAAAAACGATCGTAATAATCTTTAGGAATATCCTGTTTCGTCAAGAAACAAGGATAAAAGTAGTCGTCTCCCTTTCGTAGAATATCCGGTTTTAGACGAACACCTTCTTGTTCGTCACTCCCATCCATTAAAGAGGCATTAAAGGGAACCCAAACTTTAGATTGCTTCAATTCCTTGAACAAAGCTTCAATTGACTCCGTCGTTTTCTCCCTCAAATACTGTTTCTTATAGTCAGAGATAGTCTTTGTGTTCTCTATTTTTTTCTTAAAGAACTGAAACACTTTCGTTCCTCCTAGAAAATCTAAATATACTGACAAACTTTTCCATCCCGATAAGCATTGTCAATCAAGCCACCGCCTAGACACTCTTCACCGTCGTAAAAGACAACAGCTTGTCCTGGTGTAATAGCTCGTTGAGGTTCTGCAAAAATCACTTCTGCCTTATCACCTTTAACGTGTACAGTTACCTTAGAATCTGGTTGACGATAGCGGAACTTAGCTGTACACTCTAATGTAAACTCTTCTGGCATATCTCGTGTAAAGTGAACTTGACTAGCCTGTAAACTTGTTGACATCAATGCTTCATGATAGAAGCCTTGACCTACATAAAGAATATTTTGACTAAGGTCTTTACCAACTACAAACCATGGCGCATTGTCTCCACCTTGTTGGCCTCCAATTCCAAGCCCACCCCGTTGACCGATTGTGTAATACATCAAACCTGCATGTTCACCCATATCTCGTCCATCAATGGTCATCATTCGACCTGGTTGGGCAGGAAGGTAATTCCCTAGAAACTCTTTGAAATTTTTTTCTCCAATAAAGCAAATTCCAGTTGAGTCTTTCTTTTTAGCTGTTGCTAATCCAGCTTCTTCAGCTAGACGGCGAACTTCAGGCTTTTCCAAATGTCCCAATGGGAACATGGTTTTTTGAAGTTGTTCTTGTGACAGCTGGCTTAAGAAATAAGTTTGGTCCTTCCCGTTGTCAACACCACGTAACATATGAACAATGCCATCCTCATCACGCGCCACGCGCGCATAGTGCCCTGTCGCTACATAATCTGCACCGAGTGTCATAGCATAATCTAAAAAGGCCTTAAATTTGATTTCCTTATTACACATGACATCCGGATTTGGTGTTCGACCAGCTCGGTATTCAGCAAGGAAATATTCAAAGACACGATCCCAGTATTCTTTCTCAAAGTTGACAGAATAGTAAGGAATGCCAATTTGGTCTGCAACCGCTGCTACATCTTTGTAATCTTCTGTAGCTGTGCAGACGCCATTTTCGTCTGTGTCGTCCCAGTTTTTCATGAAGATGCCGATGACATCGTAACCCTGTTGCTTTAATAATAAAGCTGTTACAGATGAATCCACACCACCACTCATACCAACAACAACACGTGTTTTCGAGTTATCACTCATAGATTTCTCCCATCTTTTCGTTTCTCACGATTGAAGGTCGTGGTTTGCTTCAACGATTGAAGGTCGTTTTGAGCAGTTACCATTTTAACACGCTTTATATTAGAAAACAAGCATCTTACTATTCTTTTTGTTGATCAGGATCGATGGGTTTACAAGTCTGTAAATTTAAAAAGAGTCCTATTCAAGAACTCTTTTTAAACGAATTTAATACCAGCCATTTGCCAACCAGAAATTTTTAGCTGCTGACCATGATCCATAACGGTTGACAACATATTGATTGGCCACTTTTTCCTGGTTTGCAGGTGATAAATCACCATTCAAATAAGTGATAGTCAATTGGTAACGACCATAATATTGGCCATTTTGTGCTGTATAACTACCACTTGACTCTTTTTGGGCAATCCATTCCTTAGCAGCCGCATCTTCCGCACTCAAGCCATCTGAAGCAGAGACAGTAGTTGTTGCTTGTGTAGTATCAGTTTTACTAGCAGGAGCTTGCTCCGTAGTTTTCTGCGTTGAATTTGCATCTTCAATCTCAAGAACTTGACCAACTGAGATAAGATTCACGTTACTAATCTTATTTTTCTTAGCAATTGCATCAACCGTTGTGTTCTTCTCTTTAGCAATAGCTGATAAAGTATCACCTGATTTTACAGTATAAGAATCTGCATTCGCTACAATTGGAAGGAAAAGTCCTGCAAGTAAACTAAGTCCAATCATTCGTTTCATCATTTGTTTTTTATTCATTATTATGTACTCCTTTATTGGTATACCTCTATACTACACAAGAAATATTTCATATTTATTGAAATAATGTGTCAAATATTTCAGTCAGATGTTAGAAATACTAAAAATCCAGGATAATATAAATGCTTTAAGCCCCCTTTAAGATTTCTCAGATATTTCGGGAAAAATAGAAGAAATCATCAGCCATATCTGATATAATGAAGTAAAGTGATCACAAAGGAGCAGAGCATGAACTCTTTAAAATTCCAATCAGTTTTTGATATTATTGGACCTGTGATGATCGGCCCATCCAGTAGTCACACTGCAGGTGCTGTTCGAATTGGTAAAATTGTTTCTTCTATCTTTGGAGAGGAACCAAAAGAAGTTGAGTTTCAATTATTTAATTCCTTCGCAAAAACCTATCGTGGTCATGGAACAGATTTAGCCTTAGTAGCGGGCATCTTAGGAATGGACACAGATGATCCTAGAATACCAGATAGTCTAAAAATTGCACATGAACGAGGCATTCGGATTGTTTGGTCTATTCAAAAAGAGAGCAATGCTCCTCACCCAAACACAACGACTATTACTGTTAAAAATGATCATAAAACGATTTCTGTTACTGGAATCTCAATTGGTGGTGGGAACATACAGGTTACTGAGTTAAATGGCTTTGCTATCTCGCTAAATATGAATACTCCAACCATTATCATTGTTCACCAGGACGTCCCTGGGATGATCGCTCATGTGACAGAAGCTCTTTCTCGCTATGATATTAACATTGCACAAATGAATGTGACGCGGGAAAAAGCTGGAGAAAAAGCGATTATGATTATAGAAGTTGACTCAAGGAGTTGTGAAGCAGCTATCGACGATATCCGTAAAATTCCTCATCTTCATAATGTCAACTTTTTCAAATAAGGAGTTCATATGTTTTATTCAATTGTAGACCTCGTAGAACAAGCAAGCGCGCAATACGAAGGAAACGTCGCAGAGTTAATGATTGCGACTGAATTTGAACTAACTGGTCGTGAACGAGAAGAAGTCCTACGATTAATGACCCGTAATTTAGAAGTGATGATTGATTCTGTAAGGTTAGGGTTAAATGAAAACCACTCTCGTAGTGGGTTAACCGGTGGGGATGCCGCAAAATTAGATCGCTATATCAAATCAGGAAAAACGTTATCTGACTTGACCGTCCTAACCGCAGCGAAGAATGCTATTGCTGTCAACGAACACAATGCTAAGATGGGACTGGTCTGCGCAACACCCACTGCAGGATCTGCTGGCTGCCTTCCCGCAGTTCTCACTGCAGCAACTCAAAAATTAGGGTTAAACCGTCAGCAACAACTAGATTTTCTACTGACAGCTGGAGCTTTTGGTTTAGTCATCGCCAATAATGCTTCTATTTCAGGTGCAGAAGGTGGTTGTCAAGCAGAAGTTGGTTCTGCTTCAGCTATGAGTGCGGCTGCATTGACACTTGCTGCTGGAGGAACTCCTTATCAAGCGAGTCAAGCAGTCTGTTTTGTCATCAAAAACATGCTTGGGCTCATTTGTGATCCAGTAGCAGGACTCGTGGAAGTTCCATGTGTCAAACGAAACGCAATGGGAGCCAGCTATGCCTTCATTGCTGCTGATATGGCCTTAGCAGGTATTGAATCAAAAATACCTGTTGATGAAGTTATTGACGCCATGTACCAAGTTGGTTCTAGTCTTCCGACTGCCTTTAGAGAAACAGCTGAAGGAGGATTGGCAGCAACACCAACCGGACGTAGATTACAAAAAGAGATATTTGGAGAATAACATGCAAGCCTTATTTTTTGATTTAGATGGAACATTAGTTGACAGTTCCAAGGGAATTACAGAGAGCTTTCAACATACATTCGATACTTTGAAGGTTCCTCAACCCGATCTCAAAACCATCCGTAGTTTTATGGGACCACCTTTGATTTCTAGTTTTGAAGCTACCCTTCCTGAAACTTTGGTAGATCAAGCCGTAACTATCTATCGCCAGTATTATCATGAAAAAGGTCAATACAAATCAACTCTGTTTCCTCAGATAGTAGAAGCTTTGAAAGCATTACAAGACGAAAACATTCCTCTTTATGTAACTACTTCAAAACATGAACCGGTTGCTTTACAGATGTGTCAAGATTTAGGTATCGCTAAATACTTTAAAGGAATTTATGGATCAAATTCAGATCGTATCAACAAAGCCGATGTCATTCGATACGCCTTATCAAGCAATGACCTTCCAAAAGAGGAGACAGTGATTATTGGGGACACAAAATTTGACCTCATTGGAGGTCAAGCAGTTGGTATAAAAACCATGGCAGTCACTTGGGGATTTGGAGATCTTGAAGAGCTACTTCTTTACTCACCAGATTTTATTTGTCACTCTCCACTTGATATTCTTGAGACATTAAAAAAATAGGTTTACAAATTGTAAACCTATTTTTTAATAACCCCAAGCTGATAAACCTTGTGAGCTATATGCATTGTATGCAGACTGGATTTGATCATCAACTGTTGCAGTTGAACCCCAACCTGGCATTGTTTGGAACAACCCACTAGCACCAGAAGCATTTGCTGCATTTACTTGACCATTTGATTCACGGGCAATAATTGCTTCCCAAGTAGAAGCAGGTACGCCAGTCATTTCAGCCATACGAGCAGCTGCATAAGATCCTTGTTCTCCAGCAGTATTCCCATTTGGTAGAACAATTCCACCATTTGTTGATTGTGCAGAAGTCACTGCAGCATTTGCTGCATAAGTTGTTTGTTTTTGAGCAGTTTGTGCTGTTGCAGTTGCTGTAGGTGCACTTTCAGCAGGGTTTTGCTTGCTCTTGTGGAGCAACTTTATCAATCATAGATTTTGAACGCTCACCTAACTCAATAATTTGTCCTGCATAGATCAAATCTTCATTGGTCAGATTGTTAGATGCAATAATATTTTCTACTGAAGTGTTATTTTCTAGTGCAATTTTTGATAGAGTATCTCCAGACTTCACTTCGTAAGTTTCAGCATTCACTGTAGCAATACCAGAAATGAAAAGTGATGCTGCTGAAAGTAGGGAAGTGACTGTCCATTGGAACTTTTTACTGTTCATGAATTCTATTCTCCTTTCGAACATAATTCTATCATACACACAAAATGTTACAGTTTATTGTAGAATATATTACAAATGTTACAAGAATATGTGAATTTAATGTAAAAAGCGCTTTGTATAGCGCTTTTTCCTTATTTTTGAACCAATACAACTAGCTCTATCCATTTTTTAGATAAAAAACTATCAACATGAGGTACAGAATAACGAGCAATGCTAGGGTATCTTTTACTCTCCACTGCAGAGTCCGATAGCGTGTTCGTCCCTCACCGCCTTTGTACCCTCTCGCTTCCATCGCAATTGCTAATGCATCTGCGCGTTTAAAACTTGAGGCAAACAAAGGAATGAGAATCGGAATGAAGGAACGAATTCTTTTTAATAAATTTCCCTCTCCAAAATCCACACCACGCGCCCTTTGCGCATTCATGATTCGATTCGTATCATCTACTAAGGTTGGAACAAAGCGCAAACTCATAGATAGCATTAACCCAATCTCATGAGCCGGAACCTTAATAATTTTTAGTGGTGTAAGGAGCTTTTCAACAGCATCTGCTAAACTCAATGGTGTCGTCGTCACGGTTAAAATCGTCGAATAAAAAATGATTAAAATAAATCTACAAAATATGATGGCGGCTTGCATCAATCCTTGGTCGGTTAATTTAAAAAACCACCATTGATACAAAATAGTTCCTTGAGAGGTCGCAAATAATTGAAAAATAGTTGTAAAAGCAATGATAAAAATCATTGATTTTAAGCCTTTAATATAAAAACTAACCGAAATCCTCGTTAGATACATTAATACAAAAATAAAACCAAAGAGAAGAACATTTGTCTGGATATTATTTGCCCAAAACAGAAGAAATATGAATAAAAACATTGAGAGCAACTTCCCACGAGGATCTAGTTGGTGGATAATGGAGTTTCCAGGAATATACCTTCCTAAAATCATATTATTCATGAAGTAACAGCTCCTTTAGTTCCTCAATTTTGATTGGTAGTCTGTCCAGAGGAAGTCCTCTTCGTTTCAATTGAAGAGCAAAATTCGTAATTTTTGGGACTCCTAATTGAAGTTTTTGTAAATACTCAACCTGTTGAAACACTTCCCTTGGGGATCCGTTTAGGACAAGTTTTCCCGCTTCTAAAGCAAATACGGTATCAGCAAAATTTGCTACATCATCCATCGTATGAGTTACCAGAACTAGGGTCATCCCATTTTTATGTAATGTCTCAAACAGCGCCATCAATTCCTTTCTTCCAGCAGGATCTAGCCCTGCTGTTGGCTCGTCCAATACTAAAATCTCTGGTTCGATAGCTAAAATACCCGCGATCGCAACCCGTCTCATCTGTCCACCAGATAGTTCAAATGGACTTTTATCATAGATAGACTCTTCTAAACCAACGATCGCTAATTTTTCTTTGGCTATTTCCTCCGCTTTATCCTTAGGTACTCCAAAATTTTGTGGTCCAAAGGCTACATCAGCTAGAACGGTTTCTGCAAACAGCTGACTTTCTGGAAATTGAAAAACCAAACCGACTTTTTTTCTCAGGTACTTCATTTCTTTTGGCTCAGAATGATTATCTAAAACAAAATCTTCAAATTGAATCGTTCCTTTAGTCGGACGCAGTAAACCATTTAGTAATTGCAACAAAGTAGACTTGCCACTACCAGTATGCCCGATGATGGCTGTATAAGATCCATCTTTTATTTCCAAACTAATATCAGAAAGCGCCTGCCCTTCAAAAGGACTTCCCTCTTGATAAGTATAATAGACATTCTTTAAAGAGATTCCCATAGTTGGTCTAATAACTCACTTTCTGTTAGATAATCCTGTTTTAGCGGAAAATGCGAGCTGAGAGATTCTTGAACCTGCTTACTAAAAGGCTTATCTAGTCCAATCTCATTAAGGTCATTTCTTGAAAACAATTCCCGCGGCGTCATAGAAGACTCTAGTTTTCCTTTTTGAAAGACGAGTGTTCGATCACTTAAGGCAATTTCGGATAAATCATGGGTAATGGAGATAATTGTTAATTGAAATTTTTTCTGAAGTTCTCTCATTACCGCCATTAGATCCTCTCTGCCTTCTGGATCTAACATACTAGTTGCTTCATCAAGGATAATAATAGTTGGTCTCAAGGCGATAATACCTGCTATGGCCACCCGTTGCTTTTGACCACCTGACAAACGAGATGGTTCGCGATCTTTAAATTCCAGCATACCGACTTGCTCAATAGCCTTCTCCACACGTTGAAACATTTCTTCCCGTGGAATTCCTTGATTTTCTAAACCAAAGGCAACATCATCTTCTACTGTCGCACCAACAAATTGGTTGTCAGGGTTCTGAAATACAATCCCAATTTTACTACGAATTTCCCATATAGTTCCACGAGTCAGTTGTTTTCCATCAACGTAAATCTCACCAGACTCAGCTTCCAAAAGGCCATCAATCAGGCGTACAACTGTAGATTTCCCACTACCATTGTGTCCAACAATCGAAAGCCACTCTCCTTGTTTCACGTGAAACGAAACCGTGTCAATTTGATACTCTTCTACTGTTTTATCGTATCGAAAGGATACATTTTTTAGCTCAATCATCTGTTTCATTTATTTAAATGTGTCTTTAAAGAGATAGCTACTTCCCTTAAAGTAGTCGTAACCAGAATAAATTGTGAAAATCAATGCAATATAAAGCAACACTTGCCCTGGAAGTGTCCAATGGCAAAGCAAAAAGATAATGGCAAACATTTGGCTAAAGGTTTTAATTTTTCCTGGCATGGCTGCAGCAAGAACTGTACCACCTGTCTCAACAAGTAGAAGACGCAAACCAGTAACAGCTAACTCACGACAAATGATAACGGCTGCAATCCAAGCAGGAACCATTTTTAATTCAATCATCATGATAAAAGCTGACATGACCAATAATTTATCTGCCATTGGATCCGCAAATTTACCAAAATTACTAACTACATTCCATTTTCGTGCAAGAAAGCCATCTAAATAATCTGTAATACTAGCAATTGCAAAAATAAATGCCGCTACAATATGTCCTAAGTAAGAGTGACTTAAACTTAAAATGGCAATAAAAATAGGAATCATCACAACCCGAATTAATGTCAATGCATTAGGAATATTTTCTTTTTTCATACTTCCTCCAAAAAATAAACTATCTTTACATCTATTTTACAGATGCTGTAAACTCATAAAAATATACGATATAAATCACAAAACCAAGAATGACAAAACTAACTAGTAGATAATACAGGATTGGTAACCAGCTCGCTTTCTGTCTTAATTTTCTTGAATGAAGCTCTTCGTCATCTACAAGTATCTCTTCATCAAATAACAATTCTTTTCCTTCACGAAAAGCTGTCAATAGGATGGACTCATCTAATCCCAAAGCCCATGCTAACTTTTTAAGATAGATCTGAGCGTAAAAGGGACTCGGTAATAGATCAAACTCATCATTTTCCAACGCTTCTATATAAGGAATTTCAATGGCTGTCTTATTTGACACATCCTGTAAACTTAAGTGTAAATTTACTCTTGACAGTCTTAACACTTGACCAATCGTTCTCTTCTTCATGTTTTCCCTTCTTGATACATTGTTTACTACTTTTGAAAAATCATATAGTCAACCATCTCAGCCTGGTCGATGAACTGACGCCCTAATTTGATGATATCTTGTAAACTAATACCTTGTAAAATCTTTGGAAGATCATAAGAAGTGCTACAGTCTGAAAAATATTCAAACTGAGTGGCACTATACTCAAGCGAATTTAAACCTTGTAAGAAATCACCAAACATTTCGCTTTTAATCGTATCCAAATGTTCCTGATTCACATCTGGATCCTTCTCAAATTGTTTGATCGCTGACCTAAATTGATGAGATAAGGACACCGGTTCTTGAGTATCCATTGTCAAAATAACGAAATGAAATAATTCCTCAACCTCGACTTCAAGTGTCAATGAGTTGTCAATCTTCCCAGCTTCATATAAACTTTGAAACCGTTGCGAAGTCCAACCAAACATCATCGAAAACAGTAATTTCAACATCAATTTATAACGAAATTTTTCCTCTTCCTTAATGATATCATTTCCTCGAATTCCAATTGCCAACTTAGGAGTAGCAACTTCCATTCTACAAGATTGATTCAATCTTACTTCATTTTTTTCTACAGGAAAACGTTCTAACTCCACAGATGGATGAGGAGGAACTAGATCATATTCCTTTACTACTTGCAATACTTCATCAACATCAAAGTTTCCGATCACTAATAAGTGCATTTGAGAGGGATGATAGAATAGATCAAAGTTTTCACGGAGATTATCTATTGTAATGTCAGAGATAGACTCCCTAGTCCCAGCAATATCATCTGCTAACGGTGTTCCAGGATATAAATTTTCTAAAGCACCAAAAAATAATCGATAGTCTGGACTATCTTGGTACATTCCAATTTCTTGTTGAATGATTTCTCTTTCCTTAGATACAGATTTTTCTGTAAAGGAAGCCTTTGAAACCATCTCCAATAACAATTGAATATTTTCAGGGACTTTTGAAGTTGTTGAGAAAAGATAACTTGTCTTTGTAAAGCTTGTAAAGGCATTACTTTCCGATCCTAAATGAACGAATTTTTTTAAATAATCTTGACCATTTTCATCTTCAAATACTTTGTGTTCTAGGAAATGAGCAATTCCTGCAGGATATTGCCTTTCATTACCATTCACTAGAATTCGTGTATCCACTGAGCCAAACTTAGTTGTGATTATTCCATAGGTTTCATAATAATCTTCTTTGGGAATTAAATGAATAGTCAACCCATTTGACAAGCGTGTAAAGTAAACTTGCTCACCAACTGATTCATAATATTTTTCTTTAATTTTCAATCTTTACACTACTTTCCTTCCATAAAATAAACAGACTGTAAATTAATTGTTTTTGCCACTTCAATAATTTCTTCTCTACTAACCTTATCGATGGACTCTAACCACTCTTCTAAAGAAAGGACTTTCTTTCCTAGGATCGTTTTCAAATATTCCCTTTCAATCAAGGTATTTTGCCGATCCTGTGCTAATAAGGTCGTATTCACCAACATTTCTTTTGTCAATTGAAGCTCTGACTCTGTAAACTTGCCTCGTTTTAAATCATTCAACTGTCTCATAATCAAGGTCATTACTTTCGTACGAGATTCCTTATCAATGCCTGCAAAAACTCTCATAAAGCCTGTAAAAATATCAAAATGGCTAGAGATGGTATAAGCAAGTCCTTCTTTCTCACGAATTATTTGAAAAAGTCTCGAATGCGAGAAAGCTCCCAGCATCCCATTTAATACAACTAGTGGGATATGGAGAGATTCTCCATACTGGGTAGAAAAATGGTAACCTAATTCTAGAATAGATTGTTGGTTTTGTTTTTGCTCTAACTTTTCTCTAACAACATTTGTAAAAGGTTGTTGATAGGTGACAGACAAATTGTTATCACGTGGCTTGAATTCAAACTGGTTCACTCGATCCACAATAGCGACCTCATTAAAATCACCTATGAAAAAGAAGTCAATATTATCTAATTGGAGCATCTGGTGAAACTGTGAAAGAGAACTTTGAGCTGTCTCTTGTCTCACTAAATCAACTTTCCCCAATCTTGACATCCCGATTGTTTCGTCTTCAAAAAATAGTTGATTCAATTGCCCATGTGCATAATAATAAGGCTCTTCAATTTCTGACTCCAAATCGGAAATTGTATTTTTCTTTTCAACGTCAAATGTATCACTGTCAAAGTTATCTTCTACTACCAAAGGTGAAAAGAAGATAGTTTCTATAATGTCCAAAACTTCATCAGTAAGAACATTTTTCTTGCTCAAAAAGTCATCGCGCACAAAGGAAATATTCAAATCAACATAATGAACACGCCCCCTCTTAGAGACTGAGGTGGACAATTCTACCCCGTATAGACTCGCTAATTTTTCACGGAATAATTGTGAAGTTGGATATTTTTGATTTGCAGTTTCCATCATACAGGCTACTAAAACACGCGCAGCCACGGTATTTTCATCTAATGGCGATGAAAAACGGACCTTAATTTTATTGGTTTTAAATTTTTTTGATTGAAGAAAGTGAAGATTCACGCCCTTTACTAATTCCATTTTCATCCTCGTTCTACTCAATAGTAACTTTCATTATAACACGAAATCACACTAAAATCCTAATTCAAACTGTGAAAAAGCTCCTCAAATCACTCAACATTCTCTACCCTAGAAAAACTAAAAATATGGTATAATAACACGCAAAGAGGTGAACTATGAATTACAAATTATTTGATGACTTTATTACATTACAAGCAATCTTAAAAGAACTCGGTATTATACAGAGTGGTGGTGCAATCAAAGCTTTTCTTCAAGAAAAAGAAGTCTTTGTTAATGGTGAATTAGAACAACGGAGAGGCCGTAAACTTCGTGTCAATGATCAAATTGACATTCCTGAACTGAGCATGACTATCACCACTCTTGAACCTTCTCAAGAAGAAATAGAAGAACATCTTAAAGAGAAGGAAGAAAAGGAACGTGTTGCTAAACTTGTCAAGCAACTCAATCAACAACAAAAGAAACAACCGACAAAGACTAACAAAAAAGAAAAAGCAATTCGCTTTCCTGGTATCTCGTAATGTGGTTAAAACAGTTATCCATTCAACATTTTCGTAATTATCAAGAACTAGAAGTCGAGTTTCATCCTGGATTAAATATTTTCCTAGGTCAAAATGCTCAAGGAAAGACCAATATTCTCGAATCAATTTATTTTCTAGCTTTAACCAGAAGTCATCGAACACGAAATGATAGAGATCTCATCTATTTTGAATCCACTGATTTTAAAGTTTCTGGTCAATTGCAAAGAGAAACTGGTCCCCTTCCATTAGAAATTTCCTTGACACCAAAAGGTCGGATAACTAAGGTAAATCATTTGAAACAAGCCAAATTATCGAACTATATTGGCCATATGAATGTTGTCCTTTTCGCACCCGAAGATTTGCAACTGATCAAAGGATCACCTGCAGGGCGTCGAAAGTTTATTGACATTGAATTAGGTCAGATGAAACCTCTCTACTTATCTGACTTATCTCAATACAACCATGTACTGAAACAAAGAAATAGTTATCTAAAAAATTCGGAAAAAATTGATGCTACATTTTTGGAGGTCTTAGATTCACAACTAGCTAGTTTTGGAAGTCGCGTCATCCATCATCGGCTTGAGTTTATTAAAAAATTAGAAGCTAAAGCAAAAGAAAAACATACTCGACTTTCTGACAACAAAGAAGACCTATCAATTCAATATCAGTCAACTGTTTTTTCTGAAGAAGGAAATGATATAGAAGAGCAGTTTCTCTCTATGTTGGAAAAAAACCGTCAGAAGGATATTTTTAGGAAAACAACAAGTATTGGGCCTCACAGGGATGATTTGGCATTTTTTATCAATAATATGAATGCTACCTTTGGTAGTCAAGGCCAGCATCGAAGTGTTGTTCTCTCTCTAAAATTAGCAGAAATTGAATTAATGGAAGAAATCACAAGAGAAAAGCCGATTTTACTACTTGACGATGTCATGAGCGAACTTGACAATTATCGTCAACTTCAACTACTTGAAACCATCTCTAATAATATTCAAACATTTATTACAACGACCACTCTCGATCATTTAAAAGAACTACCTGAAGAGTTGAAAATTTTCACTGTTCAAGCCGGTCATATCAAAACAGCATCTTGACAATACTGTCAAGATGCTGTTATTTTTGTTTACAAATGTGTAAATTTATTGTGCCGAGTAGTTAGGAGCCTCGTTTGTAATTTGCACATCATGAGGATGGCTTTCTTTCAATCCGGCACCGCTCATTTCGACAAATTGTGCATGATCATGTAAATCTTGAATGGTTGCTGCACCAACATAACCCATACCTGAACGAATACCACCGATCATTTGGAAGACCATATCTGCTACAGAACCTTTATAAGCAACGCGTCCTTCAATTCCTTCAGGGACCAATTTATTGGCTTCATTGACAGTTCCTTGGAAGTAACGGTCGCTAGAACCTTTCTTCATTGCTGCAATAGATCCCATACCACGGTATGTTTTAAATTTACGACCTTGGAAGATTTCTGTTTCACCTGGTGCTTCATCTGTACCTGCAAGCATTGAGCCAAGCATAACCGCGTTTCCACCAGCTGCTAGTGCTTTGACAATATCTCCTGAATACTTGATACCACCATCAGCAATGATCGTTTTTCCATATTCACGAGCTACAGCGGCTGCGTCATAAATAGCAGTCACTTGAGGAACACCAACCCCTGCAACAACACGAGTTGTACAGATTGATCCTGGACCAATTCCGACCTTAACTACGTCTACCCCTGCATCAAATAATGCACGAGCACCTTCAGCGGTTGCAATATTTCCTGCAATCAAGGTACGATCTGGGAAGTGGGCACGAATTTCTGCAATCTTACGAAGAACACCCGCAGAATGTCCATGAGCAGTATCGATGACAATTGCGTCTGCACCAGCTTCAAAAAGAGCTTCTGCACGTTCAAAAGTATCTGAAGTAACCCCTACGGCACCAGCCACAAGCAAACGACCAAATTCATCCTTAGCCGCATTTGGGAACTCAATAACTTTTTCAATATCTTTGATTGTAATCAAGCCAGAAAGACGACCATTTTCATCTACCAATGGTAATTTTTCAATACGGTGCTCTTGTAAAATGCGTTCAGCTGTTTCCAAATCAGTTCCAACCGGTGCAGTCACCAAATTTTCACTCGTCATATGATTTGAAATGGGTTGATTGTAATCAGAAATAAAACGCAAATCCCGGTTTGTAAGGATACCAACTAATTTACGATTTTCAAGTGTTTCAACAACAGGAACACCACTGATTCGGTATCGTCCCATCAACTCATCTGCTTCTGCAATTGTATGAGACGGAGTCAAATAGAACGGATCAATGATAACCCCATTTTCAGAACGTTTTACTTTGCGTACTTCATCTGCCTGTTGCTCAATTGACATGTTTTTATGGATCACACCAAGTCCACCAGCACGTGCCATAGCAATTGCCATTTGACTTTCAGTCACCGTATCCATAGCAGCAGTAATGATTGGGATATTCAAGCGTAAATTACTTGCTAATTGTGTACTTAAATCTGCATCATTAGGCAATACGTGACTTTCTGCTGGAATCAAAAGTACGTCATCGAATGTAAACCCTTTTTTCAAAAACTTTGTGTCCCAATTAGACATTAGCTGGATCCTCTTTTCTTTTTATTTGAGCAAGGCTCGAATTTTTATTGTTAATATCATACCATTCTATGGCAATTTGTCAATCATTTATTGGTAACTATCAATGAACGGTATAAAATGTTCGCTATTAATGAAGTCGTTTTATTTTTTAAAATAGGTAATTCCCATCGCAGATTTGACTTCATCCAATGTTTGAGCTGCTACATTTCGAGCACGTTCACTTCCTTTTTCAAGAATAGAGTAGACTTCACCCATATCCTTTGCAAATTCAAGGCGTCTTTCACGAATTGGTCTTAATTCACGATCTAAAATTTCTAAAAGATATCGTTTGGTCTTTACATCACCAAGTCCACCACGTTGATAATGTTCTTTCATTTCTGCAATTTCAGCTGAATCTTCTGGACGGCCAAATACATCCAGGTAATGAAACACCATATTGCCTTCGATTTTTCCTGGATCCTCTACTTTAATATGATCCGGATCGGTATACATACTCATCACTTTTTTCTTTAAAGTATCCGCATCATCAGCTAGGTAAATTCCATTATTCAATGATTTAGACATTTTAGCATTTCCATCTAAACCAGGTAAGCGCCCCGCTGCTTCATTTTCAGGATAAATTCCTTCCGGTTCCACCAAAGTATCTGTGTTGTATGCATGATTAAAGGAACGAACAATCTCACGAGTTTGCTCAATCATAGGCTTTTGATCATTTCCTACTGGAACAAAATTCGCTTTAAATGCTGTGATATCGGCTGCTTGTGAAATAGGGTATACCAAAAATCCTGTTGGAATACTCTCACCAAAACCTTTTTGAGAAATCTCGGTTTTTACAGTTGGATTCCTTTCAAGTCGCGCCAAAGATACTAGATTCATGTAATACATGGTCAATTCCGCTAATTCAGGAATCTGACTTTGAATGAAAATCGTAACTTTTTCAGGATCTAGTCCAGCTGCCAGATAATCCAAAGCAACATTACCAATAGATTCTACAATCGTTTTTGGATCTTTTGCATGGTCTGTCAAAGCTTGCTGGTCTGCTAGGAAAACAAACATATTATACTCATCTTTATTTTGCAACAAGACGCGATTTTTTAAAGAACCAACATAGTGGCCAATATGGAGTTTTCCTGTCGGTCTATCTCCTGTCAGAATGATGGGTTTTGTCATACTCTTCTCCTTAATCGTTATCCCTATCATTATAGCACTTTCTAGTTGAAAATGTTAGTCTATCCTCTATGTTTGTAAGGAATTAACACTTTACTAAACTGTCAATTTCGTTTACATCATTGTAAAAACAAATTGACAGTAAAAAAGTTGAATTTTCCCCTATTTTCTAGTAAAATGAAGACATTATAGAAAGAGGAGAAAATCATTGCTTACAGTATCAGACGTCTCACTACGTTTTAGTGATCGAAAATTGTTTGACGATGTCAATATCAACTTTACAGAAGGAAATACGTACGGTCTCATCGGTGCCAACGGTGCTGGAAAGTCAACCTTTTTAAAAATTTTAGCTGGAGATATTGAACCAACAACTGGTCATATTTCTCTTGGCCCTGATGAACGTTTGTCTGTTTTGCGTCAAAATCACTTTGACTACGAAGACGAGCGGGTCATCGATGTTGTCATTATGGGAAATGAAAAGCTCTACAACATTATGAAGGAAAAAGATGCTATCTACATGAAAGAAGATTTCTCTGATGAAGATGGTGTCCGTGCAGCTGAACTTGAAGGTGAATTTGCCGAACTTGGTGGATGGGAAGCAGAAAGTGAAGCATCTCAATTGCTTCAAAATCTAAATATTTCAGAAGACCTTCATTATCAAACTATGAGCGAGTTAGCCAATGGGGATAAAGTGAAAGTTCTCTTAGCTAAAGCCCTTTTTGGTAAACCAGATGTCCTTCTTTTGGACGAGCCGACCAATGGATTGGATATTCAATCCATTACCTGGTTAGAAGATTTTCTGATTGATTTTGAAAATACGGTTATCGTTGTATCCCATGACCGCCACTTTTTGAATAAAGTCTGCACCCATATGGCGGATCTCGACTTTGGAAAAATTAAACTTTACGTCGGAAACTATGATTTCTGGAAAGAATCTTCTGAACTTGCAGCAAAATTACAAGCAGATAGAAATGCAAAAGCTGAAGAAAAAATTAAACAATTGCAAGAGTTTGTCGCACGTTTCTCAGCCAACGCTTCAAAATCAAAACAAGCAACTTCGCGTAAAAAAATGCTTGACAAGATTGAACTTGAAGAAATTGTTCCATCTAGTCGGAAGTACCCATTTATCAACTTTAAGGCAGAACGAGAAATTGGTAACGATCTCTTGACAGTTGAAAATCTTTCTGTCAAGATTGATGGTGAAACTATCCTTGACAATATCAGCTTTATCTTACGTCCTGGTGACAAAACCGCCCTTATCGGACAGAACGATATTCAAACAACCGCTTTGATCCGTGCATTGATGGATGATATTGAATATGAAGGAACTGTCAAGTGGGGAGTTACAACTAGTCGATCATATCTACCAAAAGACAACAGTCGTGATTTTGCAGGTGGTGAAAGTATTCTTGATTGGCTTCGTCAATTTGCAAGTAAAGAAGAAGATGACAATACTTTCCTTCGTGGTTTCTTAGGACGGATGCTCTTTTCGGGTGACGAAGTTAACAAGTCTGTCAACGTCTTGTCAGGGGGAGAAAAAGTTCGTGTCATGTTGTCTAAATTGATGCTCCTCAAGTCAAATGTTCTTGTACTGGATGATCCAACCAATCACTTGGATTTGGAGTCTATTTCAAGTTTGAATGATGGATTGAAGAATTTTAAAGAATCGATTATCTTTGCTAGCCATGACCACGAATTCATTCAAACACTCGCCAACCATATTATCGTTCTTTCAAAAAACGGCGTAATCGATCGTATTGATGAAACCTATGATGAGTTTCTTGAAAATGAAGAAGTTCAAGCAAAAGTGAAAGAACTTTGGAGTCAATCATAAAAATAAAGAGCCTGAAATAATGATTTCAGGCTCTTTCAGTAGAAATATATGAATAAAACAAAGCTAAAAACATCCCTTTTTATAGTATCTTCTTTCCTGATTCCAGCTATCATGATGTTCTTTATTTACCTCTCACAAGGAATCTACTGGAACAGTGATACATCCCCATTATTAGGAGATGGTTATCATCAGTATGTCATTTTTGATACCACACTTCGAAATATTTTACATGGGACGGATAGCCTATTTTACAGTTTTCAAAGTGGATTAGGTATTAATTTCTATGCACTCAGTAGCTATTATCTAGGAAGTTTCTTTTCTCCTCTCGTCTACTTCTTTAATGCACAATCCATGCCGGATGCTGTTTACCTCATCACTCTTCTTAAATTTGGAGCTATTGGGTTAAGCACTTATATTAGTTTACATGGAATGTTTTCTAAAATTCCTAGATCCCTGGTTCTTACCCTTTCAACATCATTTGCTCTTATGAGCTTTGCTATCAGCCAAATTGAAATCAAAACTTGGCTAGATGTTTTTATCCTAGCACCATTAATTCTTTATGGATTCAAAAAACTCATTTACAATGAGGGAGAGATTCTCTACTTTATCAGCTTAACCAGCTTGTTTATCCAAAATTATTATTTTGGGTTTATGATGTCTATTTTTCTTATTTTATGGTACTTGACACAACTGTCATGGGACATCAAAGTAATTGGAAAACGCTTCTTTCATTTTGTAATTGTATCTCTTTTATCAGTTATAACAAGCCTTGTGATGTTATATCCAACCTTCTTAGATTTACGCACTCATGGAGAAAGTTTTTCAAAGGTTGACAGTATCTTTACAGAAAAAAGTTGGTATCTTGACGTATTTGCAAAAAATTTCATTGGAAGTTTTGACACTACTAAATATGGATCAATTCCAATGATCTACGTGGGATTATTTCCACTTCTTTTAGCGATTACCTTTTTCTTTGTAAAGTCGATCAAGTTTCACGTGAAACTTTCTTACTTTATACTCTTGACCATTCTTATTTTGAGTTTTCGTTTTCAATTATTAGATCTCCTTTGGCAAGGTATGCACGCGCCGAATATGTTTCTTCATCGATACTCTTGGATCTTTTCTTTGACGATTATTCTGATGGCAGGAGAAGTACTAAATCGAATAGAGGAGATCACTTGGATTCGTTTTAGTCTTGCTAATTTTCTCCTTATTCTAGGATTTGGAGCAACTGTCCTTTACAGCAGTCACTATAAATTTTTAGATGCAGTCAATTTCATTGTTACTTTTGAGTTTTTAATTGCTTTCTATTTGGTCTGTTTAGGATTTATCCTAAAAAAGATACTGCCTAGACTTTTCTATCTTTCGATCCTGTTTTTCTCCATCTTTGAATTATCGGTGAATAGTTATTATCAAATGGAAGGTATTGCGAATGAATGGGTCTTTGCTTCTCGATCATCCTACGAACGAGACTTAAAAGCCATCCAATCCTTAGTAAGAGAGAAGACAGACTCTAATTATCGGACTGAGATTCTACAGCCACAAACGGGCAATGATAGCATGAAGTATGGTTATAATGGAATTTCTCAATTTTCATCTGTACGAAATACGGATGCTAGTTCGACATTAGACAAACTTGGATTTAAATCTGAAGGAACCAACCTCAATCTTAGATACCAAAACAATTCTATTTTAATGGATAGTCTATTTGGTGTTCGCTATAATTTAAGCCAACAACCTGTTCAAAAATTTGGATTTAAAGAGATTGCAACCAAAAATGGAGTCTCACTTTCAGAAAACGAATATGCCTTACCAATCGCCTTTCTGTCAGCAAAACCTTATAAAAATACTTCCTTTACGAATTTGACACTGGATAATCAGACACGATTCATCCATCAAATCACAGATGAAAAATATAAATTTTATAAGAAATTAAATATTCTCTCGCCTACTTCACAAAATACTACATCTTCGTTGCAAACTGCAAAAATTGAAGAAGATAGTCATCTATCCTACGCAAGTATTCAATATGAAGTAACGGTTCCTGCCCATAGCCAACTATATGTCAATGTTCCAAATTTACAATTTTCAAACGATGATCGGAAAGATATTGAAATCAGCTACAATGGACAGACCCAACGCTATACCATTGATAATGCCTTTCCATTCTTTTCGATTGGCCATTTTGACACAGAGGAAACAGTTACTATTCGTTTGAGTTTTCCAGAAAATTCGACAGTCTCCTTTGATACACCAGAATTTTTTGCTCTGGATCTTGACCAATACACACAAGCTATCGCTAGTATTCGTCAGCAAGAAGTTGCTATTCACAAAAAGAAAAACAAATTGGTAGCAGCCTATAACGCAAATAGAGACACTACCCTTATTTTTACACTCCCTTATGATAAAGGCTGGTCAGCTAAACAAAATGGAAAACCTATCCAAATTCATCGCATCCAGAAAGGATTATTGGGAGTTCGTGTTTCAAAAGGATCCGGAACAGTCACCTTAACATTTGTTCCCCAAGGCTTCATTGAAGGACTCATTGCCTTTTTCGTTGGAATCATTCTCTTCTTCCTCTACGAATGGAGACAAATAAAAAGACGAAAAAGCTAAGGAATCTAACCATCGTTCACTTATAAATAAAAGGCTAGGATAGTCATTATCCTAGCCTTTTTCAAAACAAAAAAACACCCAAATGGGTGCTATACTAGCTCCGCCAGTAGGACTCGAACCTACGACATCATGATTAACAGTCATGCGCTACTACCAACTGAGCTATGGCGGAATGAGATATAGTCCGTACGGGATTCGAACCCGTGTTACCGCCGTGAAAAGGCGGTGTCTTAACCCCTTGACCAACGGACCATATATTCATTAACAGAACATATCCCATTATATCAGAATTTAACTAATTGTCAAGCACTAAATTCTAAATTTTGCTCTTCGATTAATTTTTTGACACGTTTGATATTGCTTCTTGAGATTGGACAAGAATACCCTTCTTTCAACAACAACTGTTTCCTTTTCTTATCCATTCCAACGATCATACTTCTATTCACGATATAAGATTGATGGGGACTGAAATATCTCTCCTCCACATCTTTCTCCAAGACATCTGATAAACTTCCTGCAATTTCTTTTTGAAAATTTTTCCCAACTAAGTTTAATTTATAAGCAGAACCAACAGTTTCAATATAAAGAATATCTTTAAATGGAATTTTTATCTTTTTATCCTTAAAGTCATACTCAAAATAATCTGTCAAATCATCATTTCCAATTTGAATAGTTGTTAGGTACTCAATACACTCCTTGATTTTTAATCTAAATAAATCTTCATTCAAATTTTTATCAATAAAATCCAAGGCAGATACTTTATAACGATAGGTAATCGAAGCGAATTCTGATTTTGTAGTAATAAAAACAATAATAGCATAAGGATTTGCTTCTCGTATTTTTTGAGCAATTTCCAACCCACAATACTCATTGTCTTGGATATGAATATCTAGAAAATATAATTGGTGGATATCCGAATGCTGGATATAATTTTCAAATTCCGAAATTTTACCGGTAGAAATCACTTCAAGTTTAATTTCTAATTCCTTAGCAATTTCTGCAATATGTTTTTCTACCCGTATCTGTTGAGAGAGCTCATCTTCTAATAAAAAAATCTTCATTCTTGTTCGTATCCTCCAATCTTCAAAACTTGTAAAAAACGATTTCCTTGCAATTCCGTTTCTAAAAACATCGTTCCATAATTTGCTAAGATTTTTCTCACATTATTTAATCCTAGTCCTCTATTTTCTCCTTTTGTCGAATAGCCTTCTTCATATATTTTTCTAATATCAAAAGTGATTTCATTTGTTGTATTATGAATCACTAAGTAAACAATTTTTGAAATAGAGAAAATAGCAATATGAACTTTCTTTTCTTCTGCTTCTTTTGAAGCTTCCAAAGCGTTTGTCACTAGAATCCCAACGATTCTCACGATATCTAATAAATCAACTGGTAGTTGCTCGATTGGTTCACTCGTTTCAAAGGTCATTTCTACCCCAGCATCTCTTGCATCCAACCAGCCTCGAATCAAAATACTTCGTAAAGCAGAATCTTTGATATTGACCAAGTTGAATCCTGATAATGCTTCTGTATTGATCTCTTTATAACCTTTTTCCAATACTTCTCTATGGATTCTCTGTATTTCTGGAATATTTTCTTCCTCAATGGCTAACGACATAGAAATAACTAAATTTCCCAAATCATGACGAAATCCCCTGACAATAGAATAGAGACTTTGAATTTCAGCCATATACCGACTCATTTGTTGCTCAGAAAATTCTTTATACTCCAGTTCTAAATTTTTACGATACTGATCTCGCTCGATTTTCATATGGAATAAGCTGACTACAAAAGAGAAAAAACAAATCGTTGCCAACATACTCCCAAAATTTTTATATTGCGCTTGTTCACTAATCCATAAAGCAAAATTAATCACTACAAATATAGCAAAATAGACACAGATGAGTCTCTTTAAATATTTTTCAAATTCTTTCTCATAAAAAGGAGTGAAATCAAATTCAAATAGGTCAATTAACTTCAAAATGATTCCTAAAGAAATCAAACGAATGCACATATTGTAGACAATCGAGTAAGCTGCTACAACAGCATCCCCCAATACTGAAGAGACAATTATCGTCAGAAAAGTTGCTGTTCCTTCAACCGCTAAATAAGTAAAAAAAGAATAAAAAATGGCGCACAAGCGATTCGTCCGATTGGCATAATGATAATAAGGATATAAATAAACCGGCCATAAGAGCATATTTAAATCAGAGAGTCGAATATTTGAAAATAAAGTCACATCTAAAAATACTAAGAGACTTTCAAAAAGAAGAACAAAGGTGCTCAGCAGAAAGATAAATGCAAATTGATGTTCCTGATAGATTTTTTCGTCCACTAATGCAAACGTCAGAACAATGATCCCTCCCAAGAGAAAAGACAAGATTAATGACTGAATCACACAAACTCTCCCACTTTGTTTTTTCTATTTTATTATACTCTAGTATTATTATAAAAAAATAAAATTTTATATACAAAAAATTATAATATAAAATAGCCTAAAATTAAAGGGAATAGGTAAAATTGTAATGTTTTTAATGTTTTTGTTACATGAATGAAAACTATTTTACACAATTTATATAATCTACACTTTGCACTATATAGGGATTGTTAGTTCTTTTTTAAAATATTCCTAATAAATCATTTCATCACTATTAATCTATAGCAAAGTATACAAAAATTAATAGATAATGAAAATTTATACATTTTAACATAAAAGAAAAGATGCAGCAAAAGCTGCATCTCTCATTTGATCCCAGCAGGATTCGAACCTGCGACCGTTCGCTTAGAAGGCGAATGCTCTATCCAGCTGAGCTATGAGACCGAACTTACTTCATTTTAGCAGAAAAAGGAAGGAGCGTCAAGGTTATTTATGGTAAGGACTCCCCTGTTGAATCATGAAAGCACGATAGATTTGTTCCACCAACACTAATTTCATCAACTGATGAGGAAGAGTTAATTGACCAAAGCTCATTAATAGATTTCCTCTTTTTTTCACTTCAGGAGACAGACCAAGACTGCCTCCAATAACAAAAGTAAGGTTTGAATAACCAGATGTCATAATCTGGTCAATCGTTTGACTAAATTTATCTGAAGGAAATTGTTTTCCTTCGATGGCTAATACAATCACATATTCCTTATCTGAAATCTTAGAGAGAATTCGTTGTCCCTCTTTTTCAAGGATTTGTTGATTTTCGAGTTGACTGGCACGATCTGGAGTTTTTTCATCAACTAACTCAACCTGTTCTACTTTTGCAAATCGACCAAGCCTTTTAATATACTCCGCGATCCCATCTTTTAAGTATTTTTCTTTTAATTTTCCAACGGTTATCAATTTAATTTTCATTCCCCTATTGTAGCATAATTCTTCAATTCCACAAATAATCCACAGCTATAGAAAGGAAATCTATTCTATAAAGTCCTTTTTAAAGCCATTTCTCAACTAAATTCTACAAGTTATCCACAATTTGTGGATAACTTTAGTTATTTAAGATATAATTAAGAAAGTTTTTCTATACTCTAGACAATTTGATATCCTTAGGAGGAAAATATGAAATCTTCATCTAATTTACTGAAAAAAGTTGGAAACATAGCCCTCATTTTTGTTGTAGGTTTTCTAGGTGGTATTCTTGGAACCTTTTTAACCTTACAAACATCTCATTCTTCTACTTCAAATACTGAAAGTAAGCAAGTCCACTCAACCACTGTTAAAACAGCTTATAAAAATACAACCTCAACTAGTGAGGCCGTAGACAAGGTGAAAAATGCTGTAGTTTCTGTGATTACTTATTCTGATTCTTCGAATCAAGGGTTATTTGAAAAAGAAGAAAACTCTGACTCACAAATTTCTAGTGAAGGTTCTGGGGTCATTTATAAAAAAGAAGGAAAATATGCCTACCTTGTTACCAACACCCATGTGATCAATGGTGCTAAAAAAGTAGATATTCTTTTAGCAGATGGGAATAAAGTCCCCGGAGAAGTAGTTGGGTCAGATGTCTATTCTGATATTGCAGTCGTTCGTATTAGTGCGGATAAAGCAAAGGCAGTAGCTGAATTCGGAGATTCAAACCAATTAACAGTCGGTGAGACTGCAATTGCAATTGGTAGCCCTCTTGGAACAGATTATGCGAATTCTGTTACCCAAGGAATTATTTCCAGCCAAGGCCGCAATGTGAAATTGAAAGCCGATAATGGACAAAATATCTCTACACGCGCCCTACAAACAGACGCAGCCATCAACCCAGGAAATTCTGGAGGCCCATTAATCAATATTCAAGGACAAGTCATCGGGATTACCTCAAGTAAAATTTCAAATAACGGACAAACGTCAGTAGAAGGAATGGGATTTGCAATTCCTGCAAATGATGTTGTCAATATTATCAAGCAACTAGAAGAAAAAGGAAAAGTAGTTCGACCAGCTCTTGGAATCCAAATGATGGATTTATCCAACCTTTCAACTTCTGATTTAAGCCAATTAAAACTTCCTGAAAAAATCTCTGGAGGAGTACTAGTTCGTTCAACACTTGAAAATATGCCTGCTTCAGATAAATTGCAACGTTATGATGTCATCACAAAGATCGATGATACAGATATCGAGTCAACGGCAGATTTACAATCCGCCCTCTATTCTCACCAAATCAATGATACAATCAAGGTCACATTCTATCGTGATGGAAAACAACAAACAACTTCTATCAAGTTGACAAAATCAACTGAGGATCTGAGCGATTAACTTTCACTTTCTTGACATACTTGTAAACACACCTTTACGAATTTGTAAAGGTGTGTTATTCTATTCATAAGATGGAAAAATTAGAAAAAATAGCGGTAAAGGACATTCGAACCAATCCTTTCCAACCAAGAAAAGTATTTGATCAAGAAAAATTAGAAGAACTGGCTCAGTCAATCAAAGAAAATGGCTTAATTCAACCCATTATTGTCAGAAAATCTCCAATAATTGGTTTTGAATTGCTTGCAGGTGAAAGACGTTTTAGAGCTTCAAAAATTGCTGGATTAGAGCTTGTTCCTGCGATTATTAAAGAGTTAACGGATCAAGAAATGATGCGACAAGCCATTATTGAAAATCTTCAACGAGAAGATCTCAATCCAATTGAAGAAGCCATCTCCTACCAGAAGCTCGTTGATCATGGCTATAAGCACGACCAAATCGCTCAATTTATGGGGAAATCTAGACCCTATATCAGCAATATGCTTCGCTTGTTACATCTAGCTCCCTCTGTTCAAGAAGCAGTCATTCAAAATGATATTTCTTCGGCTCATGCGCGTGTTCTTGTTCCTCTTGATGAAGAAGAGCAGCGCTTTTGGTTGGAGCGAATCAAACAGGATCATTTAAATGTTCGAACATTAGAAAGCAAGATCAGTTCAAAAAGAAAACAGAAAAATAAAAAAGCAAAAGAGAGCTTCCTACTGGAAGAGGAACAGCGATTGAAAAAAATATTAGGAACAGATGTGACGATACACTCCTCTTCTCAAAATAAAGGAACTATCCAAATTTCTTTTTCCAGTCTTGATGAATACCAACGAATTATCAACAGCCTTAAATAAGGCTGTTATTTTTATTTTTTGTATTGACAAGCTTTTCCACCATAAAAATCTTTTGTAAATAGCAGAAAAATAAGGATATTCTCTAGTTATCCCCACTTTGTGGATAACTTTTAAAAACAATGTGAATTTAAATCCACAACTTGTGGAAAAGTTTAAAACTATAATTTAATTTCATGAAATTTAGCCTGTGGAAAACTATTTTTGTTTGTGGTAGAATAGGAGTACGTATGATTTGATACAATTCAAGAAAAGGAGGGAAGTCTGATAGTGTCACAAGAAGAGCAATTTTGGTCTCGTTTTTTAGAATTAGCCCAATTACAACTAAAAGATAGTGCCTATGATTTTTTTGTCGCCGATTCAAAATTAGTCAAAATCGATGGAGAAACGGCTACCATTTATCTTGATGGAAATTATAAAGAATTATTTTGGGAAACAAATCTAAAAAATGCTTTGATCACAGCCAGCTTTGAAGTCTACAATACAGATTTGAAGTTCCATTTCGTTTTTGAAGATACCGAAGAAATTCCTAGTAGTCATAGCAGTGAGAGTAGGAGATTATCTTCAGCTAGCTTAACAACCGAACCGTTGCCTAAAATTGATACAGGTCTGAAATCAAAGTACACCTTTGATAATTTTGTGCAAGGGGATGGAAATATTTGGGCGAAAGCAGCAGCGCTTGCAGTTTCTGAAAATCTTGCAACAACTTACAACCCTCTCTTTATCTATGGTGGACCAGGGCTTGGAAAGACTCACCTATTGAACGCAATTGGAAATCAAATCCTAGAAAATATTCCAAACGCACGGGTTAAGTATGTCCCAGCAGAAACCTTTATTAATGAATTTTTAGAACACCTTCGATTAGGAGAAATGAAGACGTTCAAGAATACCTATCGAAGTCTTGATCTCTTACTGATCGATGATATCCAGTCACTCGGCGGGAAAAAAGTCACGACTCAAGAGGAATTCTTTAATACCTTTAATGCCCTCCATAGCGACAACAAACAGATTGTTCTAACAAGCGATCGAAGTCCGGATCATTTAGACAGTCTTGAAGAGCGGCTGGTTACTCGTTTCAAATGGGGACTAACGCAAAATATAACACCACCTGATTTTGAAACTCGGATTGCCATCTTACGGAATAAAATTGAAGATCTAGACTATATTTTTCCTAATGACACACTAGAATATCTAGCTGGTCAGTTTGATTCAAATGTCCGAGACTTAGAAGGTGCCTTAAATGATATTTCTTTAATGGCGAAGGTGAAGAAACTAAAAGAAATTACGATCGATGTTGCAGCTGAAGCTATTCGAGCTCGTAAAAATGATAATAGCAAGACGCTTGTCATCCCCATTGAAAAAATTCAGGAAGCAGTTGGAGCCTTTTATGGAGTCAGTGTAAAAGAAATCAAAGGTTCTCGAAGAGTTCAGAATATTGTCCTAGCACGACAAGTGGCCATGTATCTTTCAAGAGAGATGACGGACAACTCACTTCCTCGAATCGGAAAAGAATTCGGTGGAAAAGACCACACGACTGTCATTCATGCTTATGAAAAAATTAAAAGTATGGTCGACACAGATGATAATCTACGACTCGAAATTCAAAGTATCAAGAAAAAGTTAAATTAATCTGTGGATAACTTCCTCTAAACTTCTAAGGGTTATGCACAATTTTTAAACAAGTAACTTTTTAAGTCATAGATAGGATTCTGAGAGTTTTCCACAACTTCCACACAATCTACTATTACTATTATCTTACTAATCATAAAATAAATAAAAGGAATGACCATGATAAATTTTTCTATTAACAAAACTTTATTTTTACAAGCACTAAATACTACCAAAAGAGCGATCAGTTCAAAAAATGCTATTCCAATCCTTTCCACGATTAAAATTGATGTCACTCCAGAAGGAGTTGCCTTATCAGGATCGAATGGCCAAATTTCAATCGAAAACTTTATTTCTATCAAAGACGAAAATGCTGGTTTACTAGTGACCTCCCCAGGTTCTATTTTATTGGAAGCAACTTTCTTTATTAATGTGGTTTCAAGTTTACCAGATGTTACTTTAGATTTTAAAGAGATTGAACAAAAACAGGTTCTTTTAATAAGTGGAAAATCAGAAATTACACTTAAAGGAAAAGATGCGGATCAATATCCACGTATTCAAGAAATTGCTGCAAGTAATCCATTAGTTTTGGAAACAAAATTATTAAAACAATTAATTAATGAAACAGCATTTGCAGCAAGTGTACAAGAAAGTCGGCCAATTTTGACAGGTGTTCACTTTGTTCTATCGGATAATAAAGAGCTAAAAACAGTAGCAACAGACTCTCACCGTATGAGTCAAAAAGTGATTACACTGGAGAAAAATGGAGATAACTTTGATGTTGTCATCCCAAGTCGCTCTCTTCGTGAATTCACCTCTGTTTTTTCTGATGATATTGAAACAGTTGAGGTTTTCTTTGCTAACAATCAAATTCTCTTTAGAAGTGAACACATTAGTTTCTATACCCGTTTGCTAGAAGGAAATTATCCTGATACAGACCGTCTCATTCCAACAGAATTCAATACAGAAGCAACCTTCAATGTGGCCAACCTTCGATTTGCAATGGAGCGTGCTCGTCTTCTTTCAAATGCTACTCAAAACGGAACGGTTAAATTAGAGTTCAAAAATGGAGTGGTTTCTTCCCACGTTCATTCACCAGAAGTTGGGCGAGTAAATGAAGAGATCGATACGAGCGCCGTTTCAGGAGAGGATTTGTCTATTAGCTTTAATCCAACTTATTTGATTGAAGCGCTCAAAGCTATTGACAGTGAACAAGTTGTTATTCGTTTTATTTCTTCTGTTAGACCGTTTACATTGGTTCCAGAAGGAAATGAACAAGGGTTCATTCAATTGATTACTCCAGTTCGCACAAATTAACAAAGGTGAATCATGTATACGTTAGGTGATTTTGTAGAAATGAAAAAGCCTCACGCTTGTGTGATTAAAGAAACAGGCAAGAAGGCAAATCGTTGGGAAATTACGCGACTTGGTGCAGACATAAAAATCAAGTGTAGCAATTGTGATCATGTGGTCATGATGAGTCGCCATGATTTCGAACAGAAAATGAAGAAAGTACTATAAAAGGTTCAGTCACTTATGTGACCGAACCTTTTCGATTATTTTAATTCTTCAAATTTTCCATTTTTAACTTCTTTGAAACCACCCTGTTTCATCATATCAAAAGTTGATTTAAAGCTGATATAGTCGACTTTTTTATCTTTTTGTGTCGTTACTAATTTCTTTTCAATTAGCTGATCTAAGTCTGCCTTTTCATAATTTAGTGTTGTTTTTTCAACCAAATAATCATCTTTATATTCAGCAGAATGTGTGAATCCTTTGACATCTTTGTATTCTTCATCATATTTATCGATCATTTCCTTTAATTGATCTTTCGTAACTCCCGCCTCTTTGTAATAAATAGTAGTGGTGGTTTGGTTACTGATCGCTTTATCACCTTTATGTTCTAGTGTAATACGAACATCTGTTTTCTTTTCTTGGTTGATTGCCTGAAGATAGGATTTTTGAACAGATTGTTGTCCACAAGCTCCAAGAAGAAAGAGAGGAAAGATAGCGATTAAAGAAAGAAAAATAGATTTCCATATTTGTTTTTTCATCTGAAAAACTCCTTTATTCATTGTTAAATAGAGTATACCATATTTATCTTTTTAGAACGTTACAGTTTGATGAAAAAATCTAGTTTCAAAGGTGATGAAATATTTCATTTTTCATCACTTGTCTTTTGAATTATGTTATAATGAAAGAGATTGAAATTTGAACGGAGAAAAAGAAAAATGGCATTAACAGCAGGTATCGTTGGGTTACCAAATGTTGGTAAATCAACCCTATTTAACGCAATTACAAAAGCAGGAGCAGAGGCCGCAAACTATCCCTTTGCAACCATTGATCCAAACGTTGGGATGGTAGAAGTTCCAGATGAACGCCTCCAAAAATTGACGGAAATGATTACTCCTAAGAAGACAGTTCCGACTACTTTTGAATTTACAGATATTGCTGGGATTGTGAAAGGGGCTTCTAAGGGAGAAGGACTTGGTAATAAATTCTTGGCCAATATCCGTGAAGTAGATGCCATTGTTCATGTGGTACGTGCTTTTGATGATGAAAATGTCATGCGGGAGCAAGGTCGTGAAGATGCCTTTGTTGATCCACTGGCAGATATTGATACCATCAATTTAGAATTAATTTTAGCCGACTTAGAGTCTGTCAATAAACGCTATGCGCGTGTAGAAAAAATCGCTCGTACACAAAAAGATAAGGATTCTGTTGCGGAATTTAATGTTCTACAAAAAATCAAACCAGTTCTTGAAGATGGTAAATCAGCTCGGACCATTGAATTCACTGAGGAAGAACAAAAAGTGGTGAAAGGACTTTTCCTTTTGACTACCAAACCAGTTCTTTATGTAGCTAATGTAGATGAAGATGTTGTTGCGGATCCAGATTCTATCGAGTATGTGAAGCAAATTCGTGACTTTGCGGCAACAGAGAACGCGGAAGTCGTGGTGATTTCTGCGCGTGCTGAGGAAGAAATTTCTGAGCTAGATGATGCAGATAAACAAGAATTTTTAGAGGCGATTGGCCTAACAGAGTCTGGAGTTGATAAACTTACGCGTGCAGCTTATCACTTGTTGGGACTTGGCACTTATTTCACAGCTGGTGAAAAAGAAGTGCGTGCTTGGACCTTCAAACGTGGCATGAAAGCTCCTCAAGCAGCTGGAATCATCCACTCCGATTTTGAAAAAGGATTTATTCGTGCCGTGACTATGTCCTATGATGATTTGGTCAAATACGGTTCTGAAAAAGCTGTAAAAGAAGCAGGACGCTTGCGAGAAGAAGGAAAAGAATATGTCGTTCAAGATGGCGACATCATGGAATTCCGTTTTAATGTATAAGAGAGTTAAAAAGATGTAAAGGTTGGAAAAAATATTTCCAACCCTTTTAGTGTTTTGAAAGGAAAGAGATGACGAAATTAATTGTTGGATTGGGAAATCCAGGTGATAAGTATTTTGAAACCAAACACAATGTAGGCTTTATGTTAGTTGATCAAATGGCAAAGTCTTTAAATCTTACTTTCTCCCATGATAAGATTTTTCAAGCTGATATCGCCTCAACATTTTTGAATGGAGAAAAGGTCTATTTTGTAAAGCCGACCACTTTCATGAATGAGAGTGGAAAAGCAGTCCATGCCCTTCTGACTTATTATGGTCTGGATATTGAAGATCTTTTGGTTATTTACGATGATTTAGATATGGAAGTTGGTAAGATTCGTCTTCGAGCGAAAGGATCAGCGGGAGGTCATAACGGAATCAAATCGATTATTAATCATATTGGAACTCAGACTTTTTATCGAATTAAGATTGGAATTGGAAGACCTAAGCAGGGCATGTCAGTGGTTCATCATGTCTTAGGAAAATTTGATAAAGACGATTACATCACCATTCTACAAACAATCGATCGAGTAGAAGAAGCGGTTAATGATTACTTGGTAGAAGAAAATTTTGAAAGAAGCATGCAGAAATACAACGGGTAAGTAGATGAATGTAATTGATTTAGTGAGTCAAAACTCCAACCTTCTATCCTGGCAACAAGGTTTACAAAAAAATAATAGGGAATTGATCTTAGGATTGTCTGCGACCACAAAAGCTGTTGTAATGGCTTCAGCCTTTGATTCTATTGAAAAAGCAGTCCTCATTACTTCCAGTTATAACGAAGCGGAACGATTGGCTAGTGATTTTATTGCCTTACTTGGAGAAGAGAAAGTTCATACATTTTTGGGAGATGATAACCCTTTAGCAGAATTTGTTTTTGCTTCACAAGAAAGGCAATTTGCACGATTAGAGGCTTTGAACTTTTTATGTCAAGAAGATCGTCAAGGCATCCTTGTGACCAATGTGAGTGGTATAAAACTACTATTACCTTCTCCTAAAGTTTTTTCATCTAGTATTTTTAAATTGAAGGTTGGTCAAGAAATAGACTTAACTACTCTGAGTGAAACATTACAAAAGATTGGCTATCAAAAGGTGAGTCAAGTTTTGCAACAGGGAGAGTTTAGTCTACGAGGAGATATTTTAGATATCTTTGAGATCGACCAACTCCAACCCTATCGGATTGAATTTTTTGGAGATGAGATTGATGGAATTCGAATCTTTGACCCAGAAAGCCAGCGTTCTGTTGAAAATGTTAAAGAAGTTCAACTGAAGGCAGTGAGTGATCTATTGTTGCAAGAGGAAGATTTTATACGTGGTCAGCAGCAAATAGAACAATTGCAAGAACAGAGTGCAAATGAAGAATTTAAATCTTATCTAGCAGAAATTCTGGGAGATATTTCTCAAAGGAAACTCCATCCGGATCTTAGGAAATTTATTAGTTTCTTTTACAAAAAGCAATATACCTTATTCGATTATCTCCCTAAACACACTCCTGTCTTTCTGGATGATTATCAAAAAATAGCAGATCAAATAGCGAGATTTGAACTAGATACAGCTAATCTCTTGACGGAAGATTTACATAAAAATAGAGCTTCTTCTCGCCAAGTGTATTTTGCAGACACCAGTACAACATTACGAAAATATACGCCTGCAACTTATTTTTCAAACTTTCAAAAAGGATTGGGAAATTTGAAGTTTGATCATTTGTATCAATTCAATCAATATCCCATGCAGGAGTTTTTTGGACAATTTGATTTATTAAAAGAGGAAATTGAACGGTATCGAAAATCAAACTATACTGTTATTGTCCAAGCAACTTCTCATCACAATCTTCAACAGCTCCATAAAAATTTAGAAGAATATGGAATTCGATTAGATTATATTGATGGGGATACGATCATCCCTCAAGCTAGTCAATTAGTTGTTGGAGGACTAGCTCACGGTTTCCAATTTGTTGATGAAAAAATTGTCTACATTACAGAATCAGAGATTTATCAGAAAAAGATCAAACGAAAGATTCGCAGGCAAAATATTTCCAATGCTGAACGCCTAAAAAATTATAATGAACTGGAAAAAGGGGACTATGTTGTTCACCAAGTTCATGGTATTGGTCAATATTTGGGAATTGAAACGATTGAAATTTCGGGTGTCCATCGTGATTATGTTTCCATTCAATATCAAAATGGAGATCGCATCTCGATTCCTGTCGATCAGATTCAGATGTTGTCCAAATACGTTGCAAGTGATGGAAAAACGCCAAAAATTAACAAGTTAAATGATGGGCGTTTCCAAAAAACGAAGCAAAAGGTTCAGACCCAGGTAGAGGACATTGCGGATGATTTGATAAAACTCTATGCAGAGCGTAGTCAATTAGAAGGTTTTGCTTATTCTTCAGATGATGAAAATCAAGAAGCTTTTGAACAAGATTTTCCATATATTGAAACAGATGATCAGTTGCGCTCCATTGAAGAAATTAAAAAAGATATGGAATCGAATCGTCCGATGGACCGATTGCTGGTTGGAGACGTCGGTTTTGGGAAAACAGAGGTCGCTATGCGAGCAGCCTTTAAGACAGTAAATGATCATAAACAAGTAGCAGTGCTGGTTCCTACCACTGTTCTTGCCCAACAACATTATGCCAATTTTAAGGAGCGTTTTGAATCTTTTGCAGTAGAAGTTGCTGTTTTAAGTCGTTTCCAGAGTAAGGCAGAGCAGAAAGAAACGCTTGAAAAGTTGAAAAAAGGACGAGTGGATATTATTATTGGAACTCACCGGCTCTTGTCCAAAGATGTTGTTTTTTCAGACTTAGGCTTAATCGTGATAGATGAAGAACAACGTTTTGGAGTGAAGCACAAAGAAACCTTGAAAGAATTGAAAAAAAAGGTGGATGTGCTTACCTTGACAGCTACCCCTATACCTCGAACTCTTCATATGTCTATGCTAGGAATTCGAGATTTGTCTGTCATTGAAACACCTCCTACCAATCGATATCCTGTGCAAACTTTTGTACTAGAGACCAATCCAACTATTATTCGAGATGCTGTGTTGCGGGAGATGGATCGTGGAGGACAGGCCTATTATCTTTACAATAAGGTAGATACAATTGAACAAAAGGTGTCTGAATTAAAAGAGTTGATTCCAGAGGCTTCGATTGGCTTTGTTCATGGCCAGATGAGTGAAGTTCGCCTGGAAAATACCCTGTTGGATTTCATTAATGGCGAATACGATGTCTTAGTGACGACAACCATTATTGAGACAGGTGTGGATATTCCAAATGCCAATACACTCTTTATTGAAAATGCGGATCATATGGGGCTTTCAACGCTTTATCAACTAAGAGGTCGTGTGGGACGAAGCAATCGAATTGCTTATGCCTATTTGATGTACCGCCCAGACAAATCTCTTACAGAAGTGTCTGAAAAACGTTTAGAAGCTATTAAAGGTTTTACTGAGTTGGGGTCTGGATTTAAAATTGCTATGCGAGATTTATCGATCCGTGGAGCAGGGAATATCCTTGGAGCTTCTCAATCTGGTTTCATCGATTCAGTTGGTTTTGAAATGTATTCTCAATTGTTAGAAGAAGCTATTGCTAAGAAACAAGGCCAAGAGCATCGTAGACAAAAGAGCAATGCAGAGTTGAACCTGCAAATAGATGCGTATTTACCTAATGAATATATTTCAGATCAACGTCAAAAAATTGAAATTTACAAACAAATTCGTGAAATGAATTCTGCGACGGACTATGAATATTTGCAAGATGAATTGATCGATCGTTTTGGAGAATACCCAGATGTTGTGGCCTACCTACTTGAAATTGGTTTAGTGAAAGCTTACTTGGATCAAGTCTTTGTTCGTCTTGTTGAGAGAAAACAACAAAAAGTGACAGTAAAATTTGAACCTATTGCCAAACAACTGTTTTTAACACAGGATTATTTCAAAGCTCTGTCAATGACACAGTTAAAGGCACAGATTGCAGAAGAAAAGGGATTGATTGAAGTGATCTTCGATATTCGAAATAAGAAAGATTTTGAAATTTTGGAAGCTCTGAAGCAATTTGGTCAAACCTTATTGGAAATTAAACAGGAAAAAGAAAAGGACTAGCAGTTCTTAGCTCATTTTTCGCATTTTATGTATAAAAAATGATACAATACTATGTTAGAGGTGACAGTATGAGATTAGATAAATATTTAAAAGTTTCTCGCATTATTAAGCGTCGTCCTGTTGCAAAGGAAGTTGCAGATAAAGGACGAATCAAAGTCAATGGAGTATTAGCCAAAAGTTCAACGGATTTGAAAGTGAATGATCAAATTGAAGTTCGTTTTGGAAATAAAGTATTGACGGTTAAAGTCTTGGAAATGTTGGATAGTACAAAAAAAGAAGATGCATCCAAAATGTATGAAATAATTAGTGAAACAAGGATAGAAGAAGATGCCTAAAAATATCGTTCAAATGAACAATAAATATATCAAAGACGAAAGTCAGCGAAAACGTTTTTTAGAAGAAGAAAGAAAAAAACGCAATCGTTTTCTGGGACTCGTCTTGATATTGGTCATGTTACTATTTATTCTTCCAACTTATAATTTAGCCCAGAGCTATCAATCGCTACAAGATAAAAAAGAACAATACAAACAGTTGGAAAAAGAGTATAAAGAAACAAGTGAACAAAAAGAATACCAACAAGACATCGCTAAAAAATTAAAAGACGATGATTATGCAACAAAATATGCACGCGCTAAGTATTCTTTTTCAAAAGATGGTGAATATGTTTATACCATCCCAGATTTACTCCCCCAATAACCGATGGAAAATATCTTACAAACAGTTAAACAATTCCTTGAATTTTCGGATGAAAAATTAGAGGAATTAAAAAAGAAAAACCAAATGATTAAACTTCAAAAGGATGAAAAGGAAAGGAATACAGGTGTCTAAACGATTTCTGCTCCTATTGTTAGTTCCAATTTTATTTATTGGGTCTCAAGCAGCGAGTATCGAGCAGTCTGAGTCTTCTCAGACAATGGCTCATCCATCAGAACTTTATTTTTCTTCAATTCCAGCGAATCCTAATGTCTATCGCAAAATTTCTGTTTTTTCTGATCCTCAGTTGAAAAAAGCAAAAGGAGAAATTCTTCCCAACACACCGTTTACAATCGAACAACTCTTTGTAAATGATGAAGGGAAAGCTGTATTTAAAATAGCAGATAAAGGATATGTATTAGCAGATTCTTCTGTCATTTTTTCTGATGTTGTGCAAGAAACACAAGAAAAAAAACAAGAAATGTGGCTAAAACCTGGTTTTAAAGTGTACGACCGACCCTTAATAAATGGTGCAAAAGAAAAAAGTACACCTCTTTCTCCTTATACAAAAGTGACAGTCTTACGTACAGCTAAGACTTTACGAGATGAGTTTGTGGAGATTGAAGGTCAGGGCTGGGTGAACAAAGCATTCGTTACTGAAAAAGATAATCGAATGGAAAAAGTTCAGGACTTGTTAAATAGTAAATACAATTCTCCTTCGTATGGAATCTATGTAAAACAATTAGAGACTGGAAATACTGCTGGAATCAATCCGCAAAAAGAAATGTATTCTGCCAGTGTAACGAAATTACCATACTTGTACTACGTCCAAGAACAGCTCAATAAAAAAGCCATTTCCCCAACTACAACCTACAAATATATTCCAGAAGTAAATGATTTCAAAGGAGGCTATGAACCAGAAGGAAGTGGTAGCCTTTCAAAAACACCCGATGGAAAAGAATACAGTGTTCAAGAGTTGGTAGATAAGATTGCAAAAGAATCAGATAATGTTGGACATAATATCTTGAATTATTATGTCACTCATCAATCAGATCAAGAATTCCAAAAAACTTTGGATAGGATTGCAAAGAAACATTGGGATGTTGAAAAAAGAGAAGCATCCGCTGAAATGGCTGGCAATGTCATGGAGGCTGTCTATCAACAAAATGGCTCTATTATTGATGCGCTCTCCTCTACAAAATATGATGATCAACGGATTGCGCGTGACCTTCCAGTAAAAGTTGCTCATAAAATTGGAGATGCCTATGATTTCAGACATGATGTTGCAATTGTATATACAAATTCACCCTATGTAATAGCCATTTTTACAGATCATTCGAATTATGATACGATTTCCAATATTTCAAAGGATATCTATGAGGTATTGAAATAATGGAAAAGCGATTTTTAGAGTTTTGTGAAAAACAAGATCTATTTACTTCCCATCGTCGTGTTTTAGTTGCCTTATCGGGTGGATTGGATTCAATGAATCTGTACGAACTTTTAGAAAAGAACAAAGAACGATTGAAAATCCAACTGGTACTCGCTCATGTTAATCATGGACAAAGACCAGAATCAGATTTAGAAGAAAGAGAACTTCGAACACTAGCTGACAGGCGCAAGACACGTATCCACGTTGCTCACTATTTGGGTGATTTTACAGAAGCAAAAGCTCGTACCTTTCGTTATGATTTTTTTAGACAGATTATGGAGAAAGAGAATTGTACTGCTTTAGTAACAGGCCATCATGCAAACGATCAAGCTGAAACAACTTTCATGCGCTTAATACGAGGAACTAAATTACGTCACTTGAGTGGCATTCCTGTACGCCAACCATTTGGAAAAGGTGAATTAATCCGTCCTTTATTGAGTTTTACCAAAGATGAATTAATGAAAATTCCTCATTTTGAAGACAGTAGTAATTCCTCACAGGATTATTTTCGCAATCGTGTACGCCATCAATACCTTCCAGAATTTGAAAAAGAAAATCCTCAAATGCAAGCAAGTCTTCGCTATTTAGCAGAGGAAGTGACTCAGTGGCACAAAGCACTGAAAGAATTGACTAGCGAGTTTACTATTCAGGATTTAGCTTTTTTTAGAACGTATTCTCATTCTGTCCAGTCTTTCTTATTAGAAGAGTATCTGGCACAATTTCCAGATTTACAACTTGGTAGAGTCCAATTTCAAGAATTACTAGATTTACTAAGAAAAAAAAGAAATTGTGTCCATTATTTAAAGTCGAATTATGAACTCCATCAAGAATATGATTTCTTTGAAATACAAAAAATCAGTCAAAAGTCGGATGACCAAGTCCTCCCATTTTTGTTAGAATTTGGGAATATCTTTGAGATTGCAAATTATAAATTATCTTTCGGCCACCCATTAGTAGGGAAAAATGTGGAAATTCTTTCTGTTTCACGCGAAACGCCCATCTTAATTAGAAGGCGAGAGGAAGGAGATCAGCTGCTTGTTAATGGCCACCATCAAAAATTAAGGCGGTGGTTTATCAATCATAAAATCCCAATTTCTCTTCGGCAAAAGGCTCTCATTTTAGAACAGAATCATAATATTCTTTCAGTCGTGGGATTGGTAACGAGTGATTTGAGTAAGCCCTCAAAAAGTGGTATAATGAAAGATAGTCTTTATATTCAAAAAATAGATAGGTAAAAACATGTTAGAAAAAGATATAAAAAAAGTATTGGTTTCACATGATGAAATTGTAGAAGCAGCAAAAAAATTGGGTGAAACCCTAACAAAAGAGTATCAAGGAAAAAATCCTATTTTCGTTGGTATTTTGAAGGGTTCTGTTCCATTTATGGCAGAGTTGATCAACCATGTTGATACTCATATTGAATTAGACTTTATGTTGGTGTCAAGTTATCATGGTGGTACAGCAAGCTCAGGTATTATTAATATTATCAAGGATATTGATCAGGATATTACAGGTAGAGATATTTTATTTGTGGAAGATATCATCGATACAGGTAAAACCCTCAAGAGTCTAAAAGAACTCTTTGAAGAACGAAATGCAGCATCTGTGAAGATTGCGACATTATTGGATAAACCTGAAGGACGTTTGGTTGAGATCGAAGCAGATTATACTTGCTTTACGATTCCGAATGAGTTTGTTGTCGGATATGGTTTAGACTATGAAGAAAATTATCGTAACCTACCATATGTTGGTGTATTAAATGAGGAAGTGTACTCAAAATAGAGGAGACTAGATGAATAACAGAAAAAACAACGGTTTTGTTCGAAATCCTTTTCTGTATTTGTTGATTATTGTAGCGGCTGTGACAGGATTCCAGTACTTTTTTGCGGGTAATGGAGTTGGTCAAAGTCAGCAAATCAACTACACAGAATTGGTCAAGGAAATTAAAAATGATAATGTCAAAACGATCAGTTACCAACCAAATGGTAGTGTGATTGAAATTGCAGGGACCTATAATAAAGCAAAAGAATCAAAAGAAGATACAGGGATTCAATTCTTTACCCCGAGTGTTCAAAAAGTATCTCGCTTTACTAGTGTCATCCTTCCATCTGATATTACTGTTAATGAATTACAAAAATTAGCAGCTGACCACAAAGCAGAAATCACCATCAAGCGTGAGAGCTCAAGTGGCATGTGGATAACAATTCTCACTTCAATTGTTCCATTTGTTATCGTCATGTTCTTCTTCTTCTCCATGATGAACCAAGGCGGTGGCGGAGGTGCCAGAGGCGCAATGAACTTTGGTCGCAATAAAGCCCGTGCTGCTAATAAAGAAGATATTAAAGTTCGTTTTTCAGATGTAGCAGGAGCTGAGGAAGAAAAACAAGAACTTGTTGAAGTTGTTGAGTTTTTGAAAGATCCAAAACGCTTTACTAAATTAGGAGCAAGGATTCCAGCAGGTGTGCTTCTTGAAGGACCTCCGGGAACTGGTAAAACCCTTCTAGCAAAAGCAGTAGCTGGAGAAGCTGGAGTACCATTCTTCAGTATCTCTGGTTCTGACTTTGTTGAAATGTTTGTCGGAGTCGGAGCTAGTCGTGTTCGTTCACTTTTCGAAGATGCTAAAAAAGCAGCCCCAGCCATTATCTTTATCGATGAAATTGATGCTGTTGGGCGTCAACGTGGTGTAGGTCTTGGTGGCGGAAATGATGAACGTGAACAAACCCTCAACCAGCTCCTGATTGAGATGGATGGTTTTGAAGGCAATGAAGGAATCATCGTGATCGCAGCAACCAACCGTTCTGATGTTCTTGACCCTGCCCTTCTTCGTCCTGGCCGTTTTGACCGTAAAGTATTGGTTGGACGTCCAGATGTGAAAGGTCGTGAGGCGATTCTTCGTGTTCACGCTAAGAATAAACCACTTGCTCAAGATGTCGACTTAAAACTGGTTGCTCAACAGACACCAGGATTTGTCGGTGCTGATCTTGAAAATGTTTTGAACGAAGCAGCCTTGGTAGCGGCTCGTCGAAATAAAAAAGTAATTGATGCTGCTGATATTGATGAAGCAGAAGATCGTGTTATTGCAGGTCCATCTAAGAAAGATCGGACGATTTCACAAAAAGAGCGAGAAATGGTTGCTTATCATGAAGCTGGTCATACAATCGTTGGTCTGGTCTTATCAAATGCTCGAGTGGTTCATAAAGTTACCATTGTTCCACGTGGTCGCGCAGGCGGTTACATGATTGCCCTTCCTAAAGAAGATCAAATGTTACTTTCTAAAGAAGATATGAAAGAACAATTAGCAGGGCTCATGGGAGGACGTGTTGCCGAAGAAATTATTTTCAATTCGCAAACAACAGGTGCTTCAAATGACTTTGAACAAGCCACTCAAATGGCGCGTGCAATGGTGACAGAATATGGTATGAGTGAAAAACTTGGACCGGTTCAATATGAAGGAAATCATGCAATGTTTGGTGCCCAAAGTCCACAAAAAATGATTTCAGAACAAACAGCTTACGAAATCGATGAAGAAGTTCGTGGTCTGTTGAATGAAGCCCGTAATAAAGCTGCGGAAATTATTCAAGGAAATAGAGAAACGCATAAACTGATTGCCGAAGCTCTATTAAAATATGAAACCTTGGATAGTGTCCAAATTAAATCATTATATGAAACAGGAAAAATGCCCGAAAATTCAGAGCATGAATTAGAAGAAGAAGCAAAACCTCTATCATATGATGAGATTAAGTCAAAATTAGAAGAAAACAACTAATTTAAAAGAAGGAAAATATTTCCTTCTTTTTTTATTAAAAAAGTGTTGACAGAGTAAAAATATTCTGTATAATAGAATATGTTGTAAAAATGGTCCGTTGGTCAAGGGGTTAAGACACCGCCTTTTCACGGCGGTAACACGGGTTCGAATCCCGTACGGACTATCGATAAACTGTCACCAAGTGGCAGTTTTTTTGTGTATCTGAACAAAATAGTTAAAATAATAACCAAATAGTTAAAAAAACGTACAGAATAGAAAAAAAGTCCAAGGGGCTTCTTTATTTTTATAAAATACAGATAAAAGTAAAGGAGAGCTTATGGAATTTAATAAAATGTATCAAAAAGTAAAATATATCGTAAGAAAATGTGAAAAAGAATATTATATTCAATTATGGGAAAAAGATGATTGGGAACAAGAAGGTCAGCTAACTCTGTTTGAACTTTATCAAAAGAATCCTGAAATTGAAACAAATGAAGAATTACTTTATACATATTTCAAAACAAAATTTAGAAATCATATTAAAGATAAAATAAGACAACAGGAAAGTGATAAAAGAAAAATTAATAGACTTCCATATATTGAAATTGGGGAAATTAGCCACAGAATTTCATCAAGAAAAATGTATTTAGACGAACTGGTAGTTCTAAGAGATTCTTTAAAGGATTTTAAAGAAAAATTAACAGTAAAAGAAAAAGAACAATATGAAGCATTACTAACAAACAGAAGATGTCAAGGAAAAGCAAAAATGAAAAAGAAACTAGAGAACTATCTAAAGGATTTTAAAAATACCATTTAAAAACTGAAAGTTAACAGTGTTTAAAAAAACTTTCAATAAAATAAATTTTTTTGAGAAAAAGTGTTGACAGTAAG